>CAMWUW010000008.1 GCA_947177525.1 uncultured Bacteroidales bacterium | reverse complement strand
GAATGTATGCCGAGACGCAGACGTATATATGTGCGTCAGCACAAATATAGTCAAAGAAGCCGGAATAAACAAGACAGGCCCGGACTGCCATTTTGGCAGAGTTTCGCGGGTGGCAGATTATTTGTTATCTTTGCGGCGCTTGTCGGATTAACAGAAAAAAAAGAAAAACAGATATGTCAAAGGAAAACAAAGAAAAAGATTTAAAGGATACTGTAGCAGAAGAGTCTGTCGCAGAGGATATTGCAGCAAAAGAGGATGCAGGCAAAGTCACTGCAGAAGAGAATAAGAAATGCAAGGGCAAAAAAGAAGATGCCAAAAACCAGGACAAGAAAATAGCAGACCTTGAAGCTGCCATAGCAAAGGAAAAGGATGACTATCTGAGGCTTATGGCAGAGTTCGACAATTTCCGCAGACGTACCGCACAGGAAAAGCTGGACCTTGTAAGCATGGCATCCACTGACACTATCAAAGGACTTCTGCCTGTGCTGGATGATTGCGAAAGAGCCTTGAGCGTACTGCAGGAATCAAATGACAGTGCAGCCGCCAAGGAAGGTACAGAACTGATATACAGCAAACTGACAGGATACCTCAAAAGCAAGGGCCTGGCAGTGATTGAAGCGTTGGGACAGCCTTTTGACACAGACCTTCACGAGGCAGTGGCGCAGTTTCCGGTAGAGGAAGAGGAGAAAAAGGGAAAAGTTTTTGACGTGGTGCAGACCGGCTATACACTCAATGGCAAAGTAATACGTTTTGCCAAAGTTGTAGTCGGAATCTGAGGCGTTCCAATTCATTAAGAAAAAACTATGGCAAACAAAAGAGATTACTACGAGGTTCTTGGCGTAAGCAAAGATGCCAGTGCCGATGAGATAAAAAAGGCCTACAGAAAATTGGCCGTCAAATACCACCCGGACAAGAATCCGGGCGACAAAGAGGCAGAAGAAAAGTTCAAGGAGGCGGCAGAAGCATATTCCGTTTTGAGCGATGCTGACAAAAAGGCAAAATATGACCAGTTCGGTCATGCCGGCGTTGAAGGTGCCGGACCTGACTTCAGCGGAGGATTCGGAAACTTGAACGATATACTGAACGACCTCTTCGGCGGTGCATTCGGAGGAGGTTTCGGAGGATTCAGCGGCTTCGGAGGTTTCGGAGGAGGCCAAAGGCAGCAGAGAGTATTCCGCGGACGTGACATACGCGTAAGAGTAAAGCTTACACTTGATGAAATCGCCAAAGGAGTCGAAAAGGAGATAAGCATAGAGAAAAGCATACCCTGCACAGAATGCGGCGGCAAAGGCGCAAAGAACAGCTCTGACATAAAGACATGTCCAGCCTGCAACGGAACAGGAGAAGTACAGAGGGTTACAAACAGTTTCCTCGGGCAGACAATCACACGCTCGACTTGCCAGCAGTGCGGAGGAGAGGGTAAAATCATATCCAATCCATGCCGTAACTGTTCTGGAAGCGGCCTTGTACGCAAGCGTGAAACGATAAAAGTGCGCATTCCGGCAGGCGTAGAAGCCGGCATGCAGCTTACTCTCCAGGGACAGGGACATGCAGCCAAGAACAATGGTATAAACGGCGACCTGCTCGTCGTCATTGAAGAGCAGGAGCATCCGAATCTCAAGCGCGAAGGAAACAATCTTTATTATACAAAGATAATCTCCGTTCCTGAGGCAATACTCGGAGGCGAGACAGAGATTCCTTGTCTTGACGGAAATTACAGAATAAAGATTGAACCGGGAACCCAGTCCGGCACAATCGTCAGGTTGCGTGGACGCGGACTGCCTTCCGTAAACGGATACGGAGGAGGAGTCGGAGACCTCTATGTAAAGCTTGCTGTATGGATTCCAAAGAAACTCGGCAAAGAAGAAAAAGCAATGATGGAATCTATGCGTGCCAAAGATTCATTCCGCCCGGACCCAACAAAGGAAGACAAAAGATTTTTTGACAAGCTGAAGGGTCTGTTTGACTGAATTTGAGGATTGACACATTTTTTTTGATTTTTTCATTAAAAAATTTGCAGTTTCATTTTTTATTCCTACCTTTGCAATCCCAAAACGAAAGCAACCTCTTGTGCAGGGTGAAAAGAAACGCAATGTTGCCACAAAACTTAATTTAGTACAGAAATGGATTTTATTAAAGTAGTAGAGCAGGCATTCAGCAATGAGAAAGTGGCCAGCTACCCAAAATTCAAAGCAGGTGACACAATTACGGTCACTTACAGAATCAAGGAGGGCGACAAGGAGAGACTTCAGAAGTTCAAAGGAACTGTAATCCAGCTTCGCGGAGCTTCTGCAAACACAAGGACTTTCACAATCCGCAAGATTTCAAGCGGTGTAGGTGTTGAGAGAATCTTCCCGTTTGAGTCACCTTTCATCGAGTCAATAGAACTCAACAAGATTGGTAAGGTTCGTAGAGCACGTATCTTCTATCTTAGAAAACTTGCCGGCAAGAAAGCCCGCATAAAGGAGAAAAAGGTTATCATAAAGAATACCAACGAATAGCAGTTTAACTGCATATCGGCCCCATAGCTCAACTGAATAGAGCATTTGACTACGGATCAAAAGGTTACAGGTTTGAATCCTGTTGGGGTCACTAAAACACCCTTTGGAAATTTTCCAAAGGGTGTTTTTCGCATAAGGGGCCCACCCCAATGCCCCCCTTTCATTGATTTGGCCTCCAACCGTTCTTGGCCTGCTTTTTATATGTAGCACCTTTTTATATGTAAACCCCGGAACGCCTTATAATCATAACACTTTAATTAACAACACATCATAAAATCACACCGTTCCAGGTCTCACTGAAATCATGCACACCTGGAACGCCTAATTAAAATCGGGGCCCAACATTGCTTTTTCATTTTTATTGATAATGTCCGACACATATCCGGTGTTATCATTTTAGCACACAACATGCATAATTATAAAATTTAAACGCCAATACCCATGAGGAATTTTTCCGCCCCAATCCCCTCGGGACAAATTTCACAACTGAACCGAAAATCGGCTCACTGTAAAATCCATATTGTTTTCAACTTCTGCATTCCATGCTCCTCAAAGCAAGATGCCCAGCCCCTTGGCACAGAGGGCTCTGCATACTTTAAGCTGTTTATTTACATATTTCCCTGCTCAGTTGCAGGCACAAAAAAGCAGACCACACCCCTAAAGCATGCCCAGCAATCAGTTTTCCAACTCTCACGCAACAAATGCGTAGTATGCAATCCGCTGGAAATCAATCGATTCCTATAAATCGCTGCCCCAAAAACGGGGCAGCGATTTATAGGATATAGCTAAGAATCAATAACTTACGCATCACGAATCCGAAGAGTCAGGGGAACTTCCTGACACCCAAGGTGTCCAAGACACCAAAGACATCCCTAATAACCAACCCAGTCAACCAAAACATCCCTAACAACCAATTCATACCTGGCAATCAAAATTTCCCTGTCAACCAAGGCAACTAATGCATCTGACAATCAAAACATCCATAACAACCAATGCATCCATGACAACCCAGTCAACCCAAACATATCTAACAACCAATTCGTAACTGTCAATCAAAAGTTCCCTGTCAACCAAGAGAGTTAATGTATCTGAAAACCCAAATATCTCTAACAACCAATTCATCCATGTCAATCAATTCCCCCCCCTGACCAAGGCAACTCCAGGCACCAACAAACATAAGCAGACAGCAACATGAATAACAGGGATCAACTGACATCAAGGATTGCAGAAATCTTCGCATCAGACAGTCGGCAAGGCTGCCCAAGACAGAAAACCACAATATCAGGAAACTCTTGTAGACAGATAGACAGACAGATAGACAAACAGGTAGATAGGTAGACAGATAGATATAGACAGACAGCAAAATGCATGGCAACGGCCGCACCTTTTACAACAATCAAGGTGCGGCCGCCGATGAATTTATTGCCATTGAAGGGACAAAGATTATAAGCCCCAGTCTACTTCCTTTTCCAGAGTTTTGACATGTCCTCTAAAGTCTTGCCCTTGGTTTCCGGAACAAGTTTCCACACAAAGGCTGCTGCTGCAATGCATATCACACCATATAGTCCATAAGTAAATGCATGTCCGAAATTCTCCATTGTACCGAGACTCATATTATACATCGGGAGGAAAGTTGATGATACAATGAAATTGAAAATCCACTGGAAGGCAACCGCAATTGCGACTGCAGCTCCACGTATGGTATTAGGAAAAATCTCTGAAATCAGCACCCAGCATATCGGTCCCCAGCTGAACATGAATGAAGCACTGTAGACCATGATGCTGCACACGGCCACTACAGGAGGAAGAGCCTCAAAAACACTTGCCGCAGCAACACCGGCCGCACCAAGGGCCATTCCCAAAGACCCCCATATAAGAAGCGGCTTCCTCCCCCATTTCTCCACTGTAAAAATGGCAAGCAAAGTGAAAGAAATATTCACCACACCCATCAGCACTGTCTGCATCATCGGATTGCCCATACCGAGCGATTCAAAGATTCTCGGAGCAAAATAAAGTACGGCATTTATTCCGACGGCCTGCTGGAAAACACTTAACATGATTCCGACGAAAATCACAAGTACCCCATAAGTGAATAGTTTTTCTGTCTTGTGAGATACAGTGGCTTTAATGTCAGCAAAAATATTTTTTGCCTGTTCCTGTCCATTTATACGTGCCAGCACTTCCAAAGCCTTCCCGTCATTCCCGCTCATCACAAGAAAACGTGGAGTCTCAGGAACAAGGAAAAGCAGAGCCGTAAACAGACCGGCTGGCACAGCCTCGCTGACAAACATCAGTCTCCAGCCACGTTCAATGGCCCACTTGGCATCATCAGGATTGATTATGCTGTTCAGTCCTTCAGCCATGCGCTCGATGACAGGAGCAATGTGGTCTCCCAATATCATGAAATTCACAAAATAGACTACAAGCTGTCCAAAAATGATGGCGAACTGATTCCAGGAAACAAGAGTGCCGCGCAAATTGCTTGGAGCAATCTCTGCAATATACATTGGACAGATTGCAGATGCAAGCCCGACACCGATTCCTCCAAGTACCCGGTAAAGGTTAAAAGCTATAAGCAGCTGAAACGAAGGCTGCCCGTAATTGAAAAACAGGAACTCCGGACAATATGAGCCAAGAGCCGAAAGAAAAAACAGCACGCCTGCAAAAATCAGCGACTTCTTTCGCCCGAACCTTGTAGCCAGAATTCCGGACAATGCACTTCCGACAATGCAGCCGATAAGAGCACTTGAAGATGTTATGCCATGCAGAAAATCTGTATAAGTAAAATCTGATGCTCCGATAAAAAATGCCTGCAGCCCTTTCTCTGCTCCTGAGATTACAGCTGTATCATATCCGAAAAGCAAGCCGCCGATTACAGCAACAAGAACAATGGAAAACAGGTAAGCCCTGCTCCCTCCATTTTTAATGTCAGTCATTTAGAAATTAGTCTTAGTGTCATTAAAACAATCCAGGGTGACCAAAAGATTTCAGTCACCCCGTCTTTGTAAATCAGCAGTACATATTCACGATAGCCTCATAAAGTTCCTGCTTCCCGCTTGTCAACTTAGGCTCGCCCACTCTCTTGCCATATTCATAAGCCTCTTCAAGAGTCATCTCGCCATTCTCGAATTTCTTGCCGAGTCCTGAATCAAAGCTGGCGTAGCGGTCTGCAACCATTTTCTTTACAGGAGACTCCTCAAGCAGGGTTGCCGCATTCTCAAGAGCACGTGCCATGGCATCCATAGCTGCAATATGAGCAATGAAAATATCATCCAGATCCGTAGAATTGCGGCGTGTCTTGGCATCAAAGTTTGTACCTCCGTTTCCAAGTCCTCCATTGCGGATTATCTGCATCATAGCCTGTATAAGGTCAAAATTGTCTATCGGGAACTGGTCCGTATCCCAGCCGTTCTGATAGTCACCGCGATTGGCATCAATTGAGCCGAGCATACCTGCATCCACAGCACAGGCCAGTTCATGCTCAAAAGTGTGGCCGGCAAGAGTGGCATGGTTCACCTCAATATTCACCTTGAAATCCTTGTCAAGTCCGTGCGCACGCAAAAAGCCGATTACAGTCTCAGTATCAGCATCATATTGGTGCTTTGTAGGCTCCATGGGCTTAGGTTCAATAAGGAAAGTGCCGGTAAAACCTTTTGCGCGCGCATAGTCACGTGCCATGCGCAACATTGTGGCCATGTGTTCTTTTTCGCGCTTCATGTCTGTATTCAGCAAAGACATATAGCCTTCACGACCTCCCCAGAACACATAATTTGTTCCTCCGAGCTCGATTGTCGCATCAATGGCATTCTTGATCTGCACTATGGCACGGGCAACAACATCAAAATCAGGATTTGTGGAAGCACCGTTCATATAGCGCTTGTTGCCGAATACATTTGCAGTGCCCCACAGCAATTTTATTCCGGTCTCTTCCTGCTTCTTCTTCAGATATGCAACGATTTCCCTGAGATTGGCCTCATACTCCTCAACAGTGCCGGCTTCATCCACCAGGTCCACATCATGGAAGCAATAATACTCAATGCCCATTTTCTGCATGAATTCAAAACCTGCATCAACCTTGTCCTTTGCTGCCTGCAGAGGACATGAGGCTTCATTCCATGGGAAAGATTTGGTTGTGCCTCCGAACTGGTCTGCACCTTCTGCACACAGTGTATGCCACCATGCCATTGAAAACTTGAGCCACTCGCTCATTTTTTTGCCGAGAACGACCTTCTCTGCATCATAATAGCGGAAAGCCATAGGATTGCGGCTTTCCTTGCCCTCGAACCGGATCTTACCGATTCCCGGAAAAAATTCTTTGTCTGTCATAATTTATTGTTATTGGTTATCATTAAGATTAATATGCGACTTCCATATTTCATAGGCTTCCAGATAAGCCTCTGAATCTGATTGTGAAGGCTCCTCTGCGGAAAGCCTTGCCAAAGTTGAGAATGCCTCAGTATTGTCCCTGTATATTCCGGCTCCGATTCCGGCACCTCTCGCGGCACCCACGGAACCGTCGGTATCATAAAGTTCAATTACGGCACCGGTAACTCCGGCGAAAGTCTTCCGGAACACCGGACTAAGGAACATGTTGGCATAACCGGCATGGATTTTCTTGACATTCATGCCCATCTGCTCCATTATATCAATTCCGTATTTAAAAGAAAAGACAATGCCTTCCTGGGCTGCGCGCATCAGATGTGCCCTGCCGTGAAGATTGAAGTTTACTCCATGCACAGAACATCCAGCACTCCTGTCTCCCAGCATACGCTCAGCACCATTGCCGAACGGCAGTATGCTGACTCCGCCGCTTCCGATCGGAGCTTCGGAGGCAATTTCGTTCATGTCTGCATACGTCATGCCTTCCGGAGCGACATTTCTCCTCATCCACGAGTTCAATATTCCTGTTCCGTTTATGCACAAAAGAACTCCGAGACGTGCATTGTCGGCAGTATGGTTGACATGTGCGAAGGTATTTACCCTTGACTCCGGATCATAGGCCACCTGTCCGAGAACACCGTAGACAACACCGGAAGTACCTGCTGTAGATGCAATTTCCCCAGGATTGAAGACATTGAGTGAAAGCGCATTATTAGGCTGGTCACCGGCCTTGTATGTCACAGGTATCCCCTTTTCAAGGCCAAGTTCCTCCGCTGCTTTTGCACTGACCCTGCCATGCTCAGAAAAGGTCGGCCTGACAGGCGGCAGCAACGATGCATCAATTCCATAGAAGTCCAGCAGGAAATCCGCAGGAGCATTCTCCTTGAAATCCCAGAACATGCCTTCCGACAAGCCTGAAACTGTAGTTCCTATTTCACCTGTGAGCTTCATTGCAATATAATCCCCCGGAAGCATTATCTTATATATTCTGGAATACAGCTCCGGTTCATTCTCCTTTACCCATGCAAGCTTTGATGCAGTAAAATTTCCAGGAGAATTGAGAAGATGCGACAGGCATTTTCCGTGTCCGATGGAATCAAAGGCATTCCTTCCATAAGATACAGCACGGGAATCGCACCATATTATGGATGGACGCAGGACATTCATTTCCCTGTCAACACAGACAAGTCCGTGCATCTGGTAAGATATGCCTATTGCTCCTATATCCACGGGAGACACTCCCGATTCTTCAAACACTGCTGCTGTGGCAAGCTTCAGGCTGTCCCACCATGAAGACGGCTCCTGCTCGGCCCATCCGCTCCTCAATGCAATGATTGCAGCCTCATTCTTCGGAAAGAAGGCAGATGCGGCACATTTCCCGGAACATGCATCCACTATGCTCGCCTTTACTGACGAACTGCCTATATCATAACCTAAAAGATACATAATTCATATAATTTAAACACTCGGATATCAAATTCTTACAGTCAGGGCCGAGCCGTCATAATTGACTGTCACTCCTGCGGCATTTCCGTCTTTCGAGACAGGGCATATACGGAATACCCTATCCTTCAGCATGCCCGGGAATTCACCCTTCCTGTCGCCTATCGTCAACATACGTGCGGTGTCATCGTATGAGAAACTTATAGTGGAATACAATCCTTTCTCATAATTATAATTCACGTTCTCGTCTTCATAAAGGGTAAATTCTCCGTCATCACCCATATAGATATAAAGGTCAATCACGTCCGCAGGCTTCTCATCGGAATACTGCATGTCAGGACCGACGGGAACTATTGAACCGGCACGCACATAAAGAGGCATCCTGTCATAAGGAGCATCAGCCTCGATGACACGGCCCCCTTCTTCAAATTTTCCGGTATAGTAATCATACCATCCACCGCACTCCGGAAGCAGGACATTTCTGCTGCGTGCACCGTACTCATAAACAGGAGCCACAAGAAATGCCGGTCCGAACATATACTCATCACCCGCGCTGTACACATCCGGGTCATCCATAAAGTCCATTACCAGAGGACGCATTATGGTATAGTCATCCTTCCATGTCATTCCGGCAAGAGTATAGATATAAGGCATCAGCCTGTATCTCAGCTTGGTATACCATACTATAGATTCATAGGCAGGATGTCCCTCCGGAGCAATTTCCCACGGCTCGCGGAAAGGATACTGGCCATGTGCACGGTACAATGGGGCAAATGCACCGAACTGGAACCACCGTGCATTGAGTTCACGCCATTCCTTCATGTCCTCATTTTCAATCCCTGATGCATTCCACACCTGCTGTCCTTCCACATATCTGTTCTCTACACAGAATCCTCCGATGTCCATTGTCCAGTAAGGTATTCCGCTTATTGCGAAATTAAGTCCTGCAGAAATCTGCGCCTTCATGTCCTCCCAGCGTGTGCCGATGTCACCGCTCCATGTAGCAGTTGAATATCTCTGAAGCCCGGCAAAACCGGAACGCGTAAGCAAAAAGACCCTTCTGCTGCTGTCTGAGGCGCGCTGGCCATTGTAAATGGCATCGGCATTCATAAGCGCGTATGCATTGAAATACTCCGTTGAAGGTCCCAAAGCAGTAGGACCGCACAAGGCTTTCCTGTAGTCCATGTCGGTACAGTCACGGACATTCGGCTCAGAAGCATCCATCCACCATGCATCAATGCCAAGAGGATAATAATGCTCATACATCTGCTCCCAGAACAGTTTGCGGGCATCAGGATCGTATGCATCATAAAATCCGTACAGATACCCCTGGCCGATCCAGTCACGCACTCCGTCCTCATAAGCCCTGGTATACATCCAGCCGTGCTCATCGAACTCACGGTAATGCTCTGTTCCCACATAGAATTTAGGCCATACGGAAACCATCATACGCCCGTGCAGGTCATGTATGGAATCAACCATAGCCTTGGGATCCGGGAAACGCTCAGGATCGAACTCGTGGCTTCCCCATTCTGCCTCAGGCCAATGGCTCCAGTCCATCACAATATTGTCTATCGGTATGTTTCTTTTGCGGAAGCCTTCGAGTGCTCCGATCATTTCAGAGGATGTCTTGTAGCGTTCACGGCTCTGCCAATACCCCATGGCCCATTTAGGCATTACGGGAGCCTTTCCCGTGAGTGTCCTGTATCCGGAAATGATTTCATCCATGTCATCCCCGGCAATGAACCAATAGTCCAGGCAGCCGGACATTTCACTCCACCATGAATGCATGCGGGACTCGTCCGCAGATGCTGGAGGATAAGCCCTGAGGCCGCAATAAGACACATAACCGTCTGGTTTCCAGTCTATTTCGACAGGAACTCTTTCACCCGCATCAAGATGTACCGTAAATTTATAGCTGTTCGGATTCCAGGCTGTCCTCCAGCGTTCAGGAACAACAGTTTCCCCGCCGATTTTCACAGACATGTAACCTGCATAATATAATATAAACCGGTAGTCACCTGAATCCGGAGCTTCAAGGAAGCCCTCATAAGTCACCGAAGAGTTCATGAACGGAAAACCTTCCGGAAGGTTGACAACTTTTTCCATTTCAGGGGCAACGAGATGCTCGAAGTATATCTGAGGCTCATCCCGGACAATGGTTTCCCCTTTCTCAGGGATATATGTACCCGTCAGACACCCTTCTTTTCCATTTTTGTCATATAGACGGAATATGTCAGGAAGCTGGCCGTAAGGCTCCGGATTACCGAAACGCATAAGTGAATAGCTGTCCATGAGTACGCCATATCCCTTATTGGACACGATGAACGGAACCGATACCTTCGTATTATATTGGAAAAGTTCCTCATTACGGTTTTTATAGTTGAATTCATCAGACTGGTGCTGGCCAAGACCGTAAAGAGCCTCGTCATCAGGAGATTCAAAGGTCTGTATGAAAGAATATCCTGCCTTCCCGTCCGCAACGATTGGCGAAAAGCTCTTTCCGCCTCCCGCAGTTTCCTTCAGAATGATTTTCCCGTCCGGTTCAGTAAACCACACTTCCCCTGTCGAAACAAGGACGCAGGCCCTTAGTGAAGAGGTGGAGACTGTTACTGTATCGCCATTGCGGAGGCATGAGAACGCAGAAGGCCTGTCATCCGGAAGTACGACCAAGCTCTGATGCTCAGGAAATTCCTTATCAGGAGTAGCCGTAACATGCACGAGATTGTCCCCACGGACTTCAAGGCGGACCAATGCCGGTCCCCCATCCCTCACCTGACTGACTTTGACGGTAACGCCGTAATCATCCTGTGCCACATCCCGTGAGCACGAAGCCAGAACAGGAAGAAGCATAACTAAAAAATGTCTGAGTTTCATAATTTAAGTTTTCTGTAGTTTTATTTGCTTATGCAACTCTTGTGTCTAACCGGAAGAAGTCCACCGGAGACACAAGAGGCTCACTAAATAGCAAATTAAAGCGGTTTATAATGTTATCCAAGCATTTTCCTTACCTGCTCATAAACGTTTTGTGCGGTAAAGCCAAGTTTTTCATCAAGTACTTTATACGGGGCTGAGAAGCCGAAGCTTTCAAGTCCGAAAACTTTGCCGTTTGCTCCAACCAGTCCCTGAAGATTGACAGGCAGACCAGCGGTAAGTCCAAAGATTTTTGCTCCGGAAGGAAGTATGCTCTGCTGATATTCTTCGCTCTGACTGCGGAAAAGTCCCTCGGAAGGACAGCTGACAATACGGACTTTCAGACCGTCATTCCTAAGGAGTGAAGCTCCTGCGACGAGGGTAGAGACTTCTGAACCTGAAGCCACAAGGATCACGTCCGGATTCTCATCCGAGCCTGCTACGATATATGCGCCTTTTGAAGCCTGGCTGTAATCGTTGCCTTCCGGAAGCATGTCGATATTCTGGCGTGAGAATATAAGTCCGGTAGGTGTTGATGTGTTTTCCATGGCAAGTTTCCAGCACTCTGTGGTTTCTTCCACATCTGCAGGACGAAGTACAAGCATTGAATTGCGTCCGCTGTGGTTTTTGAGTTTTTCCATAAGACGTATCTGTGCCTCCTGCTCGACAGGCTCGTGGGTAGGCCCGTCCTCACCGACACGGAATGCATCATGAGACCAGATGAATTTCACAGGAAGCTCCATCAGGGCTGCCATACGGATGGCAGGTTTCATGTAGTCCGAGAAAACGAAGAACGTGCCGCATGCTGCAATCACACCTCCATGCAGAACCATTCCGATACAGCAGCATGCCATTGTAAGCTCTGCAACACCGGCCTGGAAGAATGCACCGCTGAAATCTCCTTTTACAAAAGATGAAGTCTTGTTCAGGAAACCGTCGGTCTTGTCTGAATTTGAGAGGTCAGCGGACGCGCATATCATATTAGGCACTTGCTCAGCAAGTATTCCGAGAACTGTCGCCGAGGCATTTCTTGTAGCTGCACCTGCCTTCTGTGAAATGCCGCTCCAATCTATTTCAGGAGCTGCACCGCTGAACCATTTTTCAACATCTGCAGCCAGCTGAGGATTGGCTTCCGCCCATGCAGCCTCCTCGGCAGCACGTCCGGCAACAATACTCCTCAGTTCATCGGCACGCTTTGCATAAAGTTCCCGTACTTCGTCATAAATCCTGAACGGATCATCAGGATTGCCTCCGAGATTCAGGATTGTATTTCTGTATGCATTGCCCCCCAAAGGTGCACCGTGAGTCTTGCAGTTCCTTTCGTATGATGAGTTGTCTTCCTTTCTTGCTCCTTTTCCCATTACGCAGCGTCCTATGATCAGAGTCGGACGTGCATTCTCAGCCTTGGCGGCATCAAGCGCACTGCGTATCTCGTCACAGTCATTTCCGTTTATTTCAAGGACATTCCATCCCCACGCGCGGTATTTCATGGCTGTATCCTCAGCAGATACGTCACCGCACTCTGTGGAAAGCTGGATTTCGTTTGAGTCGTAGAACATTATAAGGTTGTCAAGCCCCAAGGTTCCGGCAATACGTCCGGCTCCCTGCGATATTTCTTCCTGAATGCCTCCGTCAGATATATATGCGTAAATTGTTTCTTTGGCAAAAAGAGGGTTTCCCGTGCGGGCAGCAAGGAATTTTGCAGAAATGGCCGCTCCGACAGCAAACACGTGCCCCTGTCCAAGCGGACCGGAAGTATTCTCAATTCCTCTTGCCACATTGACTTCAGGATGCCCTGGAGTTGGAGAGCCCCACTGGCGCAGCTGCTGCAGTTCCTCTAATGTAAACCTTCCGGTAAGGGCAAGCTGGGCATATAGCATAGGAGCCATGTGCCCCGGATCAAGGAAGAAGCGGTCACGTCCTTTCCACTGAGGACAATCCGGATCATATTGAAGGTATTCAGAATACAGGACGTTGATGAAATCAGCACCGCCCATAGCTCCGCCCGGGTGTCCGGACTTAGCTTTTTCCACCATAGATGCAGCCAAAATACGTATATTGTCAGCTGCAAGATTCATTAATGCATTGTTGTTCATATCTGAAATGTTTTGATTACCAACTATATGAGAAGCTGGCACGCAACTCCTCCGTCCGCTGCCCGCAATGCCGGCCGGAACAATTTGTAAAAGTAATAATTTTTCCTCATACCGTTGAAAAAAAATCAGAACAATGTTTTGATTTTTACGTTTCCGGTGACAGTGAAACATGCACATTCTCTTCACACGGCATTTCCATTTTCTGAAGCATATTTTCTGAAAATATTTTTCCGCAAAAGCGCATTGCCTGACTTCTGTCTTTGGCATTAATGCCGTATGCCGCTTACGGTGCAGCATGCATTGACGACTCTCAAGCACTCATGGACAAACACTCCGGAAAGCCAGTCCCCATTACGGAAACATATCCAAAAAACATCCGGCATGATTTGAAGTCTCGGATTTTTTGCATACATTTGCAGAAGTTTTCGCGGAAATAGCTCAGTTGGTAGAGCATCAGCTTCCCAAGCTGAGGGCCGCGGGTTCGAATCCCGTTTTCCGCTCAAAAGATAAAAATCCTACAAATCAAACACTTACGATTTATAGGAAACTTCTTTAGAGGACAAAATGCAGCGCAATTCGCTCAAAAAAGCGATGCGCTGCACTTTTTTGCACATGGTTGCACATTTTCGCCACGTTTCGCCTGCCAAATACCTGAATCGGAATTCCCGGTGCTCCTGTCTATGGTATTTCAAGTCGATGATGTAACAGTCGATGATATTTCCGTCTATGGTGTTTCACTTTACGGTATCACAAGCCGATGGTGTTCCAGGTCTACTTTTCCGGTGTGACACCTGGAACGCATAAAAATCATAACACACTTACTAACAACATATTGCAAAATCACACCGTTCCAGGTCCTCCACTTTAATTGCACACCTGGAACGCAAAGACAGGTAAAATCGTCACCGGATGGTATCGGTTGCCTTGGCCCACCAAGAAGGCATACCATAAAACTTGACGGTCCGCGCAAGTCCGTAGTTCACACGCCAAATTCAATTCAACGCCGCCATATTGCAGGCATGCCCCCCCCAAAAAAAACCATCAGGTACTGCCCTGCTGCCTGCAAGCAATCCACCCGGCAAAGGCACGCCTTGCATGGTGGACATCTGACGTGACGCACTGATTCCAAATGCGGAAGACTAAATAAAAGGAAGGCCCCATAATAGAAGGAAGGCCCGATAAAAAGGCAAGCTAAATAAAAAGAAAGGCTAAATAAAAATGAAGCCAAGCACATGAGAAGCCAAGTACATAAAAATGAGACTCAATCCGACAGAGACAGGCAGGACAAAATTCCGGGCGGAACAAGCCGGAACAAATCGCAGGCTGCTTGCTTGTTTCAAAAAATAGCATTATCTATGCATCCTGAACAGCAAACAGAAGCATCAGTTTTTATTGGTTACAGTTTATGGACAGCAGATTTTTAGCGGCCATCGGCATTGCACCGCTCATAGCGGCACCGCAGCTATATGCAAGGGACAGGAACTCAAGGGAAGGTGACATCAGGCCCAATATAATATTCTTCCTGGTCGATGACATGGGATGGCAGGACACATCTGTCCCTTTCTGGTCAGAAAGAACCATGTACAATGACAGATATTGCACTCCAAATATGGAACGCCTTGCGGATATTGGCGTAATGTTCACCCAGGCATACACCAGCAGCATCAGTTCACCGACCAGATGCAGCATAATGACAGGTGCAAACGCTGCACGGCACAGGGTGACCAACTGGACACTCAGAAAAGGCCAGACAACAGACGAGGCAAGCTCCACGATAAAAATACCCGAATGGAATTTCAACGGCATTTCACAAGTGCCGGGGACTCCCAATACATTTACAGGCATATCATTCGTCCAGCTGCTCAAGGAGAGCGGATACCATACGATACATTGCGGAAAAGCACATTGGGGAGCCATGGACACTCCGGGAGAAAATCCATGCCATTTCGGATTCGAAGTGAATATTGCCGGGCATGCAGCCGGAGGCCTGGCCACATATCTGAGCGAGCGCAATTTCGGACACGACAATGAGGGCAATCCGGTCTCTCCATTTGCGATACCGGACCTCAGGGAATACTGGGGCAGCGGCACATTTGCAACAGAAGCACTTACGAAAGAAGCATTGAAGGCACTTGACAAGGCAAAAGAATACAACCAGCCATTCTATCTTTATATGTCACATTATGCCATTCATGTACCGATTGAAAAAGATGAAAGATATTTTGACAAGTATAAGGCAAAAGGGCTCTCAGACAAAGAAGCAGCATACGCCTCCCTTATAGAAGGCATGGACAAAAGCTTAGGAGACATAATGGACTGGCTTGAGAAGAACGGTGAGGCAGACAACACTGTCATCATATTCATGGGAGACAACGGAGGGTACGCCACCGGAACCACGTGGAGAGACGCTCCTTTATATACCCAGAATTATCCTCTAAACAGCGGGAAAGGATCTGCCTACGAGGGAGGAATACGCGAGCCGATGATTGTATCATGGCCGGGCGTTGCCGAAGCCGGAACAAGATGCAGCAGTTATATAATTGCAGAAGACCTGTATCCGACAATTCTCGAGATGGCAGGAATAAAGAGATACAATGTTCCGCAGACAATTGACGGCAAGAGCTTCGTTCCTTTGCTGAAACATGGCAGCGACCCCTCAAAAGGAAGAAGCCTCTACTGGAATTGCCCTAATATATGGGGAGAAGACGGCCCGGGAATAGGCCCGACATGTTCAGTACGCAACGGAGACTGGAAACTTGTGTATTTTTATGAAAGCGGGAAAAAGGAACTGTACAACATTAAAAATGACATCGGTGAAAAGAATGACATTTCGTTCATGCACAGGGACATTGTCAGGAAACTGTCAAAGGATCTCGGCAATTTCCTGAGAAAATCCGGAGGACAGCGCCCTTCATTTATAAAGACCGGGCAGCCGTGTCCATGGCCTGACGAGCTGTAGCGTCCTGCTGCAGATTCTCCGGAATTCCTTTCCACGAGCCAGGCACTGGAGCCTCTATGACAAGAGGGATTTTTTTGACAGGATGCACAAATGACACTCTTCTGGCGTGCAGGCATATTCCTCCGTCGGGATTTGAGCGTGGGGCCCCGTATTTGAGGTCACCTTTTATTTGGCATCCGATATTCGACAGCTGGCAGCGTATCTGATGGTGGCGTCCTGTCATAAGTTCGACCTCAAGCAGACAATAACGCTCTGTACGGCAAATGCGCCGATAGCGGAGCATGGCTTTCTTGGCATCCTTTCTGGCAGCTCCAGGACGGCACACAAACGATTTGTTTTGTTTTTCGTCCCTCCACAGCATATCTTCCAAAAGTCCCTCAGCAGACTCCGGCTCACGGCAGACGAGAGCCCAATAGAATTTATGGATCTGCGAGTCACGGAACATTGCGCCAAGTCTTTCCAAGGCCTTTGAAGTCTTCGCAAGAACAACAATACCGCTTACCGGACGGTCAAGACGGTGAGGAAGTCCGACAAATACCTGCCCCGGCTTGGAATCCCTCTGGGCAATGAAAGCCTTATACTTTTCACTGACAGGTTCATCACCGGTCTTGTCTCCCTGGACAATTTCCCCTACCCTCTTATTGATTATCAAAAGATGATTGTCTTCATATAATATACGGGACGCGAGGTCCGAGAATTCTTCTGCTGCAAGTTTTCGGTATGTCATGTCGTATCTTTTCTTTGTCGCTTATGAATCATGTCAGCCTGTGCACAAGCCGGTGAAGGCCTGCCTGAATTTCCTGTCCATGGAGATGCAAAATTAGCAATTCTTGTCATTTATCCCATATCCGTGTCATGAAAAAACTGACATTTTGACATACTTTCGGCATTGTTGCAAGTTGGCACAAGTTTCGATAATAGCCTGGACGTCGCTGAGGCGGCAAACAAAATGAAATTTAAAAATAGGAGATAAATATTATGGGAAAAATTATTGGAATTGACCTTGGAACCACGAACTCATGCGTGGCAGTAATGGAAGGAAACGAGCCGACCGTCATCATCAACAATGAAGGCCAGAGGACAACTCCTTCAGTAGTTGCATTCACTGACGGGGGTGAAAGAAAGATAGGAAATCCGGCAAAGCGCCAGGCCATCACCAACCCGCACAAAACCATCTTCTCAATCAAGAGATTCATGGGAGAGACATACGACCAGGTAGGCAGGGAAATCGAGAGAATGCCTTACAAGGTTGTAAAGGGAGAGAACAACACTCCGCGCGTCGACATTGACGGAAAGCTCTATACTCCTCAGGAGATTTCAGCAATGATTCTTCAGAAAATGAAGAAGACAGCCGAAGAGTATCTCCGCCAGGAAGTTACCGAAGCTGTCATCACTGTACCGGCATACTTCTCGGACTCTCAGCGCCAGGCTACCAAGGAGGCAGGCAAGATTGCAGGCCTTGAGGTTAAGCGAATCATCAACGAGCCTACAGCAGCGGCTCTTGCATACGGCCTTGACAAGAAGAACAAAGACATGAAGGTGGCCGTATATGACCTCGGAGGCGGTACTTTCGATATCTCTATAATGGAACTTGGAGACGGCGTATTCGAAGTGCTTTCAACCAACGGTGACACACACCTCGGCGGTGACGACTTTGACCAGGTAATCATTGACTGGCTTGCTGCCGAGTTCGCTGCCGAGAACGGCGGAATCGACCTCAAGAAAGACCCTATGGCCCTTCAGAGACTCAAGGAAGCTGCCGAAAAAGCGAAGATTGAGCTCTCAAGCCAGACCAATACCGAAATCAACCTGCCATACATCATGCCGGTTGACGGAGTGCCTAAGCACCTCGTGAAGACTCTCTCAAGAGCCAAATTCGAGCAGCTTGCCGATTCTCTCATACAGAGGACAATCGAACCATGCCGCAAAGCTCTCCAGGATGCAAGCCTCAACGCATCTGAAATTGATGAGGTACTTCTCGTGGGAGGTTCTACACGTATCCCTGCAATCCAGGCTATCGTGGAGAAATTCTTCGGCAAAGCGCCGAACAAGAGCGTGAACCCGGACGAGGTCGTGGCTGTAGGAGCAGCAATCCAGGGTGGAGTGCTTGCCGGTGATGTAAAAGATGTGCTTCTTCTTGATGTCACACCGCTTTCACTCGGAATCGAAACCCTCGGAGGTGTTATGACGAAGCTCATAGAGGCAAACACCACTATTCCGTCCAAGAAGTCACAGGTTTTCTCCACGGCAGCAGACAATCAGCCGGCAGTGGATGTGCATGTCCTCCAGGGAGAGCGTCCGATGGCAAAGGACAACAAGCTCATAGGCAAGTTCATACTTGACGGCATTGCACCGGCTCCAAGAGGTGTGCCTCAGATTGAAGTGACCTTCGACATAGATGCCAACGGTATTCTTAATGTGTCTGCAAAGGACAAGGCTACCGGCAAGGAGCAGAATATCCGCATTGAGGCATCATCCGGACTTTCAGAGGAGGAAATCCAGAGGATGAGGGATGAGGCCAAGGCCAATGAGGCTGCAGACAAGGCTGAGAAAGAGCGCATTGAGAAGGTAAACAATGCAGATGCAATGTGCTTCCAGACAGAAAAGAATCTAAAGGAATACGGTGACAAGATTCCTGCAGAAAAGAAGAATGCCATTGAATCAGCAATGAACAACCTCAAAGAAGCTGTCAAGAACCAGAATCTCGCAGACATTGACAAGTACAATGCAGAACTGGAGGCGGCATGGCACGCAGCATCTGAAGACATGGCCAAGGCCGCACAGGCAGGCCAGGCTCCGTTCAACGGACAGGCCGGTCCTCAGGGGCCGCAGAACGGACCTGATGACCAGGGCGTAGACGAGCAGTAAAAGCAATATATACAAGAGAAGGGGCTTGGCAAATCAGTCAAGCCCCTTTTTCTTATCTTCAGGTGAGTTTTCTCCGCCTGGCCTTTCTAATAATTCAACTTAATTCCAACAAAGAAACACCGCGGAGCGGAAGGACCGTAAATATATCCGGAATCACGGTCTGGGCCTTGGTCAAAGTCCCTCTGAAATGCATTGAAGATATTCTGCACACCTGCATTAAGCTGAAGTGCAATACTTCTGTAAATATGAAAATCATACTGGGCCTTGAAATTAATATCCCCAAAGCCGGGCGTCTTCTCTGTACGGTTGTGCTCAATGTAACCGGCATGATGTTCCACAAGCATGCTTCCTGTATACGTTCCGCTCAAAGAAAGAAGCATATCTTTACATGGACTGCCGGAAGTGACGAAATAACCGTAAATATCAGGTGAACGGAACATTCTTGTAACAGGCTCCACATCTTCTGCCCAGGAATGAGCTTCTTTATAAGCTGACCTCTGAAGAGTCAAGCCTGCCTGAAGCTGCCAATAACTGCCGTAAGCTATCTTGCCTTCAAGATTCCCTCCGAATACGCGGGCACCCGCCTCATTTCTGCGTTCTTTTATCAGCACTCCGTTTTCAACACCCACTTCAGTCAAAGCAAAAACATCAGACAAATCCGTAAAGAATCCTTCAGCCAGAATATTTCCCTGCCATTTTCCCCAAGTATGATACATATCTGCAGACAGACTGACACTTTGTGACTTTTCAACACGAAGCCCGTCCGCTATACGTATCATTGAGACGATTCCTCCTACATTGTCAATATGCAAGTCTTCGTCAAAAGCCTGCGGAGCACGAAAGCCATACGAATAGCTCGCCCTCAGATTCACATTCCTGACAGGATTATAGCGGACATTCAGTCTTGGACTGAAGATGACGCCATCTATGAGATTGTGCTTGTCAAGACGTCCGCCAGCCAAAAAACTCCACCTTGAATTCTTCCATTCATTCTGAAGATATGCACTTCCGATATGCACGCTCTGCGAAGTCGTCCTTCCATATCCCCACATGTTGTCATCAAGCCTGTCATAGTTATACTCCGCACCGGCAGTCAGGTCAGCCGGCATGAAAAGGCATCTGCTGAACTTATACACATACTGTCCGCCCGCAACCAAAGTAAGGTCCTCAGTATTTCCATACGCATCAGGATCCTTGCCGGCTCCATAATAGCTGTCCCTCTTTATGTGCTGCAGAGAGCTGAATACTGACAAGCGATGTTTTTCATCAGAAGAGAACCAGTCATATTTCAATCCTCCGGCATCAATACCGTGCTTCACCTGCTCCGCAATCATGGCTTCGTGCGGAGGCAGATGCAGATTGTCTCCTCCGCGCCTGTATTCCTGCAGATGATGATACTCGACTGTCAGGCGGCTATACATTCCTGTCTTCAGGTAACCGCGCATTCCAAAAGTCTGTCCGTCAAGTTCTGTCAGTTCCGTAAAGCCGTCCCCGTCATGATCATAACCGTCCTTGTGTCTGTTTTGTCCGAAAACGGCAATTCCCATTTTATTGTCATCCGTTACAAGAGACGCGTTAAGTGACGTGACGTTGTCAAATGCAGACGTCCCATTTATACTGGTAAATGTATGCGAAGCCGATGCAGAATTCCGTACAGGTTCCTTGGTAATTATATTTATGGTTCCGGCAATGGCCGATGAACCGAAAAGAGCCGAGCCTCCTCCGCGCATCACCTCCACCCGGTCAACCATATTCGCAGGAATCTGTTCTATTCCGTATACGCCGGCAAGTGCACTGAACACCGGACGTGAATCAATAAGTATCTGCGTATAAGGTCCGTCAAGTCCATTGATGCGCACCTGCTGATAACTGCAATTCTGGCAATTGTTCTCGACTCTAACACCCGGCTGAAATACCAGCCCCTGCGAAAGTGAAGTTGCATTGACCCTTTCATAAGTGTCCATGCCTACCACATTCACGAGAGTCGGGGCCATCATGCGCGTAGTTTCACTGCGGTTTGCAGACACAACAACTCCATCCAGCAGAACATTGTCCTCTTCCACCATGAAATTCACTTCAAGAGACACGCCGTCTTTCAAGACAACTTCCTTCATAACCGTCTTGTAGCCTACGCCTGAAACCTGTACGACAAACTCTCCCTCCGGAAGATGTTCCAAAAAATAATGTCCGGAGGCAGCCGTTGCCGTACCGATTGTCGTACCCCTTAATGAAACAACAATATAAGGAATATGTTCTCCTGTGTTTTTGTCAATCACATGTCCATGGATACCAGCCTCAGGCTGCTTACGGTCACCGGCACAGAGAACGAATGGCAAAACAGCCAAATACAGAATTGCGACAACTTTCTTCAACATTTTTTTGGCCGCAAATGTACACCCTTATACAACGTCACGCAATCGCCATATATTGGTATTGCCTTCAGGCGGCCGTATAGCCAATAAAACCAGAAAGCTACGGTATATTGTAGCCAGTCAGATTCTTCATTCCGGGAATTCCGTAATATGCGGCCACAATATCACCGCAAACATATACCTTCTTTCCCAAAAGTCCTGGGTTTTCCACCAAATTCAAAGCATCCCTTATCTCTCCGGCAGGCAATTGTATGGACAGACAAGATGCTTTGGCAGAAGTTCCGGAACGAGGCCCGAGAATTATATTGGTCTTTGATTCAAAAGGCCCGGTAAACGACGCCGAAGCAGAAGTCAGGTCACCTCCCACTATATATCCGCACACCCACACATCTTCTTCGCCGACTGACGCCAGGGCCTGCTGCACGGTAAGGGCATCTGAAATGTCTCCTCCATTAACAGGCTTCCCTCCTATTATATAATTATCATTAATCCATGTACGCACCGTATCCAAAGAGATTGAAATGCCTCCGGATGTGCCTGAAGCCGGTGGTTCTGAAGCTGCGACACCGACGCCAAGCGTAAGGATTTCCTGCGGCATAAGTGTACGGCTCATCAATACCCTGTCGCTTCCGCCGTCACTCAAAAGCAGCGAAACTCTTCCCGGATTGAAATACGCGATTCTTTTCTCCCTGTAGGAATACATCAATTTTCCGTCATCAGAACTGAGAAGCAGGGCACCTTGAGGATAGGCATCCAAAAACTCAGGAGCTATTTTCAGACGAATTCCGGCATTAAGCTGCCTGCAGACAAGCTTCACATCGGCACAGCCTCCACGCGGCACAACGACACACTGCTCATCTCCATATTGAGGAGAAGAAAAGGCAGGCTTTCCGAAAGCACAGGAGACTGCCTTTACGGAGTAGCTTCCCTCCTTCACCATAATTGATTCAGGACAATTGCCGAACAATCCGTCATACACAATCTGCCCTTTTGAATCCGCCACAGTCAATATGAAATCGCATGTATCAGGCATATCGGCATCTGCCTTAGTCCCGTCTGCACGAATCGGCATAAACGCAATGCGCAGCTCTCCCTCATTTTTGTCATGACTGCCGGACAAGTCGCACGACACAAAGAAGAACGCCGCCAGCAAATAACTTAAAACAACTCCTGCCCCAAACGGCAGACAATAAAATTTTCTTTTCATAATTACCCCTCATATCTAAACTGCCGCAACATCGCGGACAAGGGCAAATGTATGGGATTCGGATGAAAGAAAGTTAAAGAAAAAGAAAAAAGATTTTTTTCTCTTTTTT
Source organism: uncultured Bacteroidales bacterium (assembly GCA_947177525.1). Lineage (GTDB taxonomy): Bacteria > Bacteroidota > Bacteroidia > Bacteroidales > UBA932 > Cryptobacteroides. The sequence continues at coordinate 30,832 of CAMWUW010000008.1, read as the reverse complement.
ACTGCTGTTTTTTCTGTTTCTTATACTAAGTTACATTTTTTATATTAAGGAGGCGGATTGACATCTGCCCGGCACGACCACACATTTGCCGGCATGTCATAAAAAAATTCACGGGACAATGCCACAGAATGTGGAATGCCCCGCTACTTAACCTAAACTTAAACTATGAAAAACTTCATTGCAAACGCAATGCATTTGCAATGCAAATATACAGATTTTTCATCATTCCGCAATATTAATGACACGTATTTTAGCATATTTAAGTATCAATATTTTTTCTCCATGCTCATCAAATGAAATCTTAGCCTTCAAATCAGCGGCATTTCCATTGATTTCGACAATATGCCCAAACCCGAAGCGATTGTGCTCAATCCTCTGCCCTGCCCTGAGCTGCAATATAGGAGTCGGTTCAAATTCTGCATCAGGCACACGGGGCGGCACAGGACGCGGAGACGGTGAAGAAATTCCGGAAGATGCAGCAGGACGCGGAGGCAAAGCACGTTTTGAAGCAGCGGGCATGGCTCCTGCCGAAGATGTTTTGCGGACAATTTCCGGACGCGAAGACATACCGTATGCATATCCCGGCTTTTTGGAATATGGCTGACGGGACCAATTTCCGGAATTTCGCCGTTCCGAAGAACTTTCCTCAGATGCGAGATCCGTTGTCAAAGGATTTGCAATATACTGTGTATCAACCTCCCTGACAAAGCGGCTCGGTGAATTGGATTCATGCTTGCCATTGCGTGTTCTTGTCTGTGCAAATGAGAATGAAACAGCCTTTTTGGCACGTGTCATTGCAACATAGAACAGGCGTCTTTCCTCCTCAATCTCACTTTCCGAAGCAAGAAAACCTCCGGAAGGAAAAATATTCTCCTCCATTCCAACTACATATACATAAGGGAATTCAAGTCCCTTTGACGAATGCACTGTCATTAGAGTTACCTTGTTGGTGCCGTTCTCATCATCTTCAATGTCTACAGCACTGAGCAATGAAACGTTTTCAAGATAATCATCAAGTGTAACGGCAGGAAGATCAGCAGCAGCAATCTCAGCACCTTCTTCCACAAGTCCGTCTGCCTGCATGTCCTCGAACATTTCGCTCTGCTTTTCCTCGATAAAGTTCTTTACGCTGTTCAGAAGTTCCTCAACATTGGCAGTGCGCGCCTGTCCCTCTATGCTCGTGTCGCTTCTGTAAAAGGCAAGAAGCCCAGACTCCATGGCGATTGCAGCTGCCACGGTATAGGCATCCTCCTTAGGAATGCGCACACAGATACGGTCCAGCATCGAACAGAATTCGCGTATCTTCTTCACGGCAGGCAACTTAAGTCCGAACGTCTCAAGATCATCAAGAAAAGCGGCTTTGAACAGTGAGGTCTGATGACTCCGGGCCGCATTTGACAGTGCAGACAACGAAGTGTCACCGATTCCCCTGGCAGGCTTATTGACAACACGTTTGAACGACTCGTCATCATTAAGATTGACAGCCAGCTTAAGATAAGCCATCATGTCCTTGACTTCGGCCCTGTCAAAAAAAGAATTTCCGGAATAAATAACATACGGGATATTCCTTTTGCGCAATGCCTCCTCAAGCGCACGGGACTGTGCATTTGTACGGTACAGTATTGCAAAATCCTGATATTGTGCAGCATCCGAATGGATTCTTGAGACAATCGAAGAAGCAACAAGAAAGGCTTCTTCCTGCTCAGTATATGCCTGTATAAGCCTGATTTTCTCCCCGGTCTCCCCCATTGAATAGCACTCTTTCGGAATTCTGGCCGTATTTTTGGCTATCAGCGAATTGGCAGCATCCACAATGACCTTTGTAGAGCGGTAGTTCTGCTCAAGACGGAATATATGGTGGTCAGGATAATCTTTCTTGAAATTAAGTATATTTTCAATTTTCGCTCCGCGGAACGCATAAATAGACTGCGAGTCATCTCCCACGACACAAAGGTTACCATGAGGCTGGCTCAATTTCTTCAGAATGATATACTGGGCAAAATTCGTATCCTGATACTCATCCACCATTATATAGTCAAAACGCCCGGCAACAGACTCGACTGCGGCAGGATTGTCGCGCATCAGAATATTCATATTCAGAAGAATGTCATCAAAGTCCATCACTCCGGCCTGACGGCACTTTGCGGCATAAAGCTCATATATGTCACAGATTCTCGGCTTCTTGGCTGCAGCGTCATTCTGCAAGGCAACCGCATTCCTTCTGTACGCAGATGGCGTAACAAGATTATTCTTGGCCATGGATATCCTGGAAAGCACATCCTTTGGCTTATACACCTTGTCATCCAGCTGAAGTTCCTTCAGGCAAGTCTTTATTGCACTGATGGAGTCTCCTGTATCATATATGGTAAACCCCGAAGGATATCCCAGCGATTCCGCGAACTCCCTCAGGAATCTTATGAAAACCGAATGGAATGTTCCCATATAGAGCTTTCTCGCCCTCTTTTCTCCGACAATAAGCGCAATTCTCTCCTTCATCTCCGAGGCCGCCTTTTTGGTAAAAGTAAGGGCAAGAATCCTCGACGGGTCACACCCGCTTTCAAGAATGTAGGCAATCCTGCTTGTCAGCACCCTGGTCTTTCCCGACCCCGCACCCGCCACAATCAGCACCGGTCCGTCCACACAACTGACAGCCTGCTTCTGCACACTGTTCAGTCCCTCTAATATAGCAAGACATTTATTTTCCATAACGGGCGCAAAAATAGGAAAAAAAACATTATCTTCGCGGGCGATTTTTGAATAAAAACTCAAAACGGTTTATATAATGTCAAACAACATCTATTTGAAAAAGGGACTGGACATTCCTATCTCGGGAACGGCCGCCCAAATCACCAAGAAGGTGATCGTTCCTGACGTTGTGGCCGTCAAGCCTACAGACTTCAGAGGCCTCGTTCCGAAGCTTCTTGTCAGAGAAGGCGACAAGGTCCTCGCAGGTACACCGGTCTTGGCAGACAAGATGTCTCAGAACATCCTCTTCGCTTCCCCAGTAAGCGGAACAGTCGCAGAGGTTGTGAGAGGCGAAAAGAGAAAGTTGCTTGAGGTACGCATCAAGGCTGATGCACAGCAGGAGCATGTAGACTTCGGCGTCAGAAAAGTTTCTGACATGACGGCAGAACAGATCCGTGAAGCCCTTCTGGAATCAGGACTGTGGCCTGCACTCGTGCAGAGGCCTTACGGAATAATAGCCGACCCTCAGGTAAAGCCAAAGGCTATCTTCGTATCAGCTTTCTCAAAGGCACCTCTTGCCGCAAGCCCTGAATTTGCGCTCGGAGACGAAATCAGCGACATCCAGACAGCAATCAACGCCCTCGGGAAACTTACTGACGGAGGAATCCACTTCTCCCTCAATGCAGAGAACTATTCAGGAACTCCGTTCCACAAGCTTGAGAATGTGATTATGCACACATTCTGCGGCCCGCATCCGGCAGGCAACACCGGCGTTCAGATTCATCACATCAGCCCGATAAGGAAAGGCGAGACTGTATGGACTGTATCCCTTCTGATGCTTGCTGCAATAGGAAGACTGTTCAATACCGGAAAATACAACCTCAAAAGAAAAATTGCAGTAACCGGTCCTGAGGCCATTGACCCTGCATACGTTGAGGGTTATCCAGGCATCTCCATGAAAGACATCAGCGAATTCTACGGCTCATCTGAAAACCTCAGATTCATCAGCGGCAACGCCCTGACAGGAACAGCGGTCGGTGCAGAAGGATTCCTCGGTTTCTTCGACAATCAGGTGACTATCCTTAGAGAAGGCAACGAATATGAACTTCTCGGATGGGCAAAACCTGTAAGGCTCAGCCAGTTCAGCTCATCACGCACTTATTTCTCATGGCTTACGCCAAAAAGAAAGTACAACATGGACACTAACCTTCACGGAGGTCCGAGAGCTTTTGTCCTTAACGATGTCTACAGCAAAGTGCTGCCTATGGACCTTTATCCGGTTCATCTGCTTAAGGCCTGCCTTGCACAGGACATTGACAAGATGGAGAAATACGGAATCTATGAAGTGCTTGAGGAGGACCTTGCACTGTGCGAATACGTTTGTCCTTCAAAGATAGATATCCAGCAGATCATCACTGACGGCATATCTCTTATGCTGAAAGAAATGTGCTAAAGACTTGAATTATGAACGGATTAAGAAAATTGACAGATAAAATAAAGCCGACTTTTGAAAAAGGCGGCAAGTTGGGATTCCTCCATTCGACATTCGATGCCTTTGAGACATTCCTTTTCGTTCCGAATACAGTTACACGCAAAGGTTCACACATAAGGGACTGCGTCGATTTGAAGAGAGTCATGATTATGGTTGTGCTGGCCCTTGTCCCTGCAATGCTTTTCGGCATCTGGAACGTGGGATTCCAGCATAAGCTCGCATTCGGTCTCAATGACTGGGGATTCTGGAACATCGTATGGTACGGTATCGTAAAGGTAATTCCGCTGTACCTTGTTTCATATATTGTAGGACTCGGCATCGAGTTCGTTTCAGCACAGCTCAAGGGGCATGAGGTAAATGAGGGATATCTCGTTTCAGGAATGCTTATTCCTCTGATTGTTCCGGTAGACGTTCCTCTGTGGATGCTTGCAATTGCCGTTGCATTTGCTGTCCTCATCGGAAAGGAAGTGTTCGGAGGCACAGGCATGAACATCTGGAATCCGGCACTCATTGCGCGTGCATTCCTTTTCTTCTCATACCCAAGCAAGATGTCAGGAGACACTGTCTGGACTGGAGGCATGACAAGATATATGGCTGAAGGCACTGCATACGCTTCCGGAAACGGACTTGTTGACGGAATATCAGGAGCAACGCCTCTCGCACATCCTACCATTGAAGGTCTGCAGGCTGCCGGCACAGGATTCATGGACATGTTCATCGGAACCGTTCCCGGTTCAGTCGGTGAAACTTCTGCCATAGCAATCCTCATCGGTGCAGCAATCCTCATCTGGACAGGTGTTGCAAGCTGGAAAATAATGTTCTCGTCTGTAGTCGGAGGCCTTGCAATCGGCTACCTCGGATATGCAGCCGGAGCTACTGACCTTCCGGGCTACTATCAGCTCGTAATGGGAGGTTTCCTCTTCGGAACAGTGTTCATGGCCACAGACCCTGTGACTTCTGCACAGACAGAGTGCGGAAAATGGATATACGGTTTCCTCGTCGGTGCACTTGCAGTGACAGTGCGTCTCTGGAATCCTGGTTATCCTGAGGGCATGATGCTCGCAATTCTTCTTATGAACACATTCGCACCTCTTATTGACCATTATGTGATAGAATGCTCAATCAAAAGGAGAGCGAAAAAAGTTAAAATCGCTTAATATATATTATAGGTATGAATACAAACAGTAATACATATACGGTCATATATTCGACTGTCCTCGTTGTGGTGGTCGCTGCGGTTTTGGCTTTCGCCGCCATGGCTCTCAAGCCTATGCAGGACGAAAACATAAAGAAAGAGACAATTACGCAGGTACTTACCGCAGCTGCACAGTCAGACTCAGAGGTCAACATATCTGAAGATACCGATGTGATGGCAATGTACGTTGATAAAATCAATGACGCATTCTATGTTGACGGCAACGGAAACAGAAAAGGCCAGATGAACATGGGCAAGGAAGATGTAAATGCCATTCAGGTGGCGACTACCTCTGACCTTAAGAAACAAAACGACATCATCAAGAAAATCGAAGCCGGCCAGGCAGACCTTCTTCAGTCGCTCGAGCTTCCTGTATATATCCTTGACATCAACGGCAAGGAAATAACAGTAATTCCTTGCTACGGAGCAGGACTCTGGGGCCCTATCTGGGGATATCTTGCCGTTGAAAAAGACGGAAAGACTCTTGCCGGTGCCGTGTTTGACCATAAGAGCGAGACTCCTGGCCTGGGTGCAAAAATCACCGAGGATTTCTTTGAGGGACAGTTCCCGGGCAAAGTATTCGGTGACGGAGAAGAGAAGTTTGCCGTAGTCAAGGGAGGAGCCAAGGGTGCAGCCAATGGAGTGGATGCAATCAGCGGCGCCACCATTACCTCACAGTCTCTCGGCAAGACCATAAACACTTGGGCAACATACTATGAACCATACCTCACAAAAGCTGCTGCCAAGGTTTCAGAAGAAACTGAAGCCGTTGCAGAAAGCACTGAAGATGAGGCAAATGAAATTGTGGAGGAATAGCATATATGAAAGACTTTGATTTTAAAGAGACGTTTTTGAATCCGATATTCAAGGGCAACCCGATATCTGTCCTTGTACTCGGCATCTGTTCCTCACTCGCTGTCACGGTACAGCTCAAAGGAGCTTGCGTCATGGCATTGTCCGTAACAATCGTGACCGCATTGTCAAGCCTCGTGGCTTCTCTGCTGAGGAATACAATACCTAACCGTATCCGTATCATTGTGCAGCTCGTTGTGGTAGCCCTCATGGTGATTCTTGTGGACCAGGTCCTCAAGGCATACGTATACAGTGTGAGCAAGACATTGTCCGTATACATCGGACTTATCATCACAAACTGTATCGTGATGGGACGAATCGAGGCTTTCGCCCTCGGCAACAAGCCTTTCGCCTCATTAATGGACGGACTCGGAAACGGAATAGGCTATGGACTTATCCTCGTGATTGTAGCGTTCTTCCGCGAACTTCTCGGAAGCGGCACCCTGTTCGGCTTCCGCGTGATTCCGGAATCGTTCTACGAGCTTGGATATATGAATAACGGACTGATGATCCTTCCTCCGATGGCCCTGATTCTGCTCGGATGCATAATCTGGATACAGAGGTCTGTCCAGAAGGAACTTCAGGAGAAATAACAACTAACTCGAATCAGAAATGGCAGATTATATTAGCTTGTTCGTAAAGTCAATATTTGTTGACAATATGATATTCGCCTACTTCCTGGGCATGTGCTCATACCTGGCGGTATCAAAGAATGTGAAGACAGCCAACGGTTTGGGTGTTGCGGTTGTTTTCGTGCTTCTGGTGACGCTCCCGATCAACTACCTGCTCAATGAGTATCTTTTGAAGCCAGGTGCTCTCAAATGGCTCGGAGACAATTATGCAGGGCTTGACCTGAGCTTCCTCAGCTTCATCGTCTTCATTGCAGTCATTGCGGCAATCGTCCAGATTGTGGAGATGGTAGTGGAGAAATTTGCTCCGGCACTGTATTCACAGCTCGGAATTTTCCTTCCTCTCATTGCCGTGAACTGTGCAATCCTCGGAGGTTCACTGTTCATGCAGGAAAGAGATTTCGCAAATGTGGGTGAAGCAGCTACATACGCACTCGGATCCGGCATAGGCTGGTGGCTTGCAATCATTGCGCTTGCAGCAATAAGAGAAAAAATGGCTTACTCCCATGTTCCGGCCCCGCTCAAAGGTCTTGGAATCACTTTCATAACAGTAGGTCTCATGGGTATCGCATTCATGACATTCATGGGTATTCAGCTTTAATCAAGGAGGATTTAGACTATGCAGATGACAATTCTTTTTTCTGTGATCATTTTCGTGATCCTCACACTCATACTGGTGGCTCTGCTCCTGTTTGTAAAAGCAAGGCTGACCCCATCAGGCAAAGTAAAGATAAATATAAACGACGGAAGCAAGGTTATTGAAGTAACTCCTGGAGGAAACCTGCTTTCAACACTTGCAGAGCAGAAGATTTTCCTTCCGTCTGCATGCGGTGGAAAGGGTGCCTGCGGACAGTGCAAGTGCCGTGTGACAGAAGGAGGCGGAGAGATTCTTCCTACAGAGGTAGGATTCTTCAGCCGCAAGCAGATTGCCGACAACTGGCGTCTCGGATGTCAGGTGAAGGTAAAGGAAGACCTTTCTGTTGAAGTTCCGGCTTCTGCGCTGAGCGTAAGGAAATGGGAGTGCGAGGTTGTTTCCAACCACAATGTCGCTACCTTCATCAAGGAGTTTGTAGTAAAGCTTCCTGAAGGCGAGCATCTCAATTTCCAGTCAGGAGGATACATACAGATTGACGTTCCTGCCGTAACTGTTGACTACAAGAATATTGATGTGGATGAGCAGTATCGCGAAGACTGGGAGAAAATGGGCGTATTCAACCTCAAGATGGTTAATACAGTCCCTACTGTAAGGGCATATTCAATGGCCTGCTATCCGGCCGAGGGCGACATCATAAAACTCAATGTGCGTATTGCTACCCCTCCTTTCGACAGGGCTGCAGGCAAGTGGGTTGATGTCAATCCTGGAGTTTGCTCATCGTACATCTACTCTCTTAAGCCGGGAGACAAGATTACAATCTCAGGTCCTTACGGAGAATTCTTCCTTCCGAAGAACCTCTCTGCAGACCAGGAGCTAATCTTTGTCGGAGGAGGCGCAGGTATGGCCCCTATGAGAAGCCATATCATGCATCTGTTCAAGACGGAAAAGACTTCGAGAAAGGTCAACTTCTTCTATGGAGCACGCAGTCTCAAAGAGGCATTCTATCTTGAGGACTACAATGAAATCCAGGAAGAGTTCCCTAACTTCAAGTTCCACCTTGCACTTGACCGTCCGGATCCGGCAGCTGACGAGGCAGGTGTGCCATACGTGGCCGGCTTCGTACACAATGTAATGTACGAGACATACCTCAAGCAGCATGAGAATCCGGAGGATGCCCTCTACCTCATGTGCGGACCTCCTATGATGGTTGCATCAGTTGTAAAACTTCTGGACAGCCTCGGAGTTCCACCGGAGAACATCCTTTACGACAACTTCGGAGCATAATATTAAAAATAGAGCGGCCAAAGATATTTTTGGCCGCTCATTTTTTTCAGCATCAAACACATCCGGGATGCTTAGGTCACAATATGCATTAATTATATTTGACCCCAAGCCTTACCGTCCTTTGGCAAAAAGGCATCTTCCCTTGACATAGAGCTTCAATATAAGCTGATATAGAATCATAATCCTGTACCTTGTGCTCACTTTTATTGCTGACAGTCTTTCTGCAAGATAAGGATACTTCTCATAAAATCCGTAACCATATACCAACGAATACCACCCGGCCCTCGTCAGTATTTCTCCTTCAACGGTTTCAACAGGACTGCCTTTGATATTGTCATGAAAACACTCGTACAGGTCCATAAGGTTCATGGTTGAATCCTTCCTCCTCTTCTTCTTGTGTTCCGATGTTATTGACATTGGATTCGTCCTCCTGTAATGATAAAGTCCCTTATGCAGATGAGAAATGCTTTCTGCATAACAAATCAGCTGAGACATGAGATATATGTCCTCATGCATAGGATATGGAGGGAAATAAATTACGTTGTTTTCATATAAAGACCGCTTTGTACATTTGTTCCAGACATAGCCATAGGCATTATAATTAAACATGTCTGAGATAAATCTATGTCTGTCTGCTGCGGAGTATTCCCTTTCCTTGTCAAGTTTTGAATATGACCTGTATTCTTTATAGAAGTCGAAATAGATTATGTCACTGCCCGTCTTCTCCACTTCTGCAGCGAGCAATTCAAAGGCATTTGTTTCAAGCCAGTCGTCAGAATCAACGTGCAGGATATAGTCGCCTTCAGCATATTCCATTCCGGTCTTCCTTGCCGCCGGAAGTCCTCCGTTTTCCTTGTTGACAATCACGATCCGGGACTCCAGATCCTGATATTTAGTCTTGATCAAATCTCCAAGAATCTGCATGGAGGCATCCTTTGTGCCGTCATTCACAAATATGAACTGGATATTGTCATAGGTCTGGGAAAAAAGTGACTCTGCACACTCCGCGATATATTTTTCAACTCCATATATCGGTACTATAACAGAAAACCTTGGTCTGCTGCAATATTTTTGTTCCATATATCAGATAATTTTACTGAAACGCTCAGGAATACGTACAATAACCACCATTTCAAACATGGCAGGCTTATTCCATGCATAAGGTGGTCTGAAAACCGTCTGTACAAAACGGGCAAAACGAGTCCAGGACTCCCAGTCGCCGGCCTTCCTTTCAGTGACGAGCCTTATTGTCTTCGACCTGCGCTCAAGATGCTTGGTCCATCCGGCTGCCCTGCGGGAAGGATCCTCAAAACGCGCCTTGATGCGTCCGAGGTCAAAATATCCGAAATGAAACAGATACAGTCCCTTTCCTATATGGAAATTATGTCCTTTGATTCTATGGAAACCGGAACCCCACCTCACAGGCTTTGCAATGACACAAGGTTTTGTATACCTTGTTGAAAGTCTTGCATAATGCCTTTGGCTCAGGAATGTCCCGTCCTCACTGATATCCCCTTCTTCACCTGTGTGCTGCCCAACATCGACTCCAAGACCTGAAATTGATGTTTTAATGTCAGCACGGTCAAGATATTCAGAAAGTGACAGTCCAAGTGCAGGATCAGGCACAAGAAATTCATCTGCATCTGTACCTATCACCAGGTCATATCTGCGGAGGAGTTCAGCCGCCTTGTCTGACAGAAAGCCAAGACGCCCTTTCTCGGCTTCAACGACCTGCCCGGGAATCTTGTCCACAGCAGTCACATTGACACCGTCACACCATGAGGGCACAAGCTGGTCCTTGCCGTCAAGATAGACATACAGATTCTCCCTTCCCAATTCAGCTCCATAATAGGCAACCCATCTGCGCAGGTAAAAATCATCATTCCTTACCATTGTAAGCGCACAAATCTTTTTTCCCATATATGCTTAAATTATTCTACGTACCTGAGTATTATTTTCCTTATATTGTCAGAAACTGTCTTGCCGGCATCTGTTGCAGCCTCAAGAGTCTCTGCAATATTCTTATATTTCATCAGCTCAATAGGATTTTCCTCATTCGTGAAAATCAGCCCTATATACTCCTCATAGGCATCGTCGGCCGCATGCTCTATTTCAGTAATTCTGTCACACTCTATAAGAATCTGTGAGATATTTTCATGCAAATGGCCAATCATTGATGCAATCGACCTTATCGCCTCTGTTTCTGAACGTATGTACTGTGCAAGATCTTTCAATTGTGAATCTATACGCTCCGGCATATAGAGCAGAATTGATTTTGCAGAATCATTGATGTGATCAAGAAGCTCATCTATATTCAAGGCGACCGTCTGAAGGTCCGCCCTGCGTATGGATGTTATTATCTTTTCATAAAGCTGCTCATAAAATTCTGTAAGAAGCGCATCGCCCTGCACCTCGCAAGCCTTTACTTCTTTCTCCAATGTCCTCCACTCCGCACGGTCCATAGTGTCCGTCATGCGGCAGAGGGCATCTGCAGCCTGATGCAGATATGTAGCCTGTCTTGTAAATGACGGTACATACTGCGGCTCACTCCCGGCCAACCTTCTGAATAAATTGCCAAATTTCATAAAAATCAGAAACTATTTTTGTTTTTCTAATCATCAAATATAAATCATTATTTGATGACATCATAGAAAACTGCCACAAGATGCGTCATTTTTTGTCAAAAACAATAAAGATTTATTTTTAAATGTTAAAAAAAAGAAATAATCAATAAATCTTTTTTAAAATCAGCCAATGTTCATGTCTGCCCTGCATACATTTGCAACAAAAAAATGAGGCGGCTCATGATGATACTTTGCATAATATGGCTTGCAGTGCCATGCACCGGACAGAAGGCCAAAATGCTTCTGGCGGGAATAGATGCAGCCAAAGCGGTACGCGGCATCGCAGGCATACACTTCGGATACGGGTTTGCAGGACACTGGTCAGCAGAAGCCGGCATATCAGTTGATTTCATGCAAATGAAAAGTGCGGTTCCGGATGAAAAAGGAATACATGACTCAGAATTCACCGAGGAGGACACAGCCATAAACCGGGAGCCAGACTATTGCAAAGAGTCCTTGTCCATAAGATATTGGCCCTATGGAGTATTCCAAAAGACATCCATCGGGATAGGTCTTGACTTCGGAGCGAAAGGCAATGCGGACATGATTCTGTCTGCAGGATATACATTCTGCGTATGGAAAGGAATCCGGCTTACGGCTTCATACGGGGTCAGTCTGAGAGGATGCATGACAAAGAAGCAGCCTGACGCCTCAGGAATATCACTATGCATAAGTTATAATTTTTAGCAGATGAAGACAGTATACAAAACAGGCCGGGAGTTCTACACACACTTTCACTCTAACGCCGGTTTTTCCCGGCATCTGATTATTTTGCCCGTTCTGGGATATGCCTTACTATTAATCTTCCCGGCACTGCTTCTCGGGTGCGATGCACCTGAGATTTTACAGGAAGCGACTTTCACCGGCACTGGACATGAAGAGCCGGTGAAGGTAGCTGTCCGGTCCGAAAGCAAAGGGCATATAGAAAGTATGGATATATTCGTATTCAACAACGACATTCTGCAAAGACTTGACTGCTACCAGCGCTTCGGAGAAATGTCCGAAGGGATAATATCGGTTGCATCACGCAAAGGAGCAAAAAAAGTGGCCGTATGTGCAAATTCAGGACGCGAACGAAATGAATGGAAAGGCATAAATTCTCTGGAAGCATTGCACAGAACAGTTGCAGACCTTGAAAACGAGCAGCGCGGAAGACTTCTCATGAGTGCAGAAGCTGACATTATGCCTGGAAACGGCATCGGGCATGCCACCCCGATATATTTGAAAAAGCTGGCAGCCGAAATCGTCCTGCAAAGCATCAGCTGCGATTTTTCAGGCAAGCCATACGAAGGAGAGAAACTTGAAAATGTAAAAATATACCTGACAAACGTAAATGCCTCATGCAAAATAATGTCAAGCGGCACGACTTCACCGGAGCGTATCATAAACGCAGGAGGCCTGAACCTTCTGGATATGGAAAAATTCGCTGACAGGGAACTTGTCATGCATATACTTGACCATGATGTCGGGCCCCGTGCCCATAAAGAAGACATTTCATTGATATGCTATCCGAACTGCTGGACAGAGGAGGGACCGGGAACTCCGTTCACAAGGCTTGTAATAGAAGGACAGGTAGGAAAAGAGACGTGGTATTGGCCCATAGACATAAACCGCAGCAGTGATGATAATGGCGGGAACGGCGTCGAAAGGAATTGTCAGTACATCTACGACATAAATATCAGGAGGAAAGGTTCTTCTGACCCGGACATTCCGGCAAAGGCAGAAGATTTGGACATTAAATTTGAAATAAGGGAATGGGACAGAAAGCAGGAATACGATGTTCAGTTCTGATGTTTGCAGCTTTGGCTGCATTCGGATGCTCAAAGGATGGGCATGGAACCGGCATTCAGACGGAAAAAGAATATGCGGAAGTAAAGGTGGACTTCGGAAGCGGGATTTTCAATGTAAAAGCAATGGATCCGGATGAATCGCTTGTTACTGATGTAAGCATAATGGTCTTTGATGAATATGGTGATGCCGAGGAGTGCATTTGGCTCAGAAAAGCCGGAAGCGCATGCAGGCTCCGTCTGATAAAAGGAAGAAAATATACCTTCTGTGCATGTGCGAATTTCGGATATGCAGTCACAGTCCGTCATATAAGTGAATTGTCCGGGATAAGATATCACATGGCATATCCGGATGAATACAGGGAAGGCATTCCGATGTATGCCAGGCATGACGGCATACTGGTGGAAGAGGATATGGATATTAGGCTTGAACTGATCCGGCTGATGTCAAGGATAAACATACGAATGGACAGAAGCCGGCTGTCGGAAGGGGTAAGAATGGAAGTAAGGGCAGTCAGAATCGGGAATTGTCCAAAATCTGTAACCGTTTTCGGTCCCAACAAAGTAAACGAAGGAGATGAGTGCTTTGTGATAGGTTTCAGCCGCGATGAAATGGAGACTCAGCTGCTTAACAGGAACTCTCCCGAAAATGGAATCAGCCGCGAGGTGTCATTGTATATGCTGGAAAACATGCAGGGGGATTTTCCTGACGGAATAACGGACAGCAGCGACAAGATATTTGACGAGAGTGACCACAGAAGAGAAACATGTTCCTATATAGAAATGGAAATTGAGTATATGTCAGGACAATATAAAAGCACAGAAAAGCCTCTGATATACAGATTCTACCTTGGAGACGGTACTGCAAATCTTGATATAGAAAGGAATTGCCTGTATACTATAACTGTGTGTCCTGAAGATGACGGTCTGTCAGGAAGCGGATGGAGGGTTGACAAAAGCGGTCTTTCTCTAAGGTCCGGTCCAAGTTTCACGTCTTTTCCTTCAGATTATATCCACGGAAAGATCGGGGACAGGATTCATATCTGGTGCGAAGTCTCTCCGGAAGATACGCCGTTCGATCCTGGAGAAAGTTATATGAAGGAGGATGAAGCCAGAGGAATTTACAGATACACATTGGACAAGGACGGCCATGGGGCTGTACTTGAGCTTACCGGAGCAGGAAGAGGTCTTATATATATGGAAGCAGGGCCTCCCGTCAATGAGAGTGCCCTGTTCATAATAGAAGTTGACCTGCCGCATTCAGATGTACAGAATGCCGATGGTCAGAAGCGGCAATGTAAGAATGGCTACAGATAGTTTGCCGTATATGACTCTTTGCATGAAACCAGGTCCTCCGGTGTTCCGGCAAACACAAGATTTCCGCCGTTGTCTCCGGCTTCAGGCCCCAAGTCTATCACCCAGTCCGCTGACTTTATTACGTCAGGATTGTGCTCGACTACAACAATCGTATGCCCCTTTGCAAGAAGGGCGTCAAATGACCTGAGAAGTTTCTCCACGTCATAGAAATGAAGTCCAGTTGTAGGTTCATCAAATATGAAAAGGATTCTGTTTGGCCTGGACTTGACTGTGGCATCTGTCATGGACAGGAAGTAAGCCAATTTTATCCTCTGGCTCTCACCTCCGGAGAGAGTGCTGCTGCTCTGGCCAAGCTTTATGTATGAAAGTCCGACATCCATAAGAGGCTGCAGTCTTTCCGCAATCTTTTGGGCCGGGGCCTCGGGCTGTGAGCCGAAAAATGATATTGCCTGCTCCACACTAAGATTCAGGATGTCATCTATATTCATTCCTTTGTAGCGGACCTCGAGAATGTCCGGCTTGAATCTCTTTCCTCCGCAGGCTTCGCAGACCATGGAGACATCAGCCATAAACTGCATGCCGATTTTCACGAAACCCTCACCCTGGCATTCGGGGCATCTGCCTCCATCCATGTTAAATGAAAAATGCGACGGTGTATAGCCGTTAAGCTTTGCATATTGCTGTTCCGAAAGCAATTTACGGATATCGTCATATATCTTAAGGTAAGTAACGGCATTGGATCTTGAACTTTTCCCTATCGGATTCTGGTCCACGTACTCTACCTGTGAAATACGGTCAAGATTTCCGGAAAGGCCGCGGAATGTCCCGGGAGCCATTCCAGTATGATTGAGCCAACGGTATACTGCCGGATATAGAATGTCTCCCACAAGCGATGATTTTCCGCTTCCGCTGACTCCTGTGACAACAGTCAGCACGCCAAGGGGGAATTCTACATTTATGTCCTTCAGATTGTGCTCCATTGCACCTTCAACCTTTATTGAATAGGTCCACGGACGTTTTGTGCGTAAATACCTGTCTCGGCTCCCGTCAAGATATTTCAGAGTCAGGGACCTTTCTTTTGCACATTCCGGCACATTTTCCCCTATCCGTCCCTCAAAGACAATCTCTCCCCCGTTCACTCCAGCCTTCGGTCCTATGTCAATGAGAAGGTCAGCAGCCCTCATTATCTCTTCATCATGCTCCACGACCACAACTGTGTTGCCTATGTCGCGCAATCTCTTCAATACTCCGATAAGGCGTTCCGTATCGCGCGGGTGCAGTCCTATGCTCGGTTCGTCAAGTATATAAAGAGAGCCGACAAGGGAACTGCCCAGGGCAGTGACAAGGTTTATCCTCTGGCTCTCACCTCCGGAAAGCGTATTGGATGTACGGTTAAGGGTAAGATAGCCCAAACCAACTTCATCAATATATCTCAGCCTTGAAACAATCTCTTCAATAGCCTTGGAGGCAATCGCCATTTCATGAGGCGTCAATTCAAGATTTACAAAAAAATCAAGCAGCCCAAGGACATTCATGCCAAGAAGTTCATGAATATTCTTGCCTCCTACCTTGACATAAAGTGCCTCCGGACGCAACCGGCTGCCTCCGCAGTTATGGCACACCGTCTTGCCGGAATAGCGGCTCAGCATATATTTGTACTGTATCTTGTATCTGTTTGATTCAACCCATCTGAAAAATTCGTCAAGGCCAATGACGGAATCTTCCTCAGTCTGCCCCTTGCGCCCCTTCCAAATTATGTCCTTCACCTCCTGGCTAAGGTTGCAATAAGGCTCAAAAATCGGTATGCCATACTTTGAGGCATTGCGGACAAGCTGGTCCTTGAACCATCCCATCTTATCCCCACGCCAGCATGCGACCGCCCCGTCATATATGGTTTTGCTCTTGTCGGGAATGACAAGGTCCTCGCTTATCCCGATTATCTGTCCGAGCCCTCCGCACACAGGACAGGCACCCAAGGGGCTGTTGAAGCTGAAAAGATACTCATCCGGACGCACGAACTCCATGCCGTCGGCTTCAAACCTGTTGACAAACTTCTTCATGTCCGCCGTGCCGGAATCTTTTCCAGATCCTTCACTCACTATGTACAACGTACCGTTTCCCTTTTCAAATGCAGTTTCCAAAGAAGCATGCAGCCGCGTATTCAAATCATCCCACTCAGTCTGCCCCCAAACACCTCCGTCTTCATCCAAAGGCAGTCCGTTGCTCATGCCGGGAATCCTCAGGCGGTCCACAAGCAGAAATGCATCTTCAGGATAGGCACCAGTATCTGCCAACTTCATTACCTCCTCAATTCTGACAGGCCCTCCGGCATACAGCCTCGAATACCCCTCTTCCTTAAGGTCAAGCATCAGTTCAACTTTATCATCACGTCCGCTCCAGCCAAGGTCCGCAAGCACATAGACAACAGAAGGCCCGATGCCGAACACATAAGACATGACATCATTGACAGTCGAGCACCTGACCTCCTCACCTGATACAGGTGAATAAGTACGGCCTATACGTGCGAATATTATTCTCAGATAATCAAAAATTTCCGTGCTTGTGGCAATGGTTGACCGGGGATTCCTTGTATTCACCTTCTGTTCTATCGCAATTGCAGGAGGTATGCCCTCAATCAGTTCGACATCAGGCTTGGCCATCCTCCCGAGAAACTGCCTTGCATACGATGACAGACTTTCTGCAAAACGCCTCTGTCCCTCAGCAAACAGCGTATCAAAAGCAAGGGATGACTTCCCTGATCCTGATATGCCGGTTATCACGGTAAACTTTCCGCGCGGAATTTCGACAGTAACATCCTTCAGATTGTTTACACGTGCTTTTCTTACTATTATATTTCCTTCCTCTTTCATATTAGTCATTTATTTGCGGGCATGCAGCCATACACAATTTTCCTGCTAAAACAACCGGCAGGGCATTCATTACTGCAACAACACCCTACATATAAAGCAGAACGTGCAAAATTAATAAATTTGTGCCATAAAGAAAACCGGGAAAAGCAGACAAAATGCCTACCTTTGCAATCATGCAGACACCATTTACAGAAGACATTGTACAAACACTTGCAGAGGCTGGACTGACACCGGAAGTCATTCCCGGCCCGGTACCGCATATAATATGTCAGAATGCATGCAGCAGCATACCGAAACCAATACTGCCCATGCACCTAAGGGCCAGAAGTCCAGAAGAGGCGGACATTGAGGCAACAGCGTACAGAAATTCCATGGAAACGCTGTCACAGCATTACGGGACACGCCCGATTGCCATTCCCGAAGACAGATGGAGAAGCCAGAATGCAATGATGAAAGCCCGGCTTCTTGCGCATCTGGAAATTTTCGTTCCCCTGTATGCACGGAACTGTGAGATAAGGCGTATCGGGAAACAGGAGGCAGCGGCTTTCCTGTCAGACAACCACAGCTACGGAGACGCCTCCTGCCGCTACAGGTACGGAATGTTCCTGAAGAGGCATACAGGACATCTGGCCGCACAGATGCAGAAGGCAGAGGACCTGCCGTCAAAACTGCACATCGCCCCCGGGACGCTTGTGGCAGCCGCAGAATTCTCAAACGCACGGAAATGGACGAAAGGCGACAAGACAATACGCTCATACGAATGGGTCAGATATGCTTCTGCTGCAGGAACACGTATATGCGGAGGCATGGGAAAATTCCTCCGGACCTTCATCAGCGAAGTTTCCCCGGACGACATCATGAGCTATGCCGACATAGAATGGTCAGAAGGAAGCGTATACGAAAAATTAGGCTTTTCACCTGAAGGAGAAAAAGCTTCCGTACTGTTCAGAGTTGACTGCAGGACATATATACGTACCGCTATAAGGCAGGACATGCAGGAAGTCAACAATGAAGTGTCCGCCCCATGCTACTATCTCAAAAACTGCGGCAGCAGGAAATATCGTCTTAAAATAACAGACTATCAATGAAAAGAATTGCAAGAATAGTATTCATTAAAATTCCTGTCGCTTTTTTCGCAATCACATTCATCTTGGTGCTGGCGCTCAGATGGGTACCGGTGTACGTGACACCGCTGATGCTGTGCAGAAGCATAGAATACAAAAACGACCCTGGATTTTCAACTCAAAAGAAATGGACAAGCTACAGGAACATCTCACCGGAACTTGCCAAGGCAGTAATTGCCGGAGAGGACAACCGGTTTCCTGACCATAACGGATTTGACTGGCAGGAAATGCAAAAGGCAATAAACGACCATAGGAACAAAGGCAAAAGACTCAGGGGTGCAAGCACAATTTCACAGCAGACCGCAAAAAATGTCTTTCTTTTTCCGTCACACAGTTTTATAAGGAAAGCTTTTGAAGCATATTTCACAGTGCTCATTGAACTGCTTTGGGGCAAAGAAAGAATCATGGAAGTCTATCTGAACGTTGCCGAAATGGGGAAAGGAATATATGGAGCCGAGGCAGCCGCCGTACAGTTGTTCAGCAAGAATGCGGCGGAACTCACCTCCAGGGAAGCATCACTGATAGCCGCATGCCTGCCTAATCCGCTGCAGCGAAAGGCGGACAGGCCTTCCGCCTATGTATCCAAAAGGGCAAGGCAAATCCGGATGCTCACAAACAAGCTTGAATATCCCGAATGGATATCCCGCAATTGAAGCGATGCTCCGGCGGAACAAATACACAGAATATTTGAACAAAACCGGACATTCCCCAGTTGCATTCACATTAATTTTCGCTATTTTTGCATGTCATTCAGAATTATCACAAAATGGAAGCAATCGTAAAGACAGATTTCAATTTTCCCGGCCAGAACGGCCACTATGTAGGCAAGGTCAGAGACGTGTACAGCATTGGAGATGATTATCTTGTAATGGTAGTATCTGACAGGATTTCAGCATTTGACGTGGTTCTGCCAAAGGGAATACCGTTCAAAGGCCAGGTTTTGAACCAGATTGCGGCAAAGTTCCTTGACGCGACAGCCGACATTCTTCCGAACTGGAAAATAGCCGTTCCGGATCCTATGGTTACAATCGGCCACAAATGTGAGCCTTTCAAAGTTGAAATGGTAATCAGAGGATATCTTTCAGGACATGCATGGAGAGAATACAAGGCCGGCAAACGTACCATCTGCGGTGTAGAAATGCCGGACGGGATGGTGGAAAACCAAAAATTCCCAGAGC
Organism: uncultured Bacteroidales bacterium; assembly: GCA_947177525.1. Taxonomy (GTDB): domain Bacteria; phylum Bacteroidota; class Bacteroidia; order Bacteroidales; family UBA932; genus Cryptobacteroides. The sequence continues at coordinate 11,200 of CAMWUW010000008.1, read as the reverse complement.
CGATCATCACACCTACCACGAAAGCTGCGGAAGGACATGACGAAGACATCTCAAAAGATGAAATCATAGCCCAGGGCATTGTCAGCAAAGAAGACTATGAGCAGCTTGAGGCATACACCAAAGCCATTTTCAAACGCGGAACTGAGATGGCCGCCGGGATGGGGCTCATCCTTGTGGACACAAAATATGAATTCGGCAAGAAAGACGGCAAGATATACCTTATGGATGAGATACACACCCCTGATTCGTCCAGATATTTCTATGCAGAAGGCTATGAAGACCGTCTTGCAAAAGGAGAGAAGCAGAAGCAGCTTTCAAAGGAATTTGTACGCGAGTGGCTGATGGCCAACGGATTCCAGGGCCAGGAAGGCCAGACAGTACCGGAAATGACAGACGACATTGTCAACGGAATCACAGACCGCTATATAGAGCTTTATGAAAACATCACAGGAGAGAAATTCATAAAAGCCGAATCCGGTGACATTCTTTCACGGATTGAAAACAACGTGAAAGAATGCCTCTTGTCACTGGCATAGCCGCAATTGCAAATTAAGATGAACAATCTATTTGACATACAGGGCAGAACCGTAGTGATTACCGGAGGCACAGGGGTACTCGGCAAAGCTATTGCAAAATACCTTGCCTCCGAAGGTGCTGCGGTTGTAATTCTCGGGCGCAAAGCCGAAGTAGGCGTAGCCATTGCGGATGAAATCAAGGCAGACGGAGGTGAAGCCACTTTCCTCAGGACCAACGTGCTTGACAGAGAGGCATTGGAACAGAATCTTAATGACATTGTCGAAAAATACGGACGCATAGATGCCCTCCTCAATGCAGCGGGCGGCAATATGCCAGGAGCCACTATAGCACCCGATGCGACATTTTTTGATCTCCGTCCGGAAGAATTCCAGAAAGTCCTGGACCTGAACCTGACAGGCACAGTGTTGCCGTCACAGGTTTTCATGAAACAGATGGTCAGACAGGGAAAGGGCTCCATTGTGAATTTTTCCAGCATGGCGGCATTCCGTCCATTGACAAGGGTCGCAGGATATGCAGCGGCAAAGGCTGGAATCAGCAATTTCACAGCTTTTCTTGCAGCTGAGGCCGCAAAAAAATTCGGTGAAGGAATCCGTGTAAATGCAATTGCACCCGGTTTTTTCCTGACAGAACAGAACCGCTCACTCCTGACCAATCCGGACGGCAGCTGGACTTCCCGCGGAGAAGACGTAATCAGGCAGACACCGTTCGGCAGGATGGGTGAACCGGAAGAATTGTGCGGTACAATACATTATCTGATAAGCGATGCGTCAAAATTCGTGACAGGTACAGTCGCTGTCGTCGATGGAGGATTCAACATATTTGCCATGTAAAAAAAACATCTGCCGCCAGAAGCCATGGGCATACGTAAATGAGGCGGCAGTGATTATACGCAAAGAGACCGGCTTTCAGTCAAATGACTTGAAGCCGGTCTCATTTCATTTCAGAAATTCCTGACTAAAGGGCTTTTCCTTCAGAACCAAGAACGTTGATAATCTTGTGCATGTAGAGTTTCTTCATGTTCTCACGTGCAGGACCAAGATATTTGCGAGGGTCAAACTCTGCAGGTTTCTCAGCAAACACCTCACGGATAGCTGCAGTCATCGCAAGACGTGAGTCTGAATCGATGTTGATCTTGCATACGGCAGACTTGGCAGCCTGACGGAGCCAAGGCTCAGGAATTCCGATGGCAGCCTTAAGGTTTCCGCCGAACTTGTTGATTGTAGCAACCTCGTCCTGAGGAACTGAAGAAGAACCGTGAAGAACGATAGGGAAACCTGGAAGTTCCTTCTCAACACCCTCAAGTACATCGAAGGCAAGCATAGGAGGAACAAGAAGTCCGGTCTCAGGATCAACTGTGCACTGCTCAGGAGTGAACTTGTATGCACCGTGTGATGTTCCGATTGAAATTGCGAGAGAATCGCATCCAGTCTTTGTCACAAAGTCAACGACCTCCTCAGGCCTTGTGTAAGTGTGGTGGTCTGAGCTTACCTCATCCTCTACACCTGCAAGCACTCCGAGCTCTCCCTCTACAGTCACATCATACTGGTGAGCATAGTCAACCACCTGCTTTGTAAGGGCAACGTTCTCATCGTAAGGAAGATGTGAACCGTCAATCATAACAGAAGAGAAGCCCATGTCGATGCAGCTCTTGCAAGTCTCGAAAGTGTCACCGTGATCAAGGTGAAGAACAATCTGAGGATTTTCCCAGCCAAGTTCCTTTGCATACTCTACGGCACCCTCTGCCATGTAGCGGAGAAGAGTCTGGTTTGCATAGTTGCGGGCACCCTTGGATACCTGAAGGATAACCGGAGACTTAGTCTCTGCTGCTGCCATAATGATAGCCTGGAGCTGCTCCATGTTGTTGAAGTTGAATGCCGGAATGGCGTAGCCTCCGTCGATTGCCTTTGCAAACATCTCTTTGGTGTTTACAAGACCGAGTTCTTTGTATGAAATCATAATTCTATAATTTGTTAAAAAATTATTTCGTCTATCCGAAAAACTCTGCAAAAATAGCTAATTTTGCGGAATAACAGAAAAATATTCCCTTATTATAGAAAAACATGGACAATAAAGTCATAATCTTTTCAGCACCTTCCGGAGCGGGCAAAAGCACAATAGTCAATCATATACTAAGTATCCATCCGGAACTGGAATTTTCAATATCAGCAACTTCGCGTGCTCCGAGAGGCCAGGAAGTGCACGGCAGAGAATATTATTTTTTCTCTACCGGGGAATTCCGTAAAATGATTGAGGAAAACAAATTTGTCGAATATGAGGAAGTCTATTCCGGCTCTTTCTACGGAACACTCAAATCCGAGATAGACAGAATCTGGTCAAAGGGACATGCCATAATTTTTGACATAGATGTCAAGGGAGGAGTCAACCTGAAAAGGATATTCGGGGACAAGGCATGCTCTATTCTTATTCAGGCCCCTTCAGCTGAAATCCTCAGGCAAAGGCTCACGGGACGCGGCACGGACTCACCGGAGGCCATAGAAAAAAGACTGGCAAAAGCACAGTCTGAGATGGAATTTGCAGACGGCAAATTTGATCATGTAATAATAAACGATGACCTGGAGACCGCTTTCTCCGAGGCTGAAAAAATCATAAGCACATTCATGTCGAAATGAAGACTGCCGTATACTCAGGCTCTTTCAATCCCCTGCACACAGGACATCTCGCCATTATGAGATTCCTGATTGAAGAAGCAGGCTTTGACCGTGTCCGCCTTGTGGTGTCACCAAAGAATCCTCTGAAAGCCGGCATAAGCAGTTCCTCCGGCCCGCAGCGCCATGAAGCTGCACTTAAGGCAGTAGGACGCCACGCGGATATATTCGGAGGTCCGGACCCTGTTTACGGTTCCCGCAAAGTCATTGTAGACAGCATTGAACTGTCCATGCCGGAACCGCACTACACCATACGCACCCTTGATGCCCTCAGGGAAATGCATCCGGAAGAAAGGCTGACATTGGTAATGGGAGCCGACAATCTCGGCAGCATTACAAAATGGCGCAGCTACATACGGATTCTTACAGAATACGGTGTCATCGTATACCCAAGGAAAGGATTTTGCCTTGAACAAATCAAGCATGACCTTGAAAACAGTGTGCCGGGTGCAGCAATTGAAATAATGAATGCCCCGGAAATAGACATATCATCCACGGAAATAAGAGAAGCGGAAGCCCGCGGAACAGACATGTCGGAATATCTGATGTAAATGGAAAGCAAAGGAAAAGTACTTGTTACCGGAGCCAACGGTTTTTTGGCGACAAATGCCATAGCTGCGCTTCAGGAGGCAGGCTATAATGTACGCGGCCTCCTGCGCAAAAAGAGTTTATATATAGGAATGGAACATCCTTCCATAGAACTTATGGAGGGTGACTTCACAGATGCGGAATTCATATCAGAAGCTGTCAGAGGATGTGACTTCATAGTGCACATCGCTGCCATGACAGGCCAGGCAGGCGACCCCAAAGAATACATGAGGGTTAATGTCGAGGCCACAGAACAGCTTGCACAGGCTGGAATTGCAGCCGGAATAAGGCGTATGGTCTATGTCAGCTCTGCAAATGCCCTCGCACACGGAACAATGGAGAAACCTGGTGACGAGACCAGGCCTACAATCGCCCCATTCACCGAATCGATGTATGCAATAAGCAAGGCCACTGCACAGAAAAACCTCCGGAAATATGCAGAGCGGATTGAAATCGTCACTGTAAACCCTACATTCATGCTCGGTCCTATGGACGTAAAGCCAAGTTCCGGAAGAATAATATTGATGGGCTACGGAAGAAAGATTATGGCAGCCCCTCCCGGAGGAAAGAATTTCGTGCATGTAGGCGACGTGAGCCAAGGAATAGTTGCCGCACTGACAAAAGGCCGCAACGGTGAAGCATATCTGCTTTCCGGAGAGAATATGGACTACATGAGCTTCTACCGCATGCTGTCAAGGCTTTCTGGAAAGAAGATGAAAATAATAAGGATACCAAAGCCCGTACTGCTGGCTGCAGGATGCGTATGCAGCGCACTTCACAAAGTCGGCATAAGGACAGAAGCCACACTGACAAATATGAAACTGCTCAGCGTGGGCAACTATTATTCAAATGCAAAAGCGTCCCGTGAGCTTGGAATCACATTCCGTACAGCAGAAGAAGCCGTAAAAGATGCCCTCCAATGGTTCAGGGCCGAAGGCATCATAGATTAAAAAAGGGCTGGTCCCAAATATCGGCCAGCCCTTGAAACTATTATTTTTTTGTGGAATCTCCCGCTATCTCTGACGCCTTGGCCAAAGCAGGGATTATATGAGGGAATATGTTGTCCGCCCCTATTTCCTTGTCTACACCGAATTTTTCCAGTGTTTCCCTGACCTTGTCCGTCACTCCGGAAAGAATTACAACCACTCCCCTCTTTTTTGTCCTGTCACAAAGGTTTCTGAGGTTGTTTACTCCGGTCGAATCAATGAAAGGCACTTTACGCATACGGATTATCCTGACTTTTGTTCCTGCCTTCTTCATCTTGTCAAGTTCCTCAAAGCGGCTCGCAAGACCGAAGAAGAAAGGTCCGTTTATCTCATAGACTTCAACACCGGCAGGAATGTCAAGATGCTCAGTATCTTCAAGGGAGGCAATCTCGTCATTTTCTGTGGCGGCGACATGGTCGCCCTCAAGAACCTGTATGGAAGAAGTTTCCATCACACGCTTCACAAACAGCACAATAGCCAGCACGACTCCCACTTCTATCGCAACCGTAAGGTCCACTATAACAGTAAGGAAGAACGTTATCAGAAGCACAGCCACATCGGACTTGTCTCCCTTAAGCAAATATCTGAAGGTACGCCATTCACTCATGTTGTATGCAACCATCACCAATATCGCAGCAAGACAGGACAGAGGGATATATATTGCATAAGGCATGAGGAACAGATAAATAAGAAGCAGTACAAAGGCATGCACAATGCCGGTCACAGGTGTCTTTCCGCCATTGTTGATACTTGCCATAGTTCTTGCAAGGGCTCCGGTGGCAGGTATTCCTCCGAAAAGAGGAGTCACGATATTGGCTATACCCTGGCCGATGAGCTCAGTATTGGAATTATGCTGCTTACCGGTTGCTCCGTCAGCGACCATGGCAGCAAGAAGCGACTCTATGGCGCAGAGCATGGCAATCGTAAATGCCGGAGACACGAGTCCCTTTATTGTTTCATAGTCAAACTCAGGTGCTACAGGCTTTGGCATCGGAAGCCCGTTGGCGAGCTCAGGGAATTTGGAACCGATTGTAGCAAACTCAACCCCTGCAAAGCGGCTCAGAAGAGCGGAAACGACGGTACCGAGAATCAGTGCGATGAGGGAACCCGGGATTTTTTTTGTTACACGTCCCCAGAATATGCATATCAGAAGGCAGCCTGCGCTCATGGCAAATTCCGTAAGGCTAATGTCTGCGATATTCCTGAAATAGCACATCCATTGCGGCACAAAGCCTGCCGGAACAGAAAGGTCAAGAGGAAAGCCGAAGAAGTCCTTCATCTGAGTGGAAAAAATCGTCAGGGCAATTCCGCTTGTGAATCCCACTACAATAGGATAAGGGATGAATTTGAAAATGACCCCCATTCGGCATACACCCATCACGACAAGGAAAATTCCGGCCATGATTGTTGCGATTATAAGGCCGTGCATGCCATATTGGCTCACAATTCCTGCCACAATTACAATAAAGGCACCGGTAGGACCTCCTATAAGGAAATTGGAGCCTCCGAAAAATGAGATGAGAAAACCGGCGACAATGGCTGTTATCAGGCCCTGCTGCGGAGTCACACCACTTGCTATACCGAAAGCAATGGCAAGAGGAAGGGCTATGATGCCGACAATGATACCTGCAATAAGATCAGAAGTAAAGGTCTTGCCGTCATAGGCACCTTTCTTCATCAGACCGAAGAATTTCGGCCTGAACACACTGTTAAGTTTCCAGTTCATACCACGTAAATTTATACACTACTTACTTTTCTATCTGGCCATATAGGCCTCAAAACGCTTTGCACTGTTCAGCTCGGCTTCCTTGACAGAAGCCGCCACAAGCCGTGTCCTGACCTTTGAGCAAGGACACGAAATTATACGGACCATGTCATCTGTCTTTTCCGCATCCGGAAAATCTTTTTTCTTATAGAACATCCCGGCCCCGACAGCCACCGGAAGAGACGACACGTCAGCAGGATGAACACCCCAAACACTTATGTACGACTCATTATAATTCACCCTCTGTCCGGGATGAAAATTCACTCCGGTAAGAAACCTCACCTTCTTTCCTGACAGTTCCGATGCGGTCACTGCTGCCTCCCTGCTCTTGGCAACCATGTCAATCCTGATTGAAATGTCCACAAAGTCATCCATATAGGGAACACCGTAGGCAATCATTTCCGCAAAAGATCCGTTCTTCGTGTCACCTACACGAGCAGTACGGCCTTTTGTCGCCTCCAGCTTCACTTCCTTTTCTCCGTCCCAGAGAGCAATTCCTCCGAAGCCGACGGTCTTTCCGACCTTGTATTCGTCACATCCTGCGGAAAGAGTGTCCCTCTGCCCGTATGTCGGATACCACAGATACTCAAGCAATTCCATTCCGCGCCCGCTTTTGGAATACAGGTCTATTGCCCCGCTGTCATTGAAATAAATACGCAAAGCCATGTGGCTGTTTTCAACAGCCGGACCATGATGCCCGACTTTCTTGTACTGGTCAGGCCCGTCTGATGCGATTTCCTGAACCTGAAGAGAGTCGCTGCGCCAGAAAAGGCTTCTTGCAGTCTGCCCGTAAGAAGAGCAGCAGCTAAACAGCAGAAATATTATTGCGTACAGTTTTTTCATGATGCGTTTCCTTTAAGAGCGCAAAAATAAGAATTATTCCTTTTCCGGCATTTCAAAAAAAGAAAAATGCACATTTCCGTACTTTTTTTCTTTCACGAACCTTGCATGGGAACTGAAATTGAAAGTCCCCGGATGCTCAAGGATAAAATAGGCCCCGGGATGCAGAATGTCCTTTGAAAACACTTTGTCAGGAATATCTTCAAGAGCATCAATCGCGTATGGAGGGTCAGCGAACACTATATCAAACTTCTCACGGCAAATCTCCAGAAACTCGAAAACATTATGCCTTACAACTGATATATTGTCCATTCCAAGTTTGGATGCCTGGGATTTTATGAATGATGCATGAAGCGGTGCCATCTCCACGCTATAGACCCTTGAAGCCCCGCGCGATGCAAACTCAAAAGAAATCGCACCGGTACCGGCAAAAAGATCCAGCACCTTAAGGCCTTCCATTTCATACTCGTTGGCGAGTATATTGAACAATCCTTCCTTGGCAAAATCCGTTGTCGGACGCGCCTTGTATCCGTTGGGCGGCAATATGGCCTTGCCCTTATATTTTCCTCCTATTATCCTCACAGCAGTTCCACATTCTTGAAATAACGGTACAGGGACATCTCCTGGTCCTCAAGCAGAGGAGTACGGAAAAACACCGTAGATACCTCCGGATTGAGCTGGAGCTTCTTCATTGCAAAGAATATAAAATACTCAGCAGTCGTAAAATCAGGGGCCTGATACGAGTTGCACAACAGCAGAGTCTTTCCCTGGGCAATCACAAGATACAGATAGCCGTCCATATACGAAGCCAGGATCTTGTTATAGTCAGTAATCACCGGCAGCTGCCCAAGCATATAGTAAAGTTCCGGCAACGGACGCGCCCTGCCGCCTTCGCGGTTTCTCACGGTCTCCGACAGCACTTTGGAAAGCATTTCACCTATCGAATTGGAATACACCAGCACAGCAGCTGCATGAGGGACTTCCACATAGTCCACAATATCGTCCTTTCCGAGAGAAACAACATCGGAAAGCATCTGCGCCGCATTTTCGGGAGAAAAGAAATGCAACGGAACAAGGGCGCACTTAGGAGTAAACACAGCAATCTCCACAGTCCCGTACCGTCTCTGAAGCTCCGGAGCCGTAAAAATACGGTCCGCGCTCATCCACCCGGAAGAACTGGATGAACCGTCAGTCTCTATTTTAAAAGAATATCCACTCAAGCCGACTTGAATGGATATCCTGTCATTATATTCTGCCATATTATTATAACAAAGACACACGCCGGTGCCAATGAAAGGGACTGCTACTCCCAGTTTCCGGCATTGTTGTTAGGTGCAGAGATGCTTCCTACCTGAAGTCCCTTGTATTTGCCCTGGTCTTCCCTCTCAGCGTCAAGATTTATCCTGAGCTGGTTGTTGAGTCCCTTGAGGAGAGACTTGAAAGGCATTGAAGCCTCAAACAAAGGCACTTTCACACCTGAAACAGTCTTGATTGTAGAAGCTACGAGAACTGAATCTCCGCTGAAAGGAATGAAAGCAAGGGAATCAATATTGAAATCAGTGCGTCCCTTGAAAAGGGTATCCTTTACTGCAACCTCGCTGTTCACCTGAAACACAAGTTCCCTGTCACCGGCAAGATACAGTTCATTAAGCTTTGCATTGAGCTGCTCGCCCTTGAGGTTGCGGAATTTGTTCTTCATCTGCTGAGTGTGAGCCATGGCAACGGAGTCATCCTTTGAACCGACCTGCATCACAATCTTCATCTTGCCGTCATTATAGAACATCTTTAGAGAGTCAATTGAAGGAGAATACCTTCCGTTCACGTTTTTGAAGGCAACCTGAAGGTCGCGGATGTCCTTTAGCCTCTGTACTGCTATAGCTTCACGATATTCCCTGTGCTTCTTGAATTCCACAGGCTCGCTGATGCTCTTTACATTAAGATAGACCAGTCCTGCAATACATACAGGAAGAATGAAATAGGCCAAAACCTTTCTGAAAATTGTGCTCATTATTATTGTGTTTTATTTTCTTTCCAAAATGCCGGACAAAGTTAGGAAATTGATTTATGAAATGCAATATAATTTGTATTTTTGCACACGCAAAAAACTTAATACACACATGAAAACGTTATGTAAAGACAGCATATCTTCATTTGTACACCTTATCCGCGACGCCGCAAGACCCGTCATCGTCACCCATACGAAACCAGACGGGGACGCATTCGGGAGCAGCATCGCCATGTACCACTTTCTCATTTCACTCGGGAAAGACGGCACAAGGATTGTCCTCAGCAACAGATACCCTCACTCAGTCGACTTCCTTGCAGACAGCCGCAGCGTCAATGACACAATAATATGCGAAGAAAACAAGGAGGAGGCCCTGCGGACAATATCGGAAGGAGACCTGATAATATGCCTGGATTTCAACTCATTCCCAAGAACCGGCATGCTGGAGGACGCCCTTTCAGAATCCACGGCAGCAAAAGTTCTGATTGACCATCACTTAGGGCCGGATGCCGAAAAATTCCGGATATGCTTTTCGGAGCCGGAAATCTCGTCCGCATCCGAACTTCTGTACCACATATTCATGGCAATGCCCCAGACGGGAGGCAATGCAGACAAGCTTCCGGAACAGGCGGCAACCGCACTGATGACAGGAATGATAACAGACACGAACAACTTCGCGAATTCCACATATCCGTCCACACTTGCCATGGCATCCTCACTGATTGCATCCGGAGTTGACCGTGACATGATACTCAGGAATCTGTTCCAACGTTTCGGGGAGATGCGCCTGAGGCTGCTGGGCCATATCCTGAAAGATCTGCTCAGAATCACAGAAGACGGTGTTGCCTACATGATACTGGACAGCGAGACACTGCGCAGCCATCATGTGGCAGAGGGAGACACGGAAGGCTTCGTGAACATGCCTCTCTCAATTGAAAAAGTCGGAATGAGCATCATGCTGAAAGAAGACGGAGACACAGTGAGGGTCTCAATACGCTCGAAACCAGGCATTTCCGCCAATACATGCGCAAAACTGCACTTTAACGGAGGAGGCCACGAAAATGCCGCAGGAGGAAAGCTTGTCATAGGAAAGGAAATCGCAAGCATGGAACAGGCCGAAGAATATGTACGGTCCCATGCACACATATACATGACAACAGGAAGATGAAAAAGATAACTGCAATATTGCTGGCTGTGCTTTCCATAGCTTCAGTCTGCTCATGCAAGAAAGAGCAGCTTGCCCTGACATACAGCAACCAGGAACAGAAAATAGACAAATACATATCTTCTGCCACAGACAGAGACAGTACAATAATTGTGACCCGCAACAAGGGAAGCAACAGGATGACCGTTGTGCAGGGAACCGGGGAAAAGCTTATGGACTACGGCCATGTGTCATTCTATTATGCGGGATACATCTTCAATGGAAGTGCAAGCAGCTCAGGCATGTTTGCAACCAATCACCAGACGACTGCTGAGCAGGCCGGATGGAATCTGACCGGGATGGACTTCAGTCTTTTCGAGACAGGGCTGTCCTCCGGTGAATTGCTCGAAGGGCTGAGATACGGACTTGAGGGAGTCCAGGCCGGAGAGGAATGCGAAATAATATTTTCAGGAAAATACGGATACGGCAACAAGACATTCGGCATAATACCTGCAAATTCTGCGCTCCTTTATAAAATTTGGGTCGTAGGTGTTTCCAACGATTAGCGCACCATATTTATTAATGCAATTAAGCAAAGAATTATTATCTTTGCCCGTTAAATTATTATTATCAAAAGGGTGAAGAATACTTTTCTGTGTGCATTATGCG
>CAMWUW010000007.1 GCA_947177525.1 uncultured Bacteroidales bacterium | reverse complement strand
TCAAAGTCGGGATAACTTTATAAAACTTACAAGATGCAGTTCACCGGAGGCTTACTTAGCTATATGCTTCCCGTCATTAGGGCGCATTCGGGACTTTCACCCGTTAGAGCATGCCCATGCTGGGCGTACAACAAATCCAGAGCCGCCTCACGGCGACCCTGGACGGGTGGTTCCTGACATAACGGAACCATATTTTGTTATACATTTTACGAACAACGCCAATAGTCGTTTTACGTGCTATGAAACAGCATTATCCGTCTCTGTACAAATTTGTAGATATTGCAGGAATCCCTGCAAGTTGTGTGGAACTACTTTGCTTCCTCTATAGATACAACATTGACCCTTAGAGTCTTGCTCTTATAGACCTGAAGCAGATAGCCTCTGATTGTCACTGTCTTACCCTCGAAACCGGCAGGGTAGTTGAAGCTCTTCAGGGCCTGATAAGGAGAAATACCATATCCGTCAGTGCCTTCGATAAGGATATCGCCGTACTGTCCTGAAGGTACTCCTGTGAGCTCTACATATTCAGCACCGTTGACTGCCTTCCCGTCAAACTCTTTGATAAGACCCTCAGTGACAGCCTTTGCCTTAGGATAGACTACTTCATTCTTAGTGGAAATTGTTCTTATGACCGGTTTTTCTATTTCTGCAACTTTGTTGTATACAGTATAATTCCCTGTCAAAAGAATTTCATCTCCAATCTTTACGGTCGGGGTGTCATTCGGATATCCCTGGATTGCAACCCCATCCTTGTCAGTAAGAATGAATCCCTTGTTGTTGAGTCCTGTTACAATACCAGTAACAGTAAGCCATGTATTCTTTTCTTTCGTCAAAGCTTCTGCAACAGTAATAGTTTTTGGTGTAATACCGTACTGAATAATCTTTACCTGTCCCTCGGATTTCTTGTCTCCATTCTTGGTAGACAGAGTAACAATTGCAGTCCTTGGGCCTTGCTTCACTTCGTATGAAAGGCAATTAAACACAATGGTAGAGTTGTCTTTGCTTCCAGTATAGGTCAGCCAGTCCGTGTCATCTCCATCGTAATTGATGGTCACCATCAGGCCTTCTCCTTTCACTGTTACCGGAACTGACACTTCACCGCCTTCTGATGATGCTTCGATTTCCTTCTCTTCCAATTGGATTAGTGATCTCTCAATTTTAGTTATTACAGAACCTTTATTGAGTTCGTATGTGCCGTTGTAGATAGTAAAAGGTCCTTCTACAGTAACAACGTCTCCTACTGAAGGTTTGAATTCATCAAATGAAGGCTGCGAATTGTAGATGAGAAGTTCATTGCCATCCTCATCTTTGATGTAGAATTCGCCATACGATGGGCCCGTGATCTTAGAGATTGTACCGGAGACTGTTACAGTCTTACCCTTGTCCGCATCAGTGAACTTAAGAATTTCTGCTATAGTGTATACCTTTGATTCAGCAATTCCCTGAATGACGTTAAGGTTCTGGACAGCCCTGCCGCAGGTAAGGTAGATTGTGGCCTTGTTTGCATTTTCAACCGCTTCAGCAGAGAATGTTACCTTAGTTTCACCTGCTTCACCAGATGCAGGAGTGATTGTAAGCCATTCCGGATATTCTGCAATCTCCCATTTGTCTTTGGCTTTTACTGTAATTTCTACAGAACCGCCTTCTTTAGGGATAGCAATATAGGACTGAGAAACTTGTACCTCATCAAGGAACCGGCTGTCTTCTTCACATCCAACAAATGCAAATGCCAGAAGAGCCGTAAGCATTGTGAAAATATTTCTTAGTTTCATGATATTCTTGATGATAAATTAGTTAAACATGTATTTGATACCGATTGAAGCATACCAGCACTGACCGATACCATGATATCTGGTCCATGTCTGAGTGTCACCGGAAACTGCTTTAGGAGTAGAGAATGTTGCAAATCCGTCAGCATCTACACCTTCGTATTTGAGGATACGGCCTTCTGAAATGACAGGATTCAACTGTTTCATCACTCCCCAGCTTGAGTTGAACAGGTTCATGAGGTTCTTGATGTCCAAGCTGAGCTGAAGCTTGTTCATTGAGTTTCCAATCTTCACTCTGAAATCATGCTTATAGCTGAAGTCAACCCTATGTACCCAAGGAGAATATACACTATATGCCTCTGCATATTGACCCTGATGCTTGCTCAGATATTTGTCATTGTGGACAAATGCCATGAAACGCTCTTTTGAGTCATTGTCTACAAAACGGAACTGATTGTCAGCTACCTGCTTGTCAGTAGGAATGTAGATAAGGTCATAGTTGTAGCCGTCACCGTTGATATCATTTGACATCATGTATGAGTAGTTGTAGCCGCCTCTCCAAGTCTCATAGATGAGACTGAAATGGTTACCGCATTTGTCAGAGTGAGTCAAGGATGCCACAAAACGGTCTGGGGTTACATACTGTGAATTGTGGAGACCAGGGTCATTAGGTCCATTGACTGTACCGATATAGTTGAGTACTGATGATGCATTTGAACCAGGCATACCAGTAATCTCCTTTGATGCTGTATGGGTGTAGGCAGCCATGATGTCGAGACCTTTGACAGGTGACATGTTCATTGTTAAGCTTGCTGAATATCCATAACCTCTGTTGGTGTTCTCAAGGACGTATGTATTAGGCATGTTCTTGACTTTGCCGCCAACTTCGTAGGTATATTTGGAATTCTGATAGACAGGACGGTTGTCAACGCCGTTGAACCTTGAGAATCCGTCAACAGGCTTGACGCTCCAGTCGCGGAGAACCACACCGTTGATTGTCTTGTTGTAGATGGCCTCGGCACTGATAGAGAATGGGAACGAAGTAGGGAAGTTGTAGTCCAATGCAAGAGAAGTCTTCCATACCTGAGGCATCTTGAATTTAGGATCAACAGCTGAAATCTCACTAGGAACAGTACCGTCCTCAGGTGTGATGGTGTTAGGATACCCCATTGCTATCAACTTCTTGACAAGTTCCTCACGCCTGATGACACCGCCGTTGAACTGCGTCATATCCGTATTGTCGGCATTCAGTTTTGCCTGATACTGCACCATTCCTGAGTTTGTAGGCATGTTGGTGAAGAATACAAGTGGAAGACGACCGGAGAAAAGGCCCGTACCACCTCTCAGCTTAAGGCTGTTATCGCCAAGTATATTCCAAGTGAAACCGATACGCGGAGAAACGCTGATGTTCGCAGTCGGCCATTTGCCAGTGTCAATGTGGCGTTCCTCACCGTCAACGGTGTATGTAAGTTCCTTTATGGCAGCGTTTGTCATCAGGTCCTTATTATCAAAGAAAAGTCCGTCAAGACGGAGACCGTATGTGAGTTTGAAGTTCTCAGTTGCCTGCCATTCGTCCTGGGCATAGATACCCGCTTTGTGGAACTGCACACGTGCGGCAGGATTCGCCTCACCATCATATCCGTATGTCAGGCAGACAATTTCAGGAGTTGCTCCGTTGTAGAAGTCGTCAAGGCTCTTATAGCGGTAGTAACCTGTACCGTTTCTCATATATGAGTTGTCAGCCATCTGATACTCATAGTTCAAACCTGCAGTAATCTTATGATTTCCGGCATAATAGGTAAGGTCGTCCTTGATATTGATATTATTGTTGTGTACTCCGTTGTTCCAGGTAAACAGTTCATATCCCAATGTAATGTATGGCATAACTGTACTTCCATCATCATTACGTATGTCAATGAACGGGAAATCTTCGGATGGGCTTCCACGCCTGTCGTCAAGTTTTGAGAATGTTGCAAGGAACTGGTTTGAAATGTTCTCCGTGATACGGCTGTTCAAATCCAGTGATACGGAATGTACCAGGTTGTCCATTGAGTAGAGGGAGTTGGCGTATGCCATACCATACTGGGACAGACGGCTGTATGGAGAGCGGGAACCACCGTCCATTGATGAAGCATTGGTATTGTTCCATGCCCTGTTGAGGGTGTAGTTGTACCTTACAGCAAGTTTGTTGCTCTCGTTGATGTTCCAGTCGATGCGGGCAAGGATCTTGGTGTTGCTTTCATTTGCCGGATAGTCTGTCCATGAACCTGTATCATAGCCATATTTTTCCTTTACAAATTCAGAAACTGCTTTAAGGTCGCTGAGCTTTGTACGGGAGATGTAGTTGTCAGCATTGCCGACTCCATCTTCAGAACCCCTCCACCTGTTGACTACGGTAGGTGACTGGGAATATTCAGCACTGACGAAGAAGAAGAGCTTGTTCTTGATGATTGGTCCTCCGAGAGTCAGACCGTATGTTGTAGTCCTGTTCTTTTCTCGTGCTCCTAAAATCTGTTCACCTTCTATTGTATCACCGCCAAGGTTCTCGTTCTTATGATAGACGTAGGCGGAACCTTTGAAAGTGTTGGTACCTGATTTTGTGATGGCATTTACACCACCTCCAATGAAGTTGGTCTGGCGTACATCGTAAGGAGAGATTACCACCTGCACCTCTTCAATAGCGTCTATCGAAATAGGGCTGCCGCCTCCTGGAAGGTTGGATGAAAGACCAAAGTTGTTGTTGAAGTTCGCACCATCGACCGTGAAGTTGGCAGTACGTCCGTCAGTTCCGGCGAAGCTCATACCGTTTCCACCGTATGGAGAAAGTTTGGTAATGTCTGTGATACTCCTGTTCACAGTAGGGAGCGATGTGATCTGCTCGCTTGAGATGTTGGTCGCAGCTCCGGTCTTCTCGGCAGAGAATTTTGATGCCGGTGCGGCGATTACCATAGCTTCGCTGAGCATTTCAGAGTCTTCCTTAAGTGAAGCGTTCAATGAGAATGTTTCAGCAAGCTGAAGATTTACATCCGTGTAGGTCAGGGTCTGATAGCCGAGACAAGAGATTTCCACGGTGTAAGGACCGCCGGTACGCATTCCGTTTACGGTGTAACGTCCCTCACCATTGGTGACAACGCCATAGACTGTTCCTGAAGGAGTGTGGGTTGCGACAACTGCCGCTCCAACCACTGGTTCTCCTTGGGCATCTACAACTCGTCCGCCAAGGGCAGATGTCGTTACCTGCGCAAAAGCAGAAACACACGTGAACATAGCCGCACACAAACAGCACAGCAAGCACTTAATTGTTTGTTTCATAACGTTTTATGAGTTTATAAAATACATTAACGCTGCAAAGATAACATTTTTTGCGAGAAAAGGAATAGGCCCGCGCATTGAAGTGCAGACTTTTCACCATATTTACAAAAGGAGGTCCGCCTTTTTCCGGCCGGCAAAATCACCTATTATAAAACAAGTCCGGATTAGCTCCATATAAATAAGTTAATATGAAGGTCATCAGAGCTGCTGACGGAGCATATTTTCCGGGCAAGCGTTCCAGGTCTGCGCCCCAAGTGGATGACCTGGAACGCCCCAAAATCATAACACACTAATTAACAAGACATTACAAATTCAGACCGTTCCAGGTATCACATAAGTCATGCACACCTGGAACGGTAAAGCGGCAATCCAGAGGGCGAGGCGAAGTGACAGACAAGGTGGAGTGATCTCGGGAGGAGGGAGAGATAGGTTGAGGTGTAGGAAGAGTGAGGTAGGAGGAGGTAGGAAAGAACGGTCGAAAGTAAGTAAAGAAGGAAAGATGATAGAAGGAAGATGATATTGGGTGGCGGGAAACAGAAGAAAAGAGCAGTGAAAGAAGCATGGCGGGAAGCGGGAGGAAGAGTCGCAAGATTTCCTGATGGATGTTCCGCACATGAAGGTTTCTTCTGTCAGCAGTCAAATATTTCACAAAAAATTTGCATTTGAGTTTTTTTTCGTATCTTTGCCGCCCAAAAATAAATGAAGGATGTCCGAAGCAATCCGGCACACCTTTCGGAATGTGGAGAAATTTGGCTGCTTGCAACCACAATAAAAAATGCTAAAATGTTGACCTGGTCATCATTATGACCGCTTTTCATATCAATGTTTTGTGTTTTGTGACGGCTCCGCATTCTTGTGGGGCTTTGTTTTTTATGTCACTGCATCCTGACCTATATTCGAAAATAAACGATTAAGCTGAGCAGCAGAGAACAAATTCCATTTGTACTATGCAGAAGCGAAAGTGATTGCAGACAAAGTCTGAAATAAACGATTAAGCAGAATAGCAGAGGACAAATTCCATTTGTACTATGCAGAGGCGAAAGTGATTGCAGACAAAGTCTGAAATAAACGATTAAGCTGAGCAGCAGAGGACAAATTCCATTTGTACTCTGCAGAAGCGAAAGTGATTGCAGACAAAGTCTGAAATAAACGATTAAGCAGAGGACAAGGTCCATTTGGAACATGCAGAGGCAGGAGTGAGCGGAAACGAAGTTTAAAAGTTTAAATATAAAATATATAAATAATATAAAGGTATACCATGAACTATCTTTTTACATCGGAGTCGGTGTCAGAAGGACACCCTGACAAGGTATCTGACCAGATTTCAGATGCCATTCTTGACGAATTCCTCCGCCAGGACCCGGAGGCAAAGGTTGCATGCGAGACGTTCTGCAGCACAGGATTGGTTGTAGTAGGAGGTGAGGTCCGTTCGGAGGATGCATACGTTGACATACAGTCCACTGCCCGCAGGGTAATCAACAAAATAGGTTACAACAAGGCCGACTACATGTTTGACGGCAATTCATGCGGAGTCCTTTCCGCCGTCCATGAGCAGAGTGCCGACATAAACCGCGGAGTCACGGGAAGCAATGCGGACGAGCAGGGCGCCGGAGACCAGGGAATGATGTTCGGCTATGCATGCTGCGATACAGAGGAATACATGCCTCTCCCTCTCGCACTTTCCCACCAGGCTCTTATCATCCTCTCTGACATACGCAAGAAGACTCCGGAGCTTATGCCTTATCTGAGGCCTGACTCAAAATCCCAGTTTACAATAGAATATGACGGAGACACCGGAAAACCGGTACGTGTGCACACCATTGTCATTTCCACCCAGCATGACGAATTTGTTCCTGCTGAACTCGGGAAAATGTGTTACCAGGACGCCGTGGCCCAATATGGACAGAAACGCGTCGACGAAGCAATGCAGGCAAAGATACGCAAGGACGTGTCTGAAATCCTCCTGCCCATGCTGGTAGAGTCACTTCCGGAGCAGACTGCATCATTGTTCAAGAATGACTACATCCTGCATGTGAATCCTACAGGAAAATTCGTGATCGGAGGGCCGCACGGAGACACCGGGCTTACGGGACGCAAGATCATCGTGGATACATACGGCGGCAAGGGAGCACACGGAGGCGGTGCTTTCTCCGGAAAAGACCCGTCAAAAGTAGACAGGTCCGCAGCATACGCGGCAAGATATATCGCCAAGAACATGGTGGCTGCCGGGGTGGCAGACGAGATGCTTGTGCAGGTGTCATACGCGATCGGTGTTGCACGTCCTGTCAGCATTTTCGTGAACACATACGGAACGGCAGCCCTTGACACGACAGGAATACAGGACGGTGTTGCCCCTGCCGGAGAAGCAAGGCAATTCAGCGATGCGTTCATAGCAGAGCAGATAAACAGGCTTTTCGACCTGCGCCCTGCAAAAATCATCGAAAAATTCGGGCTCAAGAAGCCTATATATGAACCGACTGCCGCATACGGTCACGTAGGACGCAAGCCTTACAAGGAATCAGTGACAATAATCCGCAACGGAAAGAAGACATCAGAATATGTGCAGTTCTTCGGATGGGAACTACTTGATTCTGTTGAGATTGTAAAAGAGGCTTTCGGTCTTTAAGACTTGCCGGACCATCTGCCGGATATCTACCGGGACAGGCCACTTGCCGTCGGGCCGAAAGAATCCTGGCCACAAAAACGGCTGCTTGTCGTGGACAGGAGACGTGATTCGAGTGTCCCGGCCACGCCAAGGCGTCATTTTGTGGCCGGGGAACTGCTATGACAGCGCGTCATCGGATGCTTCTTCGGCAACATGAAGACCGAGCCAGGCGACCTTGGGCAGTTCAGGACCGGACAAAATCTTGTGGACAGGACCATGCAGGAGCTTATGGACAGGACCATGCAGGAGCTTATGGACAGGACCATGCAGGAGCTTATGGACAGGACCATGCAGGAGCTTGTGGACAAGACCCGGCAGCATATGACGTACCACAACGAGAAGCGGATACAGCCGGGCCTTTGCGGCAGGAGCCCGAAAGGGTACCGGTCGTACATGATGCACCACGGAGCGGCACGACGGCAAGTGGCTGGCTGCCCCGGCAATGCAACCGAGCAGACCAGGAGGACTGGAAGGCTGGAATTGAAAAGATGAGAATGAGATGTTGTTAAACCGGTCCAGGAAAAACGGGGCAGCTCATCTCACAAGAAACCGAACACTTGGAACGGTACGCATGGAGTCATGCACAGGAAAACTTTATTGAAAAATCTGCAAAAGAAGATGTAAACATGCGTAAGTTATGCGTTTATATTGATGTAAAAGCATAACTGTAATGAAAAAACATCACGAAGAAATCATATATCGTGCACTGCACGGCCAGGCCACTCCGGAAGAAGAGGAAATGATAGCCCAGTGGTACCGGGAGTCTCCGGAAGAATGTTCCAGAGAAATAGAAGCAATCCATTCCATCATAGACCTGACCGGCATGGCAGGCATAATGGCTGACAGGAGTTCCGCTCACAGCCATGCACATAAAAACCCAGCGGTAACCACAGTCGCCACAGCCAATGCAGCAACAGCCGCAGGCAAAGCCGGAAGTACAATCGAAAGCAGAATCGGAAGCAAGAAAGAGAAGGCAGGCAGGCGCAGGACCGTGTGGATTGCAGCAATCTCATCGGCCGCAGCTGTCGCACTTGCCATCGTGACAGGGTACATATCCCACGAACTGACATACGACTCAATCTCGTCACTGATGACAGCGGTAGAAGCCCCTCCCGGGGAACACTTTATCATCACACTGCCTGACAGCTCATCCGTACACCTCAACTCCGGGGCAAGAATCGAGTATCCTGTCGTATTCCGCAAAGACAAGAGAGAAGTATATCTTACAGGAGAAGCCATGTTCGATGTCGTACACGACGAATCAAGACCTTTCGTAGTCAGGACATTCATATCGGAAGTAAGCGTCCTCGGAACAAAATTCGACGTGGAGGCATACAAAGAAAGCAGCATCTTCACCACGACACTGCTTGAAGGACGGGTAAAAGTGGTCAACCTTTCAGACCCGGAACGCAAAGGCATAATACTCAACCCGAACGACATGCTAAGGATTGAGAACGGAATCATGAAAATGGAGAAAATCAGCGGCCAGGACGACATCTGCTGGACAAGAGGTCTCATAAAAATAGGCGGAAAGACATTCGACAGGACAATGGAAGATTTCGAAAAGGCATTCGGAGTAAACATAGAAATCGAAATGAAACGACTTCCGGACATCAGTGAAGTCAGCGGAAAAATCCGCGTGAACGACGGTGTTGCCAATGCCCTGAGAATCCTTCAGAGAACAGCAGACTTCAAGTTCAGGATTAATGAAGCAACTGACACCGTGACAATCTATTAACTGCCGCCCGAACGGCAAGCCACCACACCGGAAACTGAATAACCATTCACGGCACAAACCATATTGACACTTAAAACTATAATTGGCAGAAAAATAAGACACAGCAGAATAAACGGAGTTTCTCCGAAACAATATGCGGCAAGAAAAAAATGGAAATGCATAGAAATATGCCGCTCCACAATATACTTTATTAAATCACATTATTAACTTATGACTAAAGCAACATTCTTAAATGCGTTCCGGAAGATTTCCGGAATTGTAGCGATGCTGCTCCTGACATCCTGGCTGGCAACGGCACAGAACAAGGACGGCGGCATAACGCTGAACATGGAAAATGCTTCCATCGAACAGGTTATCAAGGCGATTGAGCAACAGTCCCGCTTCCTGTTCATCAACAAAGGCGTCGACATCCAGAAAAAAGTCTCTGTGAATGTCAGCAATGTTCCGGTACAAAATGCCCTGGGACAAATATTCAAAGGGACAGACGTTGCCTGGAATCTTGACGGCACCTACATCATCCTTTCCAAGAAATCTGCAAAAGCAGAGGGAGACGTCCCTGTGACAATAACAGGAACAGTCACAGACAACCACGGAGAGCCAATCCCAGGCGCAGCCGTAATGATTGCAGGCACAACGACAGGAGCCATTACCGACTTTGACGGAAACTACTCCATTACCGTGCCCCCCCCTACGAAAGGAAAGAGCCTTGAATTCAACGTACTCGGCTACGAGACCAAGACAGTCCTGATCAGCGACAACAGCAACATCAACATAACGCTCAACGAGGCAGCCACAGTTCTCGATGACGTTGTCGTGACAGCACTCGGCATCAAGCGCGAAGAAAAAGCCCTGAGCTACAACGTGCAGAAAGTCGACGGCGACATCGTGAACATGGTGAAAGACGCGAACTTCATCAATTCACTCTCCGGTAAGATCGCAGGTCTGCAGATCAACCAGAGCGCATCAGGAGCAGGCGGTTCCACCCGTGTGATCATGCGAGGCGTGAAGTCAATCAACGGAAACAACAACGCACTTTACGTAATTGACGGTATCCCGATGCCGAACCTCCGCTCTGCACAGACCGAAGGATATTACGAGACTCCGGACGGAGGAGACTTCGAGGGCATCGCCAACCTCAACCCTGAGGATTTCGAGTCAATGTCAATCCTCACAGGTGCGACAGCATCAGCCCTCTATGGTTCACAGGGTGCAAACGGTGTAATCCTCATCACCACCAAGAAAGGACACGAGGGCAAGCTCTCGGTAAACTATTCCAACAACACCACCTTCTCCTCCCCATTTGTGATGCCATTGTTCCAGAACACCTACGGAACAGATGCCACCGCACCGTCAATGAGCTGGGGAACAAAGCTTGACACTCCGACGTCATACGACCCGGCGGACTTCTTCCAGACCGGATACAACACACAGAACTCACTTTCAGTATCTGTAGGAAATGCCACAAACCAGACATACGTATCCGCATCATCGCTCAATTCACGCGGTCTGATAAACAACAACACATTCAACCGCTACACTTTCTCCATACGCAACACAGCACAGCTCATCAAAGACAAGCTCACGTTGGATGTAAGCGGAAGCTACATGAGGCAGTACAAGCGTAACCCTTACCTCCAGGGACTCTACCACAACCCTCTCGTCGCAGTATATCTGTTCCCGAGGGGTGACGACATCGCAAAATATCAGATCTACGAAAGATATGACGCCAACGCAGGCTACATGAGGCAGTTCTGGCCACTGGAGTTTGTAGACGGAGTGGAAAACCCTTACTGGGAGACCAACAGGGAACTTTTCGAAAACACGGCCAACCGCTATACCCTCACCGGAACACTCAAATGGGACATCACCAAATGGATGTGGGTGACAGGAAGGGCACGCCTTGACAATACCTCAATGAACTATACGAGGAAAATCCATGCTTCTTCAAACACCCTCTTTGCGTCAGAGTTCGGTAACTACCAGGACAACAAAATCAGCCACAATAATTTCTATGGCGATGTCCTCCTGACAATCGACAAGAAATTCTTTAACAATGAATTCGGAGTCCTGTTCAACCTCGGAGCCAGCATAATGGACGACGTGCACAATGCATCAGGTTTTGAGGGACACCTTGCCACGATGGCCAACAAGTTCACCGTGAACAACATAAGCATGACGCATCCGCAGACCAAACCTTTTGCAGAGCGTTATCACGACCAGGCCCAGGCAATCTACGCCACTCTCCAGCTCGGCTACAAAGGCATGCTCTATCTTGATGCGACATTCCGCAACGAATGGGCATCACAGCTTGCATTTACCCCGAGAGTGAACATCCCTTATCCTTCGGTAGGTCTTTCCGCAGTGATTTCATCCATGGCCAACCTCAAGCCTGCCGGAATCTCATTCCTCAAGGTCAGGGGTTCATACGCCGAGGCCGGAAACGCACCGATGCGCTATATCACGGGTATCAACACTCCTATCAAGACCGGAGGACTTATAGAGTCTGACACACACGCACCGGCAGTGAACCTGAGGCCTGAGCGCACAAAGTCATGGGAAGCCGGAATGAATGTGAAGTTCCTCGAAGACATGATATGGCTGGACTTCACATACTACAACACAAACACATACGACCAGCTGTTCGAGTATGACGCAGCACCGGCCACAGGTTTCAAGAAAGCATATATCAATGCAGGAAAGGTAAACAACTGGGGTATAGAGGCTGCACTCGGATTCAAGAACACGTGGAACAATTTCTTCTGGCAGACACAGTTCACATTCGCAATGAACAGGAACAAAATCAAGGAACTCGTGCCGGAAGGAGCGCTTGACGTGACAGGAAAGCCTATCGACATCACAGAAGTAAACATGGACTACGGCGGATACCGCATGAAAATCACAGAAGGCGGCTCAATCGGAGATTTCTATGTTACAGGACTGATGACAGACGACCACGGACGCATCTATGTAGACCCGAACTCAAACACCGTGACCCCTGACCCTAACACATGGATCTACGGCGGCAATACCGAAGCCAAGGCAAGAGTCGGCTGGAACAACACATTTGCCTATAAAGGCATATCGCTCAGCTTCCTCATCGATGCACGCATCGGAGGACACGGAACATCTGCAACTCAGGCCCTCATGGACCGCTGGGGGGCCTCAAAGGCCTCTGCCGATGCACGCGACAACGGAGGCGTGTGGATTTCGGAAGACCAGAAACTCCCTGACGTCAAGACATTCTATACAAACAACGGCAACGGAACATCAATGCTTGCACACTACGTCTACAGCATGACAAACGTGCGTCTGCGCGAACTGTCCATCGGATATGACCTTCCGAGAAAATGGTTCAAGGACAAGCTCGGAATGACCGTGTCGCTCGTCGGACACAACCTCTGGATGATCTACAACAAGGCACCGTTCGACCCGGAAGTTACAGCTTCCACAGGAACATATTACCAGGGACTTGACTTCTTCATGCAGCCAAGCACAAGAGACCTCGGTTTCAGTGTAAGACTTCAATTCTAAAAACTCAGACCAATGACAATGAAAACATATATCAAGGCAGGAGCGGCTGCAGCCATTTTCTCAATGGCTCTTTCGTCCTGCACAAAAAATTTCGAGGATTTCAACACGAATCCCGATGCAGCCCAGGTGGTCGACATGAAATCATACATTACCACAATGGAAATGGATGCGGTCATCCCGTGCAGCGATGAGGGAGCAAACGAATTCCAGCGTGCATGCAACCTGATGGGAGACTCATTTGCCGGCTATCTTGGAGCAACCCAGGCATTCAACGGAGGCTCATACACCGCGACCTACGACCTGGACGGAACAGACTACAACAATTATCCGTTTTCAGTGGCTTTCACCAAGGTTATGCCGGCATGGCTCAACCTCAAATACGCATTTGCAAACGACCAGATTGACGAGGCTTCATTCGCCATTGCAGAAGTCATCAAAGTAATGGCAATCCAGCGCGTGACCGACATCTACGGCCCTGTTCCGTTCACCCATTTCGGTGAGGATGTAAGCCCGTATGATTCACAGGAAACCGTTTACAAAAGCCTTTTCACAGACCTTGACGCAGCAATTGATGTACTCAAGGCATACGCGGCGGCATCTGCAGGCTCATCTGCAAGACCTCCTCTTTATTCCGTAGACCTGGTTTACCAGGGAAGCTACTCTGCATGGCTCAAGCTGGCAAACTCAGTGAAGCTCCGCATGGCAATGCGCATACGTTTCGTTGAGCCGGCCCTGGCACAGCAGTATGCAGAAGAAGCCGTGGCAGACGGCGTCATGACAAAGTCCACAGACGGTGCATGGCTCAAGAGCTCAGGAACAATGCAGGTGTTCAACCCTCTTGAGGAAGTATGGAATGCATATACAGACACCCGCATGGGAGCTACGATTGACGCATACATGAACGGATACGAAGATCCGCGTCTTCCGAAGTATTTCAAGGAGGCTACCGTGGATGGAGGCGGATACCACGGAATCCGCTGCGGTCTGCGCGCAATGCTCAAGGACAATTACAAGCCGCTCTCCGTACCTAATGTAGCCAAGAATACCCCTGTGGTATGGATGCTCGCCTCTGAGGTTTCATTCCTGCGTGCAGAAGGAGCAATGCTCGGCTGGGAGATGGGAGGCGACGACAAGACTTTCTATGAAGCCGGAATAGAATTGTCATTTGCAGAAAACGGAGTCAGCTCTTCAGATGCTGCGACTTACATGAACAGCACGAAGACCCCTGCCGCATTTGACGACAAGAACACCAGCTCAACAAAGAACTCTGCCGGACAGCCATCGTCAATCACTCCGAAATGGGACGAATCCGCAGGCCGTGAAGCCAAACTGGAGCGTATAATCACTCAGAAGTATATTGCAATGTTCCCTAACGGACAGGAGGCATGGTCAGAGTTCAGGCGCACAGGCTATCCTAAGGTAATCCCGATTGTAAACAACATGAGCGGCGGCAAAGTCAGCACAGAAACACAGATACGGAGAATGACTTTCCCGCGTTCGGAATATGCGAACAACGGTCCTGCAGTTTCAGAGGCCACCGGTCTTCTCTCGGGACCGGACACAGGAGACACCAAACTCTGGTGGGACAAGAAATAACAAAAATAAAGACAACTGAACAATATGAATAAAATCATAAAATATTCAATATTAAGCATTCTGACAGGCTTTGTCTTTGCCGGATGCTCAGACTGGATCACGCCTGAGCGCGTAATTACCCAGCACCCGGACCAGCAGTCACCGATTCTCAGGGACGACGCATACTACCAGGCTTTGCGCGCATACAAACAGACAAAGCACAAGGTTGCCTTCGGATGGTACGGTTCATGGACCGGAAACGGAGCTTCATACCAGACCCGTCTCGTGAGTGCACCGGACTCAATGGACATCATATCAATCTGGAGCCAGTGGTACGACCTCACTCCCGACCAGATTGCCGACAAGGAATTTGTACAGAAAGTGAAAGGAACCAAGGTGACTTACACCATTTTCCTTGACGACCTTCCAAAGCCGTTCCAGTGTGAAGGCTGGCCAAACGTGTCTGCGGAAGAGCAGGACAGGTGCATAGAGGCTTTTGCAAAAGCATATTGCCAGGATTCAATCGTAAAATATAATTATGACGGCATTGACATCGACTATGAGCCTGGATTCGGCGCCTCAGGCCCGCTGGTAGGCAATCCGGCACCGGACCTTTTCAACAGGACCCTTCTGGCAATGAGCAAATATGTAGGCCCAAAGTCAGGCACAGGCAGGCTGTTCATGATAGACGGAGTTCCATACGCAGTGCGCGGAGAATATGCCGAGCTTTTTGACTACGGAATCGTACAGGCATACGCTTCAAGCGGATACTCAGACCTGCAGAACCGCTTCAACAACGCATATAATGTGGGCTGGAAGCCGGAACAGTACATTTTTGCCGAGAATTTCGAGTCATATTGGAAAAACGGCGGAGTAAATCATACGTGCCGTGACGGACAGAGAGTGAACTCTCTCCTTGGAATGGCCAGGTTCAACCCGACACAGGGCTTTGCCGGAGGATTCGGAGCCTATCACATGGAATATGAATATGCCCATTCCGACATGCCTTACAAGTTTATGCGCAGAGCCATTCAGGACGCCAACCCTGCCGGAGGCTATATGACTTGCTCACTGACATCTTCCGCTCTTGAAAAGGCTAATTTCATGCTTGAGGATGACGGTTCCGTCTCAGGAGAAATGAACATCAGCGTGGCACTGAATTTTTCAAGGCCGCTTTCAGAGGATGTTTCCTTCAACATTGTGCTTGACGAGTCACTCGTTGATGAATACAACAAGAAAAACGGTACTGAATACATCGCGGCAGAGGCTTCAAGGGTCACTCTGGCTCCGATAACGGCGGCTGAAGGCACCATGACGTCAGAGGCTGTAAAAATCGGCTTCGATCCTAAGGGGCTCGGACTCGGTGACTACCTGATTCCGCTTGTAGTGGAATTCCCGGAAGAGAGCATATATCAGCCGGAAGGCGGCAAACTCGTGAAATATGTGCTTGCAAGAATCAACCAGCTCGGAATGGATTTGGAGGCTACCGCACTGACAGGCACCAAGATAGAGCCTACTGCAGACTGGACAATCAATTGCTGGCAGGGAGAAAACATGGAGGGGGCCAACGGAGTATGGAACCTCGACAGCGATGCCCAGAAAGCGAGGATGTTCGACGGCCTTTTGGACAGCAACTGCTGGTATGCTGCATCCGCAAGCTATTCATGGGGCAACGGCGGAAACTTCGTCATCGAGATGGACAAGGTATATGACATCAACGGATTCCGCTGGCATATATATTATACAGACTCCAACCCTGAAATCCTTGATTTCCTCTACAGCACAGACGGAAAGAACTGGTCAAGCCTGATGGGAGGAGAGACCTTCGTGCCTAAGGTCAATGACAACTGGAAGATTTTCCAGTTCACAAAGACTGTAAAGGCGCGCTATATCCGCGTGATGGTAGGAAAAGTCACAGGATACACAAGTATGAACGAAGCCGAAATCTACGGCCCTGCCAACTAACTTAATCATAAGACAATAATATGAAACTTAAGAATTCAATCATATTCATGGCATCTGCAGCACTTGCAGCAGGATGTGTCAATCCTGTCGAGCCATACGATGCCATTTTCATGACGGACGCCCAAAGCACTCCGGACAAGACAATAACAATTGACACACCGCCTGACGGGACATCATTCACAGTGCAGTCTTCCGTAAAGGCCAAAGAGGATATAACCATCGAGCTGGAAATTCGCCCGGACATGCTGGAGTCTTTCAACAAGAAATACGGAAAGAATTACCAGATGGCACCGGAGGGCAGTTTCGAGATGAGCTCATGGTCAACGTCAATCCATGCCGGACACAACATGTCTGACGCGGTTGACGTGACAGTCACAACCATGGAAAACTTCTCTGAAGGAGTGACATACTGCATCCCTGTCAGCATCAAGTCTGTGAGCGCCATGCAGGTACTTGAGCCTTCAAGGACACTCTTCATCGTGCTGAAGACTCCTGTGATAAGCAAGGCCATCTATCTCGGAAGCAACAAATACACTGTGCCTTCATTCCAGGAGGACGCCAATCTTGCAGCGCTTGCACAGGTCACTCTCGAATCAAGGGTATATGTGGACCGCTTCCAGTCAAGCGACCCTTACATCAGCTCAATCATGGGTATCGAGGGAGTCTGCGGAGTACGTTTCGGAGACGTGAAGATTCCTAATAACTGTGTACAG
This sequence comes from uncultured Bacteroidales bacterium, assembly GCA_947177525.1. Lineage (GTDB taxonomy): Bacteria > Bacteroidota > Bacteroidia > Bacteroidales > UBA932 > Cryptobacteroides. Next base: position 40,006 of record CAMWUW010000007.1, on the reverse strand, counting down.
ATATGCCATGACTCGTATCAGCCGGCCGCTACGGACAGGCTCTGCGAGACAGGCAAATGGTATCACATCGCTGCGGTATGGACAGGCTCTACATGGGACATCTATATTGACGGACAGTATGTGACAGGAGCCCAGACCGCAGGCGAGACCATTGACCTGACAAGCAACAACTCAGGTGGCTTCCAGATCGGTGCGTCATACGGCGGAGGCCGCTACCTCTACGGATATGTAGCTGAGGTGAGGGTATGGACGAGAGCACTGAGCCAGTCCGAGATAGCCAACAACATGAACTATGTCGACCCCTCATCAGACGGGCTGCTCGCCTACTGGAGAATGAACAGATGGGAAGCCAACGGCAGCGGAAACCGTGTACCTGACGAGACAGGCCACGGATATGATGCAATTGGAGCTTCATCTAATCCGACAATGATGGACACCAAATGGCTGTAGACATCATTTCATAAATCTTCGGAAAGCCGTGCCGGGACCCTGCAGAAGGGGACCCGGCCCTTTCCTTTTTTTAAAGTTTTATAAATTTGCACTTTCACGACAGCCGGAGACGGCCTTTTGAAAAACGATTTCTGGCAGTGCAGATAAATATTATAATCTGGAATCATGCAGTTGACAGCTGAGGCTTTCGGGATACTTTTTCTCGAGTGCAGGAGCATGTTCGAGAATATTGCCTTTTCCTATATCAACGACTCTGATGCCGCAAAGGACATTGTTACTGACAGTTTCATGTATCTTTGGGAGCACCGCGAGACGATAGAGGGAGAAGACAATATCAAGGGCTACCTGTATACATGCGTCCGTGCCAGGTGCATTTCCTACCTCAGGAAACAGCAGACTCTCATCAAAGCAAAGAATGAACTGTCCGACGCCGCAAGGTGGAGGATAGAGACCGGACTTGCCTCATTGTCGGACAGCGGGCTGTCGGAAAAGCTCTACAGGGAGGAAATCATGAAAATCTTCAGCAGGGAGCTTATCAGAATGCCGAAGCTGACAAAAGAGATTTTTTTGGCAAGCCGGGAAGATGACATGACATATCAACAAATTGCGGCGAGATTCAATATATCCCGCCGCAAAGTAACGTCTGAAATCCAGCGTGCCCTCAAGCTTCTCCGCCAATCACTCAAAGATTATCTCGGCAAATGAGAACGGCCCTGCCGGGCAACGGATGCCTACTGAAGTTTTCTGAAAACAGGCAGGCTTTCACTGCAGATCTCCTCTATTACATTTATGATTTCCTCACATCTCTTTTGAGGAATCCGGATTTGAACACCAGCCTTAATGACAAGGTCCCTGCCCGGATTTCCGTCATAGAACAATGAAGTGGCATGCTGTCCGCCTGAGCCATCCGGAGAATATGTGATGTCATACGCCGGGGCAAGCCTCCAGATTCCGTCACAGCATTGGAAGCTGAAATTCTTGGCATGGTCATCCTTGTTGTCACATACCAGATTGAATACCATCCTGCGATACATCTCCTCCACTTGAGCCGGGTCCTGAGTAAGATAGCCGGTAAGGGCAAGCAGGTTGGTATAATCGGTAATCTGATTACGGAAATCAGTTTTCATCAACGCGGCAGCTGTGACGGTATGAACCCCCTTGCCATTTCTGATATCGAATCTTTCTATCGCAAAATAACGTCCGTTCAGAAGCCTTATGCACGGAATGTCAATACCGCACTTCCCGGCAGTCTCCATATACAGATACTCCTCCCTGCCTATACGGACGGAATCATAGGTATGGCGGAATTTGACAAGCCAATGCCGCCCGTCATCATCTGCCATAAGAATCTTTGGCCTTGCGCCACCTGAATTTCCGCTGTTGAAATAAAGCACATCCTCATCCCCCTCTCCTTTTTCGGAAAGAATCTCCAATGCTTTCATCTGGATTTCATCCAGTTCATCCAGACCCGCTCCGACAGTAATTTTACTGATTTCAGCAGCCGGCTCATATCTTAGCGCCCCCATGCCGGAGCGTCCTATTATGGCCAGACGCTGCAAAGGTGTAAGATTTCTAAGCCTGAATCCCTCCCTCATAAGCATCTTGTCAAGAAGATACAGACCATAGCCGTCCGGCATGCTGTCTTCAAACAGGGCAAAATTTCCGTCGAATTTTTCCGGTTCCGAATAAAGCAGCTGAGAAGTGAGGGGAAGCTCGATTGGAGAAAGTGAAAATCCATTCCGCAACCATTCCGGGGCATATCCGAACACACAGCCTTTCCCGTCAGGAGTCATCTGAAGGGTACCGGCAAAGTCATCATTATGAAAGACCTTTATCTTGTTCATTTGCGGAATCATCTTCCTTTCTGCCGATTTTTGTTTCTGTTTATGATTTCGAGCTCTGCGCCGGTGGTGAATTTCGGTTTTGAAAGGATGACGGACATCTCGTTGAAATAACCAAATTCCACTACTATCTTGCAAAAAGACTCAAATGAAATTTTGCCGGTTTTCTCAAACCTCTCTAAAGTCGGGGCAGGTATCCCCGTCATTTCCGAAAATGTCCGTCTGCTATATCCCTTTTCAAGCCGCCTTGCTTTGCAGTTCCTTGCCATAAGCTCCATAAGCCGCTCTGGCTGTCTCGAATAAATATCAAGCGTATATTCCATAACATGTTATTGAATATCGGGAACAACCCCGGATAAGACATACTATAATATGGCAAATATAATTGATTATTTTTTATCAGACAACCCGATTACGGCCCGCTTCGCCATCAGGCACCTCACCGATCTGAGCGCAAATCTTACCGGACCTCAAAACGGTCCGTCGTCCGTATATCCGTTGAAGAAGAGCCGACATAGACAGTGAACCTGCCCGGCTCAAGTATCCAGCCGCCTGAAGCCGTGTCATAGAACTTCAGCATGTCCGGAGTAACGGTAAAGGTAACGGTCTTCGTTTCACCCGGCTCAAGCTCCACCTTGCGGAAACCCTTGAGTTCCCTCACCGGACGATCCACAGATGACTCATCATCACCGATATAGAGCTGCACGACCTCCTTTCCTGCAACCTGGCCGATATTCGTAACATCAACTGACACCTGTATATCAGCACCGGAACGCACCACGGATTTTGAGCACTTTGCACCGCCATAGCTGAAATCAGTGTAGCTCAGGCCATGTCCGAACGCAAAGAGAGGCTTCACCTGCATCTTGTCAGCCCAGCGGTACCCTACATAAATTCCTTCCTTATACTCAGCAGTGTCCGACTCCGGGTCATACGCTCCAAGGGCATGCGCACCGTTGTCCTCCAGCTTTTCAGGAAACGTGAAAGGAAGTTTTCCCGAAGGGTTCACCTTGCCGAAAAGCACGTCAGCCAAAGCATGACCGGCCTGAGAACCTCCGAACCATGCCTCAACAATTCCATTGACCTCATCGGCCCAAGGCATGGCCACGGCATTGCCGGAAACAATCACGACCACCAGATTCGGATTAACCTTTGCCAAGGCTGATATCACCTTGTCCTGTGCATACGGAAGCCCAAGGCCATAGCGGTCGGAATCCTCGCAGTCCTGATGGACCGACTTGTTGAGTCCTCCGACAAAAATCACGGCATCGGAGGCAGAAGCCAGTGCCACTGCATCATCGATAAGCTGCTGCTCCGAACGGCTCTCAGAAAGATCCTGTCCGGTCACTACACCATTGTATCTGCCAGACACATCACCGACATATCCCCTCTCGTATACAATCTCCGCCTTTCCGTCTGCCGCAGCGAGGATACCCTCAAGCGGAGTGCACTCATGCTGCACCTTCAGAGAAGACGAACCTCCGCCGACAGTCATCATCTTTATGGCATTCTCACCTATCACGGCGATACGGCCGGCAGAAGAGAGGTCCAGAGGAAGCACTCCCCCGTCATTTTTCAGAAGCACGATGCCCTCGCCGGCAATACGGCGGGCCGCCTCATAATGTTCCGGGGAACAGAGCGACCCGAAAGGCTTGCGGGTATTCATGGCTGTCCTGAAAATAAGCCTGAGCACACGGCGCACCTTGTCGTCAAGCACATCAGCCGAAGCCTCTCCGGAGCGCAGTGCAGCGAGGTACGGATCAGCAAGATAATATGAATCATAAGTGTTTGAAGCTGCTCCGCTAAGACCATTGGTCCATGTACCGAACTCCAGGTCAAGACCGTTCGTGATGGCCTCGGCAGTGTCATGGGTTCCTCCCCAGTCAGAAATCACTGCTCCGTCAAAGCCCCAGTCACCCTTGAGAATACCGTTCAGCATGTATTCGTTATGGCACAGGTGCTGCCCGCGATACAGATTGTATGCACCCATCACAGACCATGCACCGCCTTCCTGTACGGCGGCCTTGAAAGCCGGAAGATATATCTCATGCAGAGTCCTGTCATCCACAACTGCATCATACTCATGCCTTTTTGCCTCCTGGTTGTTAAGGGCAAAATGCTTCACGCAGACTGCCACTCCGTTTTCCTGCACCTGCTGCACATACGGAACGACCATCTTCGACGCGAGATAAGGGTCCTCACCCATATACTCAAAATTACGTCCGTTCAAAGGAGTGCGGTAGATATTCACTCCCGGCCCGAGCAGGACATCCTTTTCACGGTAGCGTGCCTCTTCACCGATGGACTTGCCGTACAGGGCAGACATGTCCTCATTCCATGTTGCGGCAAGGCAGGTCAGTGCAGGAAAGGCCACACATGAGTCATTTGTCCAGCCTGCCTGGTTCCACTCGTCCCAAAGCACCTCAGGACGGATTCCGTGCGGGCCGTCTGTGCACCACAGTTCAGGAATGCCCAGGCGCGGAACACCCGCGGAAGAAAATTTCGACTGCGCATGCAGAACCCCGACTTTCTCCTCAAGCGTCATACGCGAGAGCGCATCTTCGACGCGTTCCTCCAAAGGCATGTCCTCATCAAGATAGACCGGACCTGCATTTCCATTGCCTGCCTGGCCGCATGAAGCCAGGAGGACGGCACCGGCAAGCGGCACCAAAAATGTCTTTTTCATTATCATAATGTTTCTGTTCAGTCAATATTGCGCACGGCCTCCTCAAAACTGTCTCTCGAGACACGTGCCTTGTTCTTGGTCTTCGCCCTGTAATTATAAATCGTATTGGCGGAATAATGCAGCAGAGACGCAATCTTGCTCGAGTCTGTAATGCCGAGCTTTATCAGAGCGAAAATCCTCAGCTCAGGCGTCAGAATGTCATCCCCCTTGGGCACTATCGCCGCCCCGTCAGCCAGCAGTGCATTGAACTTATCCACAAAATCCGGATAGAGATTCACGAACGTCTGGTCAAACATCTTGTAGAACTCGGATATGTCCTCGTCAATAGGCGGAAGCATCTCAATCTCCTGTACAACCTCCCTGGTCTTGCCCTGCCTTATGGATTTGAGCACATGGTTCTTATATTGGCGTACCTTGCTTATGTTCTCAGAAACAATGCTCAGGAACAATGCAATGTACTCCTGCTTGACCTTGTCAGCCTCCTGCATACGTGCGTTGAGTGACACAAGGCGGCTGTTTATGGCCACAAGCTCACGGTTTCTGTCCTCAATCTGCACATACGACTCCTGAAGCTTCAGGCGTATCGAATCCAATATCTGCTGCCTCTTGAAAATGAAAAGCATCAGAAGAAGAAGCACCGCAAGAAGAGCTGAAATGAAAATAATCATAAGAACCATGACACGCGTCGCACGGGCATGCTTGAGCTGGTATGCCTTCTCAATCTCCGGAAAGAACCGTGAAATCTGCCACGGACGAAGCTTGCCGTTGTATGAAAGCGCATCACACATGCAGTGGTCCGCCACATAGCGGAAAGCCCTGTCAATGTCACCTTTTACAAAGAGCAGCCTCGAAAGGGAATTCAACGAAGCATAGTCATTTGTAGCGCACATCACATCTGCTATGGCGGAACGTATGAGCCATTTCTCGTACTCTGACGAATCCGATTCACGGAATGTCTCGGCATAGAAATAACAGGCCTTGGCATAATCGTGAGTATTCTCACCTGTCAGACCTGTCATCCTGACGGCGTATGCACGCGTACTCTCGAGGTCTCCCTCAGCTTCCGCCTCCTCCCGCTTCAGGTCATACCATTCAAATGTGCCCTCAGGAGTCACAGACAGAAGAAGGTCACGGAAGTCATTCCTTTTTTTCCACTTCACGTCGTCCGGCACACCTGTGGATGTATAGGCCATTATCTCGCCCCAATACACATGTGAGACATCATAATAGTTCCTCAGCATGGAAGATGGAACATTGGAGATGTCATAGCGTCCCAGGATGTCGCTTGCCTCCACATTATAGCCAGACATCACATACAGCTTCACCAGCATGAAATCCGTATCGATTATTTTCAGGGAATCACCAAGACTGTGCGCAATTCCGCGGTTGTCCTGAAGATAGACAAGGGTGGAATCAAAGCTGTGTGCTATGTAGCCGTCTGCAATCCTGCGGTTTATGCCGTATATCTGTTCCAGGTCGGTCTGTTCGGAACGCACATCCTTGAGCACACTCATCCTGTCCCGGAAATATCCCTGATAAGTGGCTTTCTGTTCAAGTACATTGTCAAGTTTTTCAAGCAGGGCGTTGTCACCGCTTCCGCTGCATGACGACAGCCCTGCAAGACAAATTGAAAAAAGCAAAAGGAAGAGAAATTTCACCTCTGCTCCCGGCTTAACGAAAAGGGTCATAAAATCCTGCGGTTAGACCGGCAAAGATAATTATTTCTTCACAAAGTCTACAGTGCAGTCAAATTTGCCTCCTGAAAAACCGGAATTGTCGGCTGTCACAGTCATCACATAGACAGCACCTTTTTCAAGTTCCGCACCTTCGGCAAGCTCAATATTCCCCGGAGCCTTCAGCAGTTTCGCCGCAGAGTCGGTCAGGGTTACTGTTCCCATCTCATCTCCCCAGCCTGCCTGGCCGAAGAATTTGACTGACAGGTAGTCATATCTGAAGCGGCCTCCCATCGTCTGGCCGTCGGTTTCTTCTACAGCCGTGCCGGTAAACTGATATACACCGTCCTCAACCTCGGCCATCGTTATCAGAGCACCGCTATCCCATGCAAGCTGGCTTGTCATCACAGGGTGGGCGACGCCCCAGCCCATTATGGTTACTGCTCCTTCATCCTTGAATGTGGCAGGAGAACCGTCTGCCTTCACACGCCTTACCGTCAGGTATTCCCCGTCCAGATTCAGCTCCATTGAGTAATAGCCGGACACAGCATTGAAAGAAAGTCCAGAAGCGGAGCGGCTGAAATGGTCAGGATCCGCATACCATCCGTCAGGATTGTCTATGCCGGAGAATGATATGGACGCGCCTTTCTCTATCTGCATTGCCTTGATTTTGTAGATGCTCTTGGAAAGACGGTCCGCCTTGACTCCGTTCACGGAAATATCCAGGACAGCTCCTCCGGCAGCCTCGACTTCCCTGACTTTGAGGACAGCCGCATCTGCACCGCCGCTGAGGTCCAGAGTAAAGCGGTAGGCTTTTTTGTCTGCCAGCTTCGCTCCTTCCGCAATGTTTATGTCACCGGACTCCGTCATTACAAAGACACCTGCACCGTCAAATGAAGCAAAGTTCTTTTTGGCAAATTCTCCTCCCCAGCCCATCTGCTGGAAGATTTTCAGCGCCACACCTTCCTTGATCTGTCCTCCGACATTAAGGCTGAACTGGAATACTTTCGGAGATACCTGTGCGAAAGCATAGGCTCCATCGGTAGTATTCCATGACGGTCCGATTACAGGCTTTCCGAAATTCTGGCCGATTGCCCAGACTGCACCGTCACAGTTGCTTCCCATTGAGAGCTCGTTTCCTGCCGCATCGCAAGGAAGCACCTTTATGAATGAAGCACCGAAATCCGCACGGAATTTATAGTGACCGTCGACTGCATTGAAAATCACATTCTTATTGTCATCTACGGAGAAGAAATCAGGGTCAAGGTCCCAATCGCTCACAGCCTCTATCATAGGGAAGGACAGGCCCGTTCCCTGACGAAGGGCAAATACAGCCTCAGGTGAAGCCTCGCCAAGGTCAATCTCTTCAGAAATCACATGATTGAACGGTGAGGCAGAAAGGCTCATCAGGTCCACTGAGACAGTGTATTCTCCGGAAATGTTTGCAGAAAACGGTATGGCGTTCTCATTCCCGGCCTCAAGCTCAGAGCCGTTCCATCCGAATGTGATTACATCACCGTCGGCATTGACTGCCGGAGTGGTCACGATGCCCTTCATGCGGGCAGGAAAATCAGCGGTAACTTCGTAGCGCCAGCCTTCCTTCCTGTGCATCTGCCATGTCCCGCCGTCCTGGTCCGAAAGTGTAAGAGTCGGAAAATCAGGGCGTTTAAGACTCACATATACCGTATCATAAGTAAGCCCCATGCCCACATTCTGGGCCGCAAAGACTACAGAGGCGATTCCGTCCGGAATGTCCTTATACAGAGGGGCAGTGAGAGTGCCTTCGTATGTTCCGTTTTCCTTGGTCCTGACAACGGTCTCGCCCACTTCCGCCTCATCGTAGAAAAGTTTTGCCTTCAGCGTCGAAAGTGCGAATTCGTCATCATTTACGGTCACGGAAAACTTTATGCCGGCTCCCATATATGTAGCTTCGGTACAGCTGTTCACTGTCATGTCCGGTCCTTTGTCCGTCGTCCTGAACTCCGGAGTCCTCAGGCATGATGCCAGCAGAGAGGCACCGGCAATAAGCATTATCGGAAATTTAATATACTTGTTCATACTATCATTTTTTATTATTCCTGCCACAGAAGCGAGGCTATGGCCTTGCCCGGCATTGTATACTTTACAGTAAATTTCGTATTGGCAAAGACAAGCTGCTGCTCAGATGCATTCTTGTTGCAGACAATGACTCCGACCGTATTGTCCGGATTGAGGAACATCAGACACTCAAAGCCGGAAGGAAAGCTGAATCCCCCTGTCTTCATAAGTCTTGCCCCGGGCTTAACTACGGAAGATGCATGGGCCATATTGTACCAATGGCTGTTCGGTGTGATTGTCCTGTAGTCAGAAGAATTTATCGTAACTCCGCCGTAGCATGTCTTGCATGAGCCGTCATGAGGACTGTAAGGTCCTTTCTTGTCATCCAGCATGAGATTCCACAATGTCACGCCCTTGCCGCCGCGCTTCAGCGTCCCGATGAATATTGACGAGAAATCATTTACAAGACATCCGTCGAACGAGTAGTTCCATTCACCGATTGACGCCTCCGTGAAATATATGTCCTTCTCAGGATTGGCAGCCCTGATGTTGTCCAGTTCTGACACGCTTCCCCCATAGTTGTGCCATGCTGAGCCGGCCGCCCATTTATAAGCCTCAGGGTCAGCATAAATGTTCAGAGGATAGTTTATCTGCCCGTCCTTATTGTCATAATTGTAATTGTGGTCGAAAAGAAGAATCTTCACGTCACCCAAGCCGGCCTTATCCAAGGCAGGACCGAGCACCTTCACAAATGCGGCCTGGTCTCTCCAAGGCATGAACATGGACATTGAATTGCCGTGGTTCAACGGTTCATTCTGCATCGTCACTGCATGTATGTCAAACCCTTCCGCCTTCATCGTCTTTATCCACTTCACGAAATATTCTGCATACGCCTGATAGCACGAAGGCTTTAGACGTCCGCTTGTCCACGAATCAAAGTCTCTTTCCAGCACTGCGGAATCATAGCCCTCATATCCCCACTGGGCACCTTTCATCCATTTCGGGCATGACCATGGAGAGCCAATGATTTTCACATCCGGATTGATGGCATAGATTTCCTTCAGGACCGGGAAAAGAAAGTCCCTGTCCTCCTGGTGGACAGCAAAATTCTCCAGTCCTTTCGCGTCACACCATGTATAGTTGTCCTTCAGGCAGAAATCGGATGCGCCTATCGAGACACGTATCAGGCTTGAGCCAGCACCGTTTTCTTTGGAAAATGTCTCAGTCAGGAAAGCAGTCCTGTCTTCCGGTGTCATTTTGAGCAGATTGAAAGCCGTGGCCGTGGTTATGGCCAGACCGAATCCCTCAACCTGCGGTGAATCTGTATTCTTGTCGTATGTCACCTGATAAGGCGACATGCTGCCGGGCTTCCCGAAGTCAAAGCCGCTCTCCGCAAACAGGACAGTCCCGTCACATTTGGTCAGGAAGGCGGTGACATCATGCTCCTGCACTGGTTTGTCAGGCTTTACGCTGCCTGTCTCATCGCTGCCGGAAGGCTTTTCCGTTGTACAGTTGCATGCACAGATTCCGGCAAAAAGTGAAAAAATCAGTATTCTGGTAAATTTCATATTGTCAAAAGTTTAATATCCTGCATTCTGCACCAGGCTCGGGTTGTTGTCCAGGGCCGTCTGAGGTATAGGCATAAGCACAGTCTCCTCCGAGAGAGGGAATCTGCTCTGCCAGTATTTGTCTTTTCCCGGCATCGCGTCATGTACCGACTTGACTCTTTCCAAACCGTGGCGGAGAAGGTCAAAGAAACGGAATCCCTCAAATGCCAGCTCAAGGCGGCGTTCATGCAGGACTACATCAATCATTTCCTCCATGTTCCCCGGACGGGACACAGGTCTGATGCCTGCCCTTGAACGTATACGGTTCACATAGTCAGTCGCCCCGTCAAGGTCATTTGTCATGGCAAGAGCCTCTGCATGAAGAAGATAGATTTCGCCAAGCCTCATAAGGATGGTGCTGGAGGCATTTGTAGGGCACTTGTGCATAAATGCATACTCATTGCCAGGATAATAGTTAGACCAAGAGGCCTCATCAATGGCAATGCAGGCATTCTTCCTGACGGCATCTCCCTCTGCATCGTATGCGGCGATAAGGTCACGTGAAGGAGTAATCCATTTGATCCACGAATAGCTGTCATCCGGATTATAGGCATTCCTGTGGAACATCATCCACACCCAGTTTCCGCTGCTTCTTGTCCATGTAATCTCGAAAATTGACTCAGAGGTGTTGCGGACAGCATCCGCTTCATCGTATGCCCATATATGGCCGTAGTCATCGACAAGAGAATACCCCATTGACTCAACTGCCTCGCAATGCTCAATGACCTTGTTCCAGTCACGCGCAGTGGACTCCGCATATATCCTCGCAAGCATGCCATGGGCAAAAGCCTTGGTAAAGAGAAACTTGTCAGAATGGTTCACATCCGGTGCATTGCTGCATGCAAAGTCAAGTTCCTTTATAATCTGGGCATAGATGTCCGCCCTCGCAGTCCTGGCCGGAAAATACTGGTCATACACTTCTTCGATATTTTCTGCCGTGATTGCCGGAGGAATCGTATTGACAAGAGGTATGTCTCCCCATATCTGCGACATCTGGAAAAGGAGCCATGCCCTCCAGCAATAGGCCTCGGATTTCCATTCGCCATACTCCCTGTCAGTCATGGAAGCGTCAGCCTCCTTTATGCGGTCTATGTTGCAGATGATATTGTTGCAGTTGCTTACCTGCGAAAGATACCAGTCCCAGTCACGGACAACGTTCTTGTTCTCCCCGTCCTGCCTGTTGGCCTCGATTGCCATAAGCTCGCCGGTACCCGGATTTCCGCCGTAGGCATTGTCTGCACGGCATTCCGCATATACAAGCCAGTCCAGATAGCCTTTTTCCTGAATATCCTTGGTCCAGCTGGAATAGATTGCATCACGGAGTCCCTTCATGTCCTCCCTTGTCGAGTACTGCGATTCGCCTTCATTTCCCTCCACATTTACATTTCCCTCGCTGTATCCTGTCTCAGGAAAGAGATTCAGGTCACAGGAAGAAAGACAGAAAAGCGAGGCGAATGCTGCCATTATATATGTCTTTTTCATTTTATTCATACTTTATTGGATTTGATGGTCCGAAATCCGGACTGCCCCCTAAAACTCTATGTTCACTCCGAACAACACTGTCTTCACACATGGATATGTGCCCCAGTCTATGCCCATATTCGTAGCGCTCGACCACTGGCTCATCTCCGGGTCATAGCCGGAATATTTGGTGAAAGTAATCATATTGTCAAGCGTTATATAAGGCCTGATGCTCGATATGTTCGCCTTCTTAAGTGCCGGATGCCTTATATCATAGGCAAGCGTGATGTTCTTGATTTTCAGATAAGAGCCGTCCTCTATCCACCTTGTGGAAGCCTTGAGGTTGTCAAGTTCCCCTGCCTTAGGCACATCTGTAACCTGGCCCGGAATCCTCCAGCGCCTTACGGCATCCTTTATCTGGTTGCTGCCGTTGTACATTCCTATCATCTCTATGCGCGATGCATTATAGATGTCATTTCCAACGGAACTTGTCATAAGTATGCTGAGGCTCAATCCTTTCCAGCTGACGGTGTTGGTCATTCCGGCCGTGAACCAAGGATTTGCGTCACCGATATAATGCTTGTCGGCCACATTGATCTTGCCGTCGCCGTTGTAATCTTCATAGATAACCATACCGGTCTCAGGGTCCACTCCAAGGGCGGTGTAGCCCCAGAACTGGGACAGTGGACGTCCAGGAGTCATCCTGACCACATATTCACTCAGGGCCTCGGAAGTCTGGGTGTAGTAGTAGACCTGCTGCAGGTCAAGCTTTTCGAGCCTGTTGCGGTTCATGGAAATGTTGAAATCCGTTGTCCAGCTCCAGCCGTTCTTCTCGATATTGACAGAGTTTACCGCAAGCTCAAGTCCCCAGTTTGACATTTCTCCCTCATTGCGGAATATCCACGGGTTAGGGGAAGGAAGCGGTACGTTCATCAGAAGGTCCTTGGTATATTTGTAATATCCGTCCAAAGTGACATTGAGCCGTCCGCGGAACATTGACCAGTCAATTCCGACATTGGCCTGGGAAGTGGTCTCCCATGTAAGGTCCTTGTTTCCGATATTGGACTTGCCTCCGAGAGTAGGGGTTGCATCGGCATAGTTCGGGTCCGTCCAGTCATAGTAGTTGGTATTGTACTGCTGCACCCACGCATAGTCTGCCAGACCGGACTGGTTGCCCTGCTGTCCCCATCCTGCACGCAGCTTGAGGTCACTGATCCAGCTTACATCCTTGAGCCAGTCCTCTCCGGAGAGTCTCCAGGCCGCAGAGACAGAAGGGAAAAATCCCCAGCGATGTCCCGGAGCCAGCTTAGAGGAGCCGTCGGCACGGAAGTTTGCCGTAATGTAGTATTTGCTGTCATAATTGTAGGATACGCGGGCAAGATATGACATGATGGCCCATCTGGCATAGCCCTGGGACTGTCCCCTGAGCCCTCCTTTGTTTCCTCCGTTTAGTCCGAAGATGGCGTTGCCGTAGTCAGGGGAGAAATGGCTGCGCGAGCCTGAGAGGTTTTCCCATTTCGACGTGGTGGCAGACGTTCCCGCCATTGCCTCGAAATTGTGTCTGGCATCCCATGAGTTGTTGTATGTGAATATATTGTCATACACCATTCTCATGTCATCGGCCCTTTCGGAAGATGCTGTTCCATGCTGTGTACGTCCGTATGACGTCTTTATAGGGTCAAGGAAAGAATAATTGTGCGTCCATCTGCGGTCCATGGAGACAGTGGACTTGAACTGGAATGTCTTGTGGAATTTGATGGTGGCATGACCGGTAAGGAGCAGACGGTCCGTCTGTGAATAATTGTTTTCCGTCCTCGCAAGGTTTTCAAGAGGAGTGGTAAGGTTTGCGCCGTAGAATTCGGTCCAGTACCAGTCCGGATTGGTCTCGCTCCATGTCTTTGCGTATGTCGGCGTATTGATTACGGAAAGCACGACACCGGCACGGCTTGAGCCTGTTCCTGAGATGATGCCGTTGTTCTTATAGTGCGAGTAGGCCACATTGGCTCCGACGTTGATCCACTTGAAGAGATCCGAGTCAAAGCTTGCCTTCATGTTGAACCTTCTGTTGTAGGCAACCGGAAGGATACCCTGCTCATCGGAATATCCGCCGCTGACATAATATCTCATATTGTCGGTGGCATTGGATACGGAAAGCTGATAGTTCTGGCTCACTCCGGTCCTGTATGTCTCCTTGAACCAGTCTGTTTCATCCTTGAGTCCGTCAGGAAGGCTCACAACGCCTATTTCATTCATGAGGTCCCTGTATTCATCCACATTCAGCACATCATAGGTGCGGGCCACATTGGCAAGTCCAGCTGAAGCATTGAAGCTGATCTGCGGTCCTTTGCTCTTCTTGCCCTGCTTAGTGGTGATGAGCACGACTCCATTGGCAGCACGGGAACCATAGATTGCAGCAGAGGATGCATCCTTCAGAATCTGCATGGTCTCGATGTCCTGAGGAGAGAGGTAGGCAATCGCATAGTTTCCGGTGCCTACAGGAACTCCGTCGACAACATAGAGAGGGTCATTTGAAGACGCTATGGAAGAGGCTCCGCGCACACGCACGGTCATTCCGCTTCCCGGAAGTCCGCTTGTCTGCTGTACGGTGACTCCGGCAACTTTTCCCTGGATGAAACCAGAGGCCTCGGTAACGGGGCGGAGCTTCATGTCTTCGTTGGAGACTGTAGACACGGCTGTGGTAAGGTCTTTCTTGCGCACGGAGCCATAGCCTATCGCCACAACCGCATCAAGTGCAATAGCCTCTTCAGCCGACACGACGTTTATGACGGCTCTGCCTGCAACTTTTTCAATGACAGTGGCATAGCCGAGCGCGGTAAATTCAAGTACTGCCCCTCCCGAGGAGATTTCAAGCTGCCAATCTCCATCGGCTCCGGTGACTGTACCGTTCTGGGTACCCTGCTCCAACACGGTCATGCCGATTACAGGCTGCCCGTTCTGGTCAGTTACAGTACCCTTTACAGAATGCTGCTGGGCATGGAGACACATGCCTGCGAAAAGCAGCATTACCATAGTCAGATATTTTCTCATACGGTATTAATTTAATTGTTATTAATGGTCAGTGCAGTTATGGCTCATGCTGTATGCAATTGCCGAAACAAAATTATGAAAATCGTTATTCAAAATTTCCGGAAAATATAAAGAAGTGGACAAAAGTGGACAAATGCGCAACGCATATCAATTGATTACCAATACATTACACCCAAAGACCCCTTATTTCTAAAGTGGACATAATATAAGATGAGAGGATGTATATACAGGAGGCTGAGATGCCTTGGAACGTCTTTTGGAATATGGCAGCCCTGCTTGATGAATTTACAGATGATTATGAAGAATGATGCTTACAGATTGCCTGCCGAAGAAGTGTGCAGACAATACGGATGCAATCCGGAAACAGGACTGTCTTCTGAAGAGGCGGAAAAAAGACTGGCACAAGACGGACTGAATGAGTTCGGGAAAAAGAAACACACCGGGATAGCCGTAAAATTTCTGAACCAGTTCAAAAGTTTCATGATAATAGTCCTCATTGCGGCGGCCGCAATATCCGGAATTGTCGGATTCATAAACGGGGAGGGCTTCACGGACGTGATAATAATACTTGGAATTACTGTCATAAATGCCATAATAGGTGTCCTGCAGGAAACAAAGGCCGAAAAATCCCTTGACGCTTTAGAGAAAATGTCTTCGCCGCACTGCAAAGTAATGCGTGACGGCAGGATTTCGGTCATAGAGACAAGGAATCTTGTAAAGGGGGACATTGTCATTGTCGGAACGGGAGACAGCGTGCCTGCGGACATAAGGCTTATAGAGGCTGTCAACCTGAAGATACAGGAGGCGGCCCTTACGGGGGAATCCGTACCGGCAGAAAAAAGTACGGCGCCGGCAGAAGGTGCCGAAGACATGGAGGATGTCCCTCCGGGAGACAGGACGAATATGGCATTCGCGTCATGCAATGTGACCTATGGCCACGGAAGAGGCATAGTTACAGCTGTCGGCAGCGGCACAGAAGTCGGCAAAATCGCTGCCATGATCCAGTCTGTGCCGGACATGAGGACTCCTATGCAGATTAAGCTTGACCGCCTGGGAAAATTCCTTGCGATTGCCGCCGTGGCGATATGCGCTGTCATGTTCGCTGCCGGAATGATGTACGGAAAGGACATGCTCACGATGTTCATGACATCTGTTTCACTGGCTGCCGCGGCAATTCCGGAAGGTCTGCCTGCGGTATCCACGATTGTGCTTGCCATCGGTGTGCAGAGGCTTGCCAAAAGAAATGCGATTGTAAGGAATCTGCCGTCGGTGGAGACTCTCGGAAGCACGACGGTAATCTGTTCGGACAAGACCGGGACCCTGACCCAAAACAAGATGACGGTCACAAGGATATACTGCGCCGGCAAGCTTCACGATGCGGAAGAAGGCCTGGAGGTGCAGTCCGCACCGGTATTCGTAGAAGAGGTTCCGGATGCCGTGACGGCTTTGATTCAGGCGGCCGTCCTGGCCAATGATTCCGAAGTGTCAGGAGAGGACGGGACCGTGGAAGTCGTAGGAGACCCCACGGAAACGGCACTTGTCCGCCTGGGACAGAAATACGGGATAGACAAGGAAAGCATGGAATCCGAAATGCCGCGTGAGGGGGAAATACCGTTTGATTCAGAGCGGAAGCTGATGACGACAATCCACCGTACCGGGGCAAACGGCTTCGTGACCGCAGTAAAGGGAGGGCTTGACGAACTTTTGTCATGCTGTTCACGTATTCTGGATGCCAACGGTGTGCGTCCGATTACGGATGAAGACATCATGATGGCCAAAAAAGCGAATGCAGAGATGGCCGGCAATGCACTCAGGGTACTGGCGGCAGGATATTCCGCGGCAGTCACCATGCCTTTGGAGATGACGCCGGAGGCAGCGGAAAGAGATCTGGTCTTCATCGGCATGGCCGGCATGATTGACCCTCCGCGTCCTGAGGCAAGGGAAGCTGTTTCAAAATGCCGGGAGGCTGGCATAAAGCCGGTGATGATTACAGGAGACCATATTCTTACGGCAAGCGCGACCGCCAGGTCCCTCGGCATCATGAGCGGAATGGAACAGGCACTGTCCGGAGCGGATGTGGACAGGATGTCCGAAGAACAGCTGAGGGAGACAGTTACATCCGTATCTGTATTTGCACGCGTTGCTCCCGAGCACAAGGTCCGCATTGTCAAGGCATACAGGCAAAACGGGAATGTAGTGGCGATGACAGGCGACGGAGTGAATGACGCCCCGGCATTGAAACTTGCCGACATAGGCGTGGCGATGGGAATGACCGGAACCGATGTGGCAAAGGAGGCTGCAGATGTCGTGCTGGCCGATGACAATTTCGCGACCATTGTATCCGCAGTCGGAGAAGGCAGACGGATTTATGACAATCTCATGAAATCCATACAGTTCATGCTGTCTACGAATCTGGGGGAAATCCTTGTCCTGTTCACGGCAGTCATCTGCAACATGGCTGTTCCGCTTCTCCCGGTGCATATTCTGTGGATTAATCTTGTGACTGACAGTTTCCCGGCCCTGGCCATGAGTTTCGAACCGGCTGAACAGGGAATAATGCGGCGCAGGCCTGCGGACCCGCAAAAAGGGATAATGACAAAAGGGTTCTCGCTGAAGGTGCTGTTTCAGGGAATGCTCATCGGAGGACTTTCCTTGGCAGCCTATTGGCTTGGAGTCAATTCATTTGAAGACCCGGCATCGGTACAGGCTCTTTCAGTGGCACGCACAATGACTTTTGCAACGCTTGCCTTTTCACAGATGAGTCTTATTTTCAGCATAAGGAGCGGAATGCGGAATGCTTTCTGTGACCTTTTCAGCAATAAGTTCCTGTGGTGGTCCGTTGCCTTTGTCATGGCCACGATGCTGGTTGTGCTTCTTGTACCGGAAGTACGTATTCTTTTCAGGGTTGCCGTGCTCAGTCCGGTACAATGGATTCAGGTGGCTGGCCTGTCGTTGTCTGCCCTGTTTCTGAACGAACTGATTAAATTGGCGGCAAAAGTCGTAAAAAGACTTGTTTAGCATGCTTATTGCCTTATTGCTCACCGCTTCGAAGTTTTTAAAAAGGGAACATCCTTTAAAAATTTAAATTTGTTGATTATGGAATATTTTGTTGAAAAATTGGCCGGGAAGACCGGCAATGTTGTAAAGCACTGGTGGATTCTTACGCTTGCAGGACTGCTTTTGGCAGCAGGCGGCATAGTTGTCTTCTGCAAACCGGCAGAGAGTTATGTCACGCTCAGTGTAATGTTTGGAATACTGATGCTTGTCACAGGAATTGCAGAACTGGTTGTAGCCGTAACAAGCAGAAACTTTTTTGCATTGAGAAGCTATTCTGTCATAGGAGGCATAATTGACCTTGGCATCGGTATTTTCCTTTGTGTATATCCGGGAATTACCCTTATGGTGCTGCCTGTCATACTCGGAGCGTATCTGCTCTATCACAGTTTCATGATTCTTGGCTTCGGCAACGATCTCAGGGCATTCAAGGTAAAGGGAAGCGGCTATGCAATTGCCGGAGGAGTCATTCTTATGATACTGTCTGTCCTTATGCTGATAAACCCGTTCCGTTTCGGCACATCGGCAGTTATTGTCATCACCGGAATTTCTCTGATTGTAATGGGAGGCCTCTTTATATATAAATCACTAAGGATGAGGGAAATCCACAAGTTCTTCAAGCAGTCCGGAATTTAATTGTCCGGAACAGTAAAAATACGGTTTCATGGCGGTCCAAAGGTCATAACGTCTCTCCATTGGACAAGGTCTGCGGAAGCTGCCTGCATGACTGAGGACAAAAACGGGTCTTGGCTAACTGCAGAGCCGTCAAATGCAGAATATTCGTGGCGTACAAACTGTTGATGTTCAGCCATTTCCTGTAAATCGCTGCCCCGTTTTTGGGGCAGCGATTATAGTGAAATAGCTAATTTACAATAAATTACACACCACGCATCGAACTGCACTCGGCAGCATTTTACTGTATTTGGCAGCATCTGGTCTATACGGGGACTGGATGCAACGGAGCAGTACGCGGTGGACGGAAGATGGTGGGACTGGAACGGCAGCTATCCGGCATCGAAATGTGTCTGAAATTTTCAAATCGGCATCCGAACAAGGTCGGCAAGGACGATGGCAGTCATTGCCTCGACAACTACCGGCGCACGCAAGGCGAAACATGAATCATGGCGGCCAGGTACAGATAAATCCGACATTTCACCCTTGGCAAAATTCATCGTATGCTGCTTCTTCCGGATGCTTGACGTCGGTTTCAGGGCAACACGGAACACGACAGGTGCGCCATTCGTAATGCCTCCGTTGATACCGCCGGCCCCGTTCTTTTGCGGAAGTCCGTCTTTTCCTATCGGGTCATTATGCTCCGAGCCTTTCATCTTTGAAGCCCGGAATCCGTCCCCGAACTCAATTCCACGTACGCCGGGAATTGCAAAGACGGCATGGGATATGAGAGACTCCACAGAATCGAAAAAAGGTTCGCCGAGTCCTGCAGGGAGCCCTTCCACGACACACTCAACAACTCCTCCAAGGCTGTCACCGGCCTCCATTGCCCGTTCTATGGCAGCAATTACAGGAATCGGAAGCACTTCCACTGCCGACCTTGACGGACACTCCTCACATGGTCCAAACCGGCATGTATCACTGGGCTCTGATGCTTCAATGTTATCACAGATATACATTATCTTCATGCCGGAGCTGAAGTCAATTCCACCTATCTCAATACAGCGTGCATTTATCGGAATCATTGCATTGCGGCATAGAATCTTCTTGGCAACCACACCGGCCGCAACAATAGGCAAGGTCAGGCGGCCAGAAAAATGTCCTCCTCCGCGCATGTCATTATATCCGTTCCATTTCACAGACGCGGCACGGTCTGCATGACCTGGACGCGGCATATCTCTAAATAGATCATAATCAGAAGAATGTGCATTTTCATTCTTGATAATCACCGTCAATGGAGCACCTGTGGTGAAACCATCATGGACACCGCTGAGGATTTCCGGGCAGTCAGGCTCACGGCGTGGAGTCGTGCCGTCACCACCGCTCCTCCTGCGGTCTATGTCTTCAGTAAAATCATCCTCTGACAAAGGTATGCCTGCCGGGACACCGTCCATCACAATCCCTATTGCAGGCCCATGGGACTCACCAAAAATAGAGACCCTGAAATATCTTCCAAAACTGTTCATAAACCCCAATTATATGTTATTCCCTAACGGCATAAGCCCTCAAATTTCTCCATGAATCCCGGGAAAGACTTTGCCACGCATGCTTCATCATCTATGACGACAGGACTGTCGGCCCCGAGCTCCGCAACCTTTAGAGCCATCACCATGCGGTGGTCATGCAACGATGTATAGCTGCCTCCCTTCAGCAGGTTGCCGCACAGAATCCGCTGCGCAAGAGACTGTCCCTCAATGCAAAGAACATTATCTTCAACACGCACCGGAACTCCCATTGCAGTCAGCATTTCAACTATGGCCCTTCCCCTGTCGCTTTCCTTATGCACAAGACGGTCAATTCCTCCGATGCGGCTTGTCCCCTGGCAGAAAGCGGCAAGCACCGAAACTATAGGAAACAGGTCAGGACAATTGGAAGCGTCCACCGTAAAGGCCGAGAGCGGAGCGCGCTGTACAGTGACCGCCCCTTTGTCTCCGTCAAGCTGCGAAAGACTCGCACCGGCATCCATGAGTATATCCATGATTGAAAGGTCAGCCTGCAATGAGGTTGTGTCAAGTCCCTGTATCTCAGCCTTTCCGAATACAGCTCCGGCCACAAGGAAGTTCGCGGCCGCACTCCAGTCCCCCTCAAGGTCAAAGTCTGCTGCCCTGTACCTCTGCCCGGCCTTTATCTTGAACGTCATCTCCGTACACAGGGACCAGTCGCCGTCTGATTCGAAGAAGTCGCGTCCTCCGGACATCTCATTCTGCACTTTGATTCCGAAATGCTTCAGGACATCGAGAGTTATGAACATATATGGGATGCTCTTAGGCTCGACAACAGTCACTGTCGAATTCTTCTCGCCCAAAGGCAAGGCCATAAGAAGGCCTGAAATCAGCTGGGAACCGTTTTTCCCCGAAATTTCAGCCTTGCCGCCGGTAAGTGTTCCGCAGACTTTCAGAGGCACCCTGCAATCTGCATCAGAGGCACCGTCCGAACAGCTGTCCAGTCGTACTCCGAAGCCTGCAAGCATCTCACGCGCACCTTTCATGGGCCTGTTCAGCAGCGTCTTCTCCCCCGTTATCGTAACGTCAGAGGCAGCAATCTGGGCTGTCAGAGGTATCATAAGACGTGTCAGCAGTCCGGATTCACAGACATTCATGCCGGTGATGTCAACTGAACCTGGAGCGGCTGCCACGCCTTTGATTTCCAGCACGGAAGTACCGTCTTCATATAAATTTACAATAACCTCCGCACCCAAAGCCTTTGCGACCTCTATAGCGGCATCGCTGTCAGAGCATGGAGTATATCCTCTCAAATGTGACACTCCGTCAGCAAGTGCGGCAGCAATTATGGCACGCTGGGCAAAACTCTTCGATGCAGGCATCCTTATCCCGGAATTCTCTAAAATTGAATTTTCACGACTGTCACCAGATTCTGCATCGTCAGCAGATGCCGAAGATGTCTCCCGGACAGCATGCAAAGCCCCGCAATCAGTTCCGATAAACCGGAAATTACCGTATACAGCCCCGGACATCTCCGCAGCAGGCCATTGCCCCGGTGACGCTTCCTCTCCCGAGTCAAGCGCAGCGTATGTATAAGGCGCACCATGCTTCAGACAATCAATCCTTGACTGACGCCCGGCATCCCCCATACAGAATGCGGCAAGATTCCCGGCCCCGAGACTTTCCGCCCTGCCATTGACAACCATCCTGTTGTCCCTGCACCAGTCATAAAGCGACATTACACGGTCCACATCCTCCTGAGAATGCGCCATGGTCACAATTTTCACGACATCAGCCCCGTGATAGCGGCATTTCTCCACCATCTCCTTAAGTTCATCAAGCGAACCCGTACCTTCAAAATCATGAAACGACCTTATGAAGACCGTACCGTTCTCATGGGCCGCATTACGAACTCTCTTGGACATCTGCTTAGGGGCCTCAATCTCGACATCCACATACCTCGCACCTGCCTCTATTGCACGGCACAGGCGTTTCTCGGCAATCTGGGCCGCCTTTATCTCACGGCTCTGAGACGCCATACCCTCCACCTGCAATGACGGTTCATTCTCCATAATCACCCCAATCCGGCACGTGGCGACCAAGGGCACATCGGAAGAGAAGCAGACGTCAATGTCTTCCATTGAGAGCGGACATCTGTCAAGACGGATTTCCGCCATTTCACACGTTGCAAGAGCATCAAGTATCTGCTCCAGATTCTTGTTCTGTATAGTTGTACAAATCATATTCTTATGTTTTTAATTATTAAGCATGGCACAGGCTTCAGCGACAGAAAGGTCAACAATTCCAACATCACCGACGGCGCATGGAAGCACAAAGTGAACCTTGCCTCCTTCGGCCTTCTTGTCCTTTGACATGACCTCCGCCATCCCTGGTATGTCATACGGACATTTCACAGGCAGTCCGCATGCCATGAAATCCGCTTCCAGACGTGCTGCAAGTGCACAATCATGCAGCGGAGCAATGTCAGGACAAAGCCCGGCAAGCCTTGCAGCCATGACAATTCCGACGGCGACCGCCTCACCATGCGTCAGGTCATCACCCTGCCTGCGGGCCAAGGTCTCGATTGCATGGGCAAAAGTATGCCCGAGATTCAGCTTGCGCCTTTCTCCGCCCTCAAACTGGTCGCGCGACACGACACCGGCCTTTACCTTTATAGATTCCGCAACAAGATGAGACAGCATGCCCCATTCCGCTTCGGCTTTCATCATCACTTCAGACAATGTCAACTGCCCCAACGCGCCATCCCGGTTTCCGCACAATTGCAATGCTGACGAATGCAATTCTTTCAGCATCCCTACTGCACCCGCATAGTTTCCGTTATCCTCAATAATGAAAGTCTTCAGCATCTCTGCCGCCCCGGAAAGAAAATCCCGATATGGCAACGAACCTAAAAGCCGGATATCGACATACGTAAACTCCGGCTGCCGGATGACTCCGAGCATATTCTTGTACTGCTCAAAATTGACTCCGGTCTTTCCCCCGACCGACGCATCCACCTGGGCAAGCAGGGTAGTGGGAATATATGCGAAACGTACTCCGCGCTTATAGACCGATGCCGCAAAACCTGCCATATCCGTAGTGATTCCCCCTCCTATTGCAAGCACGAGCGCATCCCTGCCTGCATTGCAGTCCATTAGCCACGAGCATATAGCGAGCACGGTCTCCATATTCTTGGACTGTTCGGTCGCTTCAACAGCATATAACTGAATATTCCTCTCTTTAAGCATAGCACAGACACTGCTTGCGGCCGGTGACTTTTCAGCCACATTCGCATCGATGACAGTAAACACTTCCGGGTATGGCTTCAGATACTCAGCAAGTGTACAGGCCGGCAAGCCGTCCCCGCAATCACCGCCACCGAATACAACCCGGCTGATTATCTCCTGCCCTGAACATATATCAATTTCTTTCATCATCATATAAAATCTGTACTGCAAAACATGGAAAAAGCATTTAATTTTTCTTTCTCCGTCAAATTAAAACAATCCACCAAAGACCTGACAATCAACACAAAAGCATTTAAAAAGCGTTTAAAAAGCGTTTAAAAAGCGTTTAAATTATATGCCAATCAGAGTTCGGTCCCTGTGACTCATTCTTTATCTTTCCCTGCGACCTGAGCTTTGTAAGAAGATTCGTAATCTTGCTCTTCTTCTGCTTTTCGTCAAGCAAATCCGGCAGCAACTTCCATAAAAGTTCATCTATCTCCTTACGGGACAATGTCCCGTGGTCACGTAACGCACCCAGCAAAAACTCCTCACAACTCTTGTTCAAAAGTCCCTTATGGCCGGAATACTCTATACGTCGTCCCACTTTCTGGGCTATATGCTTTGATACATAGACCTTTGGCTTGCGTCCCTCAATCAGACGTTTGGCTCTCAAATGGGCAATCTCGCCATCCGTCAGAGCCCTCCCCAGCTGCACACGGTTAAGCAATTCGATGTCAAGCAAATTCAGGTCAGGATTCCCGGCAAGGATATTTGCATAATTCATATCTATTATCTTACCTGTTATAGTCACTTCCACACGATTACCTGAAAGGTCATAGTCAGGCAAAGGGAACAGCCTCTGACGCTGGAAATTATACATCTTCCGTATTCCGCTTCCGATTGTATCTACCATCTTAAGGCCCACCATGGCAGTCACCAGAAACTGATTCCGGTAAATTTCTTCCGGGGCATCATTGACAAGCACACGTTCAATATTCCCCGGGATGAATGCTCCCCTATTGGAGAAAACAAGCTTGTCATCATATTCAACCACATTAATCTGGCCGCATAAAGTATAATCCTGATGCGCAATTGCATTATTCAGGGCCTCACGTATGACATAAGGTTCATAAGTGTCAATCTCTTCCGGGAAAAGAGTCTTGTGGTCCGGATTGATGTACCGGTATTTAAGATTCCTTATCCTCTCATATATTCTGTCGACAGCAAAAATAAACGGACAGGAAGCAATCATATAGTCACGCTCCACATTGTCACGGCCTCTCAATATCCATTTGATCTTAGCCACTGAAGGTGAGATGAGATGCTCGCTTTCCTCCTTTCCGAGAAGGACCACTGCGGCATTGGTAATCCTGCCCTTTATTGTAATTTTCGCTTTGTTAAGAAAGGTGGCGTCATCCCAAGAGGCGACTTCCGCCGCTTTTTCCACATGAGCCGCGGCATAAAGCTTACGTGCCTTGGCAATCGCCGCCGGATCCAGGTCAGCCAAAGAAGCACCGTCTATTGTTTCTGCACTCCAATCCCTCCAGACCGCCTGACTCCTGATTCTTTCTATCTTATCAATACTCAACCCCTGCAAAGACTCCCCTTCACGGCCATAATAATGATTCTGATAAGCCACTGGTATTCCGCGCGGAGCAGGAGGTATCTCAAACATTATGACTCTTTTGTTGTTTGTGTAACGGAACTCATAGATTTCGGCAAACGTATGACGTCCTGTCGTCTGGTCTGCGATTTTTTTCTTCATCGCATCAAGCGACGGCCTGAAAGTCTTGTAATTGCTGCCGACAACAGAATGGCTCTCGTTTTCTACTCCGAACACAAGCCATGCGCAAGGCCTTCCTTTCAAATTGGCCTCATTGCTCAATGCAGAAAAATACTTTCCCAAGTCACGGTCATCGAATTGATTTTCCGCTTTCTTGAACTCCACGACCTCAGTTTCCGCAGGTAAGGCCAAAAGTGAATCAAGCACATTTATCAGTTCCCCAACAGTCATATCCTCCTAATTTTCTGTAAAAATACAAATTATTTGAAAAGCCGGCAGAACTTTTATGCCAGAAGCCGCACATAATAAGGCAAACCGGCCCGGCGTGCATTTCATGCAGCATCCAGGCCGGCAGGTTACCGAAAGTACGTCAGAACGAAAGGCGCATTCCGAAGGAGAAGGTGCGACCGAAGCCCCAGAAGCCGCGGAATGTCGCGAGGTCGTGTGAAGCACCGTCCTTGCCGCGCTCAATGAAGACCGTGTCAAGCAGATTTGAGCCGGTCACGAACAGGTTCAGTCCGACTCCCCTGCCGTTGCCCTGCCTTCTGCCATAGCTTTCACCTGTGCGGACAGCATTCTTTCCGCCAGACAGGCCGGCTGAACGGCTTGACCAGGACAGGGTCGCCCCGAGAAGATGATACGACGGAATCCTGTATGACGCAGAACGGTCTGAGGAATCGGTTCTGCCCACAGGGTCGAAATCAGCATACATCCTGTCATTGAACTGCCAGTCCACAGACAGATGGAAGCCTGCCGGGATATCCACGTCCATTACGGCTCCAATCTGGGTCTGCGGGGCATCCCCGACAGGAAGTCCGTCACTGTAGACATTTACCCGCCCCATCTCCTGCATCGTATAGTCATCGTATATTATAGCCTCGACATCGTTTTTCCACCTCCAGTCTCCGGCAGATGCAAACGCACTCAGTTTCAGCCAGTCCGTGACACGGTGGAAGACCTCGATTTCAGCCCCGTAATGGAATGCGTCAAGCCCCGTCACCATATATTTGGTATCATCGGCATCTATCTGCTTATATTTGCTTGACATCATGGACTTGTTCTTCCAATACGCCGCGTATGCAGTCAGCTCGAGACCTCCCCTGTCCCACACATAACGCCATCCGGCCTCACCAAGGATATTCCTCTCATTGCGCACACCCTTCGTTATCTCATTGTTGCCGGAAGAAAAATACACGCTCGCATACGGCAGGCGGCTGTACCATCCCCCGTTCACGTAAATGCTGTGGCCCCGGCCCGGTTTATACAAGATTCCCGCCTTCACACTTGCTCCGGCACCCGATGCAACATCACTGTAGACATCATCACCGGTATAGTTGTACCTGTCCCATCGGCGTGTTGCACTTCCGAAGACAGAGGCACCGAGATTGGCACTAAGCCTGTCAGAAGAATAGGCGGCAGTAAGATATGCCGTGCCGTGGTGGGTTATTTTGCCGTTGTCAGTACGAACATAGTCACCGACCCTCTTTATAGGGTCACGTCCGGCAAGGCCTGCAAGCGATTTATTCGAATAGTCTTCATACCACCAGTCGGCACCGAGCAAGTCGGTTATCTGCTCGCGCTCCCATGTGGAATAGAACATATAATGCAGCCCTGCACCGAGAGTCCATCCGGGAGACAGACGGTATTCAGCCGAGGTTATTGCCCCTGTCTGCGTATGTCCGGCCATATACTGGCTGATCAGATTCTGCGCTTCAACGCCGTCCGGACGGGTCACTCCTGCCGGCATGTCCGACGTGAATGAATTGCCAGCGATTGCACCTTCCCAATCTATCTGCGAATCCTTGACATACGATGATATCGGCCTTCCCTTGGTCTCGGACCAGCGTCCGCCTCCGCTGGCCAATGCAAGATAAACCGAATTTTTCATTGACATTCGGTCTCCGTTCCAGATATGCTGCATGGTGAAATACGGCTTGAAATAATTGTTTTTGTTGAGATTGAATACCTCACCGTCGCGCCATCCCCAGTTCTTGTTATATGTCAGGCCGTTCTCGCGCACTTCATCCCAGCTCAGGCGTGTTGACCTCTGTTCATGGTTCTCAGGGGAGCCGAGAGCGGTAAACAGCAAAGTGTGCTCCTGGCCGAAACGCTTGCTTACATTGAGCATATACGAGAATGAGCTGACTGCCGTGGCATCCACATATCCGTCCCCGCCGACGTATGATGCCATCAGGTTCAAGGCCCAGCCTTTCGGAAGCTGGCCGCTGCTTACCTTGATATAGCTTTTCACTGTACCGTACCCGGATGCATATACCCCGGCCTCACCTCCGGGCTGCTCAGCCGAGGCATCGGTGATTATATTGACTGTTCCGCCGACAGAGCCGTCCGACAGCATGGAGGAGCCGATTCCTTTCTGCAGCTGAATGGCGTATGTGGCATCGGAAAGTCCCATCCAGTTGTTCCAATACATGCTTCCGGAAACAAGTCCGCTGATAGGTATACCGTTCAGCATTACGGAAATGTTCTCCTGACGGAATCCCCTGATGTTCAGTTTTGCGTCACCATAGCTTCCGGATTCTGACGTTGCATACAGTCCCGGGATTCCTTTGAGAAGCTCCGGATATGTACGCGAGGCGGGACGCGACTTCAGCATGGCATTGTCAATTGCCGTAAGGCGCAGGGGGCTGTTCTTCGCATTGCTGAAAGCCGCGGTGACGGTGACTTCCTGCAAAGAAAGGGTATCGGCGAGTGTCGATGCATCCGCCATTGCCGGAGTGGATTCGGGCGCAGAAATTCCGCGCGCCAGGACATCAGCAGCAGGCACAAAAAGTGCTGCCGAAAGAATTGTGATGCCCACAAGAAATAAGTTTGTCTTCATTTTGAAAAACCTTAAACTGTTACTCATGGCATACAATTCAAGGCTATTGCGAAAGCTTCATGACAGCACGGCCTCAGATACAGGCCATGAAGTCCATTTCTTCTTCCATCCAGACTTACCTGACATTATGACGCAGAATGAAAATCTGCGCATCTTGCCGGGAACACTGTCGGTGCCGTAATTGCAACGGCTCCTGCCTTTCGGCTCGCGGACTGTACCGCCGATCGGGATTCTCACCCTGCCCTGAAGATATGCGGGCGCAAAGATAAGCCATTTTCATTTATTTTTGTACCTTTATGCTGTTATATTTTAAAAATCTTATTTGGCCTCATGGGGTTCAAATGGCGTAATGCCGGGAAATGCGGCAAGAGACAACGGCACGAATCCAGGGTCTAACATTATGAATCACAGACATATTTACATGAAGACCACACCATCAGCAGCGGCAAGTTCAATTCATGCGCAGGCAATTGCGGCAATCATCATTATTCTCACGGCATTCGGCTGCACAAGGCCGGGAATTTACGACATATCCTCAATGGGAGCTGTCGGGGACGGGATGACAGACAACACTGAAATCATAAACGAAGCAGTCAGGCTTTGCCATGAAGATGGCGGAGGAACGGTGCTGATTCCGGCAGGAGATTATCTTACAGGAACCGTGAGGCTGCTCGCCGGAGTCAATTTGGAACTTGCTGATTCGGCCAGGCTTATAGCTTCGCACGATCTTTCGGCATACGGTTCATATATCCCGACAAAAGACATGTCCCGATACGACAGCGGAGTCGGCTCCTCAAACCAGAACTGCGTATCGGATGCAATGTGGTGCCGTGCCCTTATCGTAGCGTGCGAGGCTGACGGTGCGTCAATCACCGGAAGAGGCACCATCGACGGCGGCCATATATTCGATCCAAACGGTGAAGAAAACATGCGAGGTCCGCACACGATAATAATTGCCCAGTCCAAAGGAGTCACAGTCGAGGGTATATGCATAAGCAAGGCATCCAATTATGCTATTCTCGCATACGACATTGCAGACGCATCTTTCAGCAACCTGACCATAACCGAAGGCTGGGACGGAATCCATATAAGGGGTGCAGAGAATTCATATATTGAGAATTGTGACCTCAGAACCGGAGATGACTGCATCGCGGGAGGATACTGGGAGAATTTCCGTATTTCAAACTGCAGGATAAATTCTTCCTGCAACGGCATCAGGATGATCATGCCGTCACAGAACATGACAATAGAGAACTGCCTGTTTGAAGGGCCGGGTGAATATCCCCACAAGACAAGTTCATCCAAGGGAGGCCCGATGCTTCATGCAATCACTCTCGAGCCGGGAGGATGGGGACCGGCCCCTGGAGAGATGGGAGGAATCGTGATACGGAACTGCACGGCAGACAGTGTTCTGTCCCCTCTGTCCGTAACGCTGCAGGAAGACAACAGCTGCAGGGATCTTCTTGTCGAAAATTATAATGCATACAATTGCTATAGGATGGCCCTTTCGGTGAAAAGCTGGGGAACATCCCGGACCGGGAACGTCACCATACGGAACTGTGAGTTTGAATTTGCAGGAATAAACGACCCCGACCTGCCGTCCAAGATGGAGAAGCTGAGTTTTGACAAGTGGCCTTTCTTCCCGTCATGGGGAGCATATTTCCGCAATGTGGACAATGTGCTGATTGAGGACACGGAGTTCAGTGTGTCCGGAAAGGATTATCGCCAGGACATCATCTGCGACAATGTGGAGAATTTTTCCATGGAATAATGTTGCATACTGGGATGGGGATGGAATTTCCATCTTTTAAATGAAGGAATCCCGTATGCACGGTGCCTATGCCGTATTATATGCACCGGTAGTCAGTCCCTTTAGCACTGATGGGGTCCGGGGAGGGCAATTCAGAGACCGGGGTTTTCACAATAAAATCCGGACATCGTGGCAGCCCGGAAGATTCCTGTGTCATTTCCGGATTTAGGTTGACTCCGAGCGGAGGTGTCTCCGAAAGAAGTTGACTCTGATTGTTCATTTTCGAGGAGGAGGGGGGGGATTACAGCAAATTCACAGTTGTTTTGGCCTCCAAGCGTTCCAGGTCTGCATTCACTGTGGAGGACCTGGAACGCCCCAAAATCATAACGCACACATTGACAAAGCATTACAAAATCACACCGTTCCAGGTGGTCCACAAAATTGCACACCTGGAACGGGCAGACAGAGAAATACGGCCTTTACATGCCAATTCTCCCACCTCTTGCCAGCAGTTACCCACCGACCTAACCGCCAGCCGCCCCGACAGTTGCCGGTTAGGTCGGCAAGCACAGGCATCCGGCGACAAGTGCCCCGTGATTGTCAACGGACAGACATCGAACTGTGGCAGTCAACAGAAAATAGCGAACAGTGTCTGGCAAACAATGTATAGTGAGAAACAGCTGTGTCCAGTGAGCAGCATCCAGTGTCTGACAAGGGACTGCGGCAACATTTTCACCCTATTGCACAGAAAACCAGACAAAATCTCCCCACGAGAAGAAAAAAAGTTTGCAATTCGGACATTTTCCCATATCTTTGCAAACCTTAATGAAGGTCTACCACTTTCATTCGTCTCCTTTTCAAGCAAACAAATGCACGAAAACTTGACGTCAAGCCCGGATGGCGGAATCGGTAGACGCGTTGGTCTCAAACACCAATGTCCGAAAGGATGTGCCGGTTCGACCCCGGCTCCGGGTACTTTTTAAAATGGGCTGTCTAACAAGTTTAGGCGGCCATTTTTCATTATTTTACCGCATGGATATATTAAGACGGTGCTTTTGTCACAACATCATTTACATGTTGTATTTCAGACTCCCTGATACCACTTAACAAACCATCTAAATTACCTGATTTTATAAAAAGTTTGCCAATAGTACCGTATTTATCATCTCCTCGTGGAGCACCCCGGGCATATACTTGACATACCTCACCAAGTTTCTTTATTACCCAACATTACTTTATACACTAACTAATTTTACACTTTCCCTTAATTATTTTCAATATATCCTCACAACTGCCCAGCATTCTTTTCTGCTCCACAAAATTCATAAGGCCATTGAACATTATTTCTGCATTCTTAAATCTTTGTGCAATGTGCAAGGCCTCATCTGCCGCCATATCACCATCAATGCTCGGAATCTGCTGACTACCTACCGGCATATTTACTTCATCCTTTTCAATTGCTTGATTTACATGAAATAGTATTGCAGACATTGTATTAAGTATCTGACGATATGCTTCCTTGTCAAAAAGACCTTTCGAGAATTTTAATTCATAGTCAACATAGTTCATCAATAAGTCATTTTTCAACTGATTGATAAACTTCTCTTTACGAACTAACAACTCTTTATCTGCCTGATAATATGCACCCCAAGTACCAAAGGAAACATTGTGTATAAATTCATTCACTTCATTATGAACTTGCACAAGCAGCATATATAATTGTTTGTAGATTTCATATTCCTGTGCCTCTGTCTGTCTCTGTTGCAGTTCTGTCTGTCGTTTTTGAAGTTTATACTGGCTAATGCCCAACCAAACCATAATCATAGCATTGACTATGGTTATACCGATGCTCCACCAATCAGGACCATCCAAAACATCAATCAATTGTTCAAACTGCCACCTATTCATAATCAATCTATATAAACTTAGTCCTGAAATCATTCAAGGCAGATATGACATCCTTTTCCAACCATGTAATCCTATCCAGAATCATCTCACTGCTTTCATACTCTACTTTCTCCCTTTCAATTTCCTTATACTTATTGATGGACAGGTCATAACCCTTTTCACGGATTTCCTCTACAGGAACAAGGAACGACTGCTCCTTTCTTGTTCGGCCTTCTTCCCAGGTAAGGTTATGGAAACGACTGATAATGTCAGGAATATCATTATCAGCAACAGGATTTCTCTTATCATCAAGTGAGAATCCGTCTGCCTTCATATCATAGAACCATACGTTATCAGTACCACCTGCATTGGTCTTTGTGAATACCAAGATTGCCGTAGATACTATTGCATATGGTTTGAATACACCTGATAGCATTGAAATGACTGCCTGCAAAATGTGGATTCGCAAGACATAAGATGTATTTGTTCTCGTCAGTATTGTCAGTTGAGAGACTGTCTTTTTACTCTACATCTTGGTTATCTACACCATAAAGCATTGTTGTATCAGTATCGAAACCATGAAGAAGACCGCTCTTATAGTGTTCTGCGTTTGCTTTCTGCAACAATTCAGACTTGTAATGTTCTTGAACATACTTGGCACTCTCAACAATAAATCCGGCACTACCCATTGCCGGGTCACAGATACTATCATTCAAGGAAGGTTGCATCATTTCAACTATCATCTTGATGATATGTCTCGGAGTACGGAACTGTTCGTTATTACCTGATACTGCCATCTTGCCAAGAACATACTCATAGACATCCCCCATAGTATCACGGTTGTTCATATCAAGAGCATCAATGCCCTCTACAACCTTTACAAGTGTTCGTGGCTTCTGAATAAGGAAGGTTGCATTGGACATAAATCTGCTATATGCTGATTCCTTGCCAGTATTCAGGTTCTTGATGAAAGAAAACGCGTCACGACTGATGATACGATACATTTCCTCTGCCTCCTTGTTCTTGAAGACAGACCAACGAAGATTATCATAGGGAACATCATTGTCTGTGTCAAGATTATGCCACATACCTTTCTTGAAAGTAGGATCTTTTACCTCTACACCCATAAAACTTGCATTTGCTTCCTTGGTCTTCTGAGTATCTTCATAAAGAACAGATAGGTCATCTGCTCCAAGATAGTTATGAAATTAGTGATACCTCCTGTCCAAAAGGCATCCCAAATCGCATCAATACGACTTTTGATTTCGCCTGTAATCATATATTTAATAGGTTGAATTTTTAAAGATAGCCATTATCTTCCACTGGACAAAGCATTATTGACTAATGCAAATTGCTATCGTCAAACAAAATCCCTCAATGAAAACCATTTTTGCGTAATTATTTCCATCAATAAGGATAAAAATTATTCTTGAAGGCCAAAGATTATTGAGTATCTTTGGCTTCAAGAAATAAACAAAGGATGGGCAATAAAGCAACAACAATAGATCAGCAGCTACAAAAGCTTCGGA
This sequence comes from uncultured Bacteroidales bacterium, assembly GCA_947177525.1. GTDB lineage: Bacteria > Bacteroidota > Bacteroidia > Bacteroidales > UBA932 > Cryptobacteroides. The sequence continues at coordinate 7,020 of CAMWUW010000007.1, read as the reverse complement.
ATAGAGGAGTGGTAATCAATGATGAGGAGAAAGCAAAGGAGAATCTTTTGGATATCGGGTATTTCAGATTATGCTCATACCTTTTCCCTTTTGAAAAGACATATCCCAAATTGAAGAACAGAAACCACGAATTCAAAGCTGGAACACAATTCGAGGATGCAGTCACACTCTATTATCTTGATTTTGATCTAAGGACAATACTTTTCAAATATATCACACGGATTGAGGTTGCATTCAGAACTTATGTAACATATACTCTATCCAATAAGTACATTCAATCACCGACATGGTTCGTGGCTCCAAAGTATATTGACAATTCATTCATAACAAAGTTTGAGTCAGATTTATACAATGAGATCAGAAAGAATCCTGTCATAAAAAGGCACCACTCTAACCATATCAATGACAGATTTGCTCCAGCGTGGAAAACCCTAGAATATATGACGCTTGGCGGTATGGAAACTTTGTATAAAAACATAAAGGAACTTCAGGACAAGCTCACAATAAGCAATTATTTCGGAGTAAGACAGACTGCTGTCTTTGAACAATACATAGAGACAGTTCGCAGAGTTCGCAATATATGTGCTCATGGCGGTATTCTTTTTGACCTGTCACTGCCTATGGGCATTAAAAATGGACCTGCCGGTCGTTTCAGTATTCACCATTCACACAAACTGACTGCAACAATTCAGGTTATTGAGTTCTTGCTTCAAACGGTATCAAAAAATAGAGTCAAGGATATGCAAAAGGATATCAAAGAAGCACTTGAGAGAGTCATCTCAAAAAATCCAAAGCTAAAATCCACCATTATAGCCACTACAGGTATAAATCTATAATGATTTATCTTTATTTTTCACAAATGGCTTTTGTTTTGCAAAAAAGTTTGTACTTTTGCACTCGCATAGTGCTAGTATAGGCTTCGTCCCTATGCCGCGCACTCTAAAACGAGTTAAAGTCGCCCCTTATCGCTTCGTCCGACAAGGGGCGTTTCGTTTAAGCTTTACCTCCATCATACGGCTCACTGGGAAAAACTGGTTGTTTTGTCATTTCCAGATTCATGCTGACTCCGGCTGGAGCCATCTCTGAAAGAAGTTGCCCGGGGAAATTGGGAAATTCCAGATCGTTTTGGTTTCCGGGTGTTCCAGGTCTACGTTTAAAGCGGAGGACCTGGAACGCCCCGAAATCATAATACATTAAATGACAACATATTGCAAAATCCAACCGTTCCAGGTCTGCGTTTTATATGTGACACCTGGAACGCCTTAAAATTGCAACACATTCATTTTTAACACCTTATAAAATGAGACCGTTCCAGGTCCTCCATCAGATTGCATATCTGGAACGCCTGCATATATAAATCTGTGCCGTAAAAGAGGGCGACAAAACCATACTGGCATAAGGTCTTTCAGATGACGTGTAACCGGAACAGACATTTCCGGCAGGCCATAAAATCATTTGTGCTGAACTACAGGGATATCTACAGAAAAATTGGCATCCATACTACCTATATACAGACGGCGTTTTTTGCCGGTGGTATTCTTCTCTGCTGTCAAAGTTATTTCACGTGAACCTCTGCCCTCTTTAGGCATCGAAGCTGTCAGCCAGTCTACGGTAACGACATACATGCCCGAGATCTCATCAAGGACGGACATGACTTCCCTTCCATTCTTGTCAGTTATGCTCAACGTATAAATTGAAGCACGAACAGTCTGGGTTCCTCCTTCATTGGAAAAGACAACTCTCGTGGCATCGAAAGAATCTTTGTCACAGGATGAGAGCGAGACCATTGCCAATGCAGCGGTCAATACAAATATAATCCTTTTCATATCAAATTGTTTAATCACGAGATAGATGCAATTATACATCATTTTGCTGCACAACACTTTAAGAAAGAAGTCTACTGCGCAGCCCCCTCTGCTTCCACAACCAAACGCAAAATTCTCCATGAGAGAAAAAAGACGGAACAGTACGAAATCTGCAACCAGGCATCAAACACGGATGGCCCGGTCCAAAGCCACAGACGCACCTTAATCTGTACTTTTGTTTTGCATGGAGCGTTTTTGACAGTATCTTTGCTGCCGGAAATTCCGGGAAAGACATGCAGCAGGCCGTCCCGCAGTCTCGTCCTCCGGACTATAGAACATTCAGGATTATGAAGAAAAAACGCAGCAAGATTGGCATATGGATGGACAATGCAAGGTCCATTTCACTGCCGCAGAGTATACTTCCGGCAATATTGGCAGTGTCAATGAGTGCGGCTGTCCCGGGATTTTCATGGTGGATGGCCCTTATAGCTGTCTTCGGGGTGGCATGCGCCCATCTCGGGATGAACCTGGCAGACGACTATTTCGACTATCAGGTCAGCAGCGGGGAGAAACGCACAGAGCTTGCCTCCGAGGGACTTCGTGCAAGGATTGCCAAATATCCTTATCTCACATCCGGTGAGGCGACTGTGGGGCAGTTGAGGACCGCAATTTTTGCTTTCCTTTCCATAGCTGTCTGCTGCGGGCTTGTACTGGCGTTTTTCAGGGATTGGCCCGTGCTTGCGATATTGGCTATAGGAGGACTTCTCGGTATCTCGTACTCCGGTTTCCCGTTCCGTCTGTGCTATTACGGATATGGTGAACTTGTCATAGGCCTTATGTTCGGCCCACTCCTGATGACAGGGGTCAAATATGCCTCATGCGGCGTCTTCGGCACAGACATCGTCCTGGTGAGCATTGCTGTAGGCATGCTCGTAACAAATATCCTTTACATGCATTCCATCATGGATGCCGTGCCTGATGCCAAGATGGACAAGATGACATTCGCAAGGCTCCTGAAACGTCCGGTCCCGATTCTCGCTGCTGCATGGATATTTATCCTTGTGCCTTTCGTCCTGATTGCGGCAGGCGTCATTGCAGGAGTCCTGCATCCAGCATATTGCAGCGTTGTCATCCTATTGCCGATGGCAATATATCTCGGACGCTCGATTACGGATTTTGTATACCAGAGGCCTCTTGAGATACGCTTGAGGCCGTGGATGGGGCCTATGGGCAATTTCCCCGCATATGAGCAGGCCGGAATCGGCTGGTTCATGCTCAGATGGCTCATCGCCAGGAACCTGCTCTCATTCTTCTGCCTCATTATAGCCATTGTTAACATTGTACTTGCAATAATATAGAAGGCCCTCTGCCGCATGCCGGATTTACGGGCTGCGCGGCAGGATGAATATGGAATTGTTTAATCTGAGAATATAAATTGACAGCATGAAAAAGATAGGACAAATGATATATCTGGCATGGTGGTTCTTCCGTGCCCGTTTCTTCGGAAGGCGCGCTCCTTTGCAGACAGTGCTTTTCATATCGGACCTGTGCAACCTTGAATGCCGCCATTGCAGCGTATATAATAAGGTGAATCCGCATGTCTCGACATACGCCAAGATAAAGGAGCAGCTTGAGTATGCCTATTCGCTCGGCTCCAGGTTCGTGGATTTCGAGGGAGGGGAAGTGACAATCTGGAGGGACGGAGACTATCGCATCAATGACCTGATAGACCTGGCGCGCGAAATCGGCTTCTTCTCTGCCACCATCACCACCAATGCCCAACTGCCGTTTGCCGGCAACCATGCAGACAGCATCTGGGTCAGCCTTGACGGTTATGGCAGATTCCATGAAGAGGTGCGCGGCAAGGGGACATTCGCCCGTCTTGAAAAGAACATCGCTGAGTGCGGACATCCTCACCTCAGCGTAAACATGGTTGTAAATACCTTGAACTACACAAGCGTGGAGGAGACAATCAGATATGCAGCTGAAAATCCTGCCATAGAGATGATTGCAATCAACTTCTACACTCCGTTCCCCGGTGCAGAGGAACTTACGCTTGCTCCGGAACTGCAGGCTCAGATTGTTGACAAGGTGATAGAGATGAAGAAAGCAGGCTATCCTATAATGAACAGCGTCTCCGGTCTGAAATATATGAAGAAAATCAAGGACGGGAAGTTCAACCCGAGATGCTGGGTTACCAATTTCATATATGCAGACGGAAGCATGGGGCTGTGCAAAGGCCAGGAGCTTGGAATATGCAGCCGATGCGGCTTCTGCATGGCAGGCGAGATGAGCGCCTTGTTCAGTTTCCGTCCCGACACTATACTCTCCGGACTGCGGCTCAGGATGTAGGCATCCCAGTGATTATAATGCAAATCCATCGCGACACCGGGACCTGTCTTTACGAAGAACGTTCCCGGTGCTCTGTTTGAACAAAGACCAGGAACGTCTAAAACAATCAGGACTCTGCAGACCGTCATTGACAAGGCATCTGCAGAGTCCTGCGCATTCACCACAAAGGCCTACTCACCATAAAGATAGGATCTTTGCTCAGGGGTCAGAACATCAATTTCACAGCCCCAGAAAGCCAGTTTACGGCGGGCTACCTCACGGTCAATCTCTTGCGGCACATCATGCACCATCTCACCGGGCCTGCGCGAAATACTGTCCCTGTGCTCGACGAGATATTTGGCACTGAGCGCCTGAATTGCAAATGACATATCCATAATCTCGGCAGGATGACCGTCTCCGGCAGCAAGGTTGACAAGACGGCCTTCAGCTATGATATATATCTTACGCCCGTTCGCCAAAGTATATCCTGTTATATTTTTTCTTGCAGGCCTTATGTCCACGGCTATTTCGGCCAGAGAAGCGACATCGACCTCACAATCGAAATGCCCGGCATTGCAACAGATTGCCCCGTCTTTCATAGCAAGGAAATGTTCTTTTACAATTACGGAGTCACAGCCTGTCACGGTCACGAAAAAGTCACCTACCGGAGCGGCCTGCTCCATCTTCATGACTTTGAACCCGTCCATCACGGCCTCCATTGCCTTAATCGGATCAACCTCTGTGACAATAACTTCCGCACCGAGGCCCTTCGCCCTCATCGCCACACCTTTTCCGCACCAGCCATAGCCGGCCACAACTACGCTTTTCCCTGCGACAATAAGATTTGTTGTACGGTTTATTCCGTCCCATACAGACTGTCCGGTACCATAACGGTTGTCGAACAAATGCTTGCTGTCAGCATTGTTTACAAGCATCATCGGAAATTTCAGTTCACCGGCACGGTTGAGGGTCACAAGGCGCAATATACCGGTCGTTGTCTCCTCACAGCCCCCTATAACATTAGGAATCAACTCCTTGAATTCTGTATGCATAAGATTGACGAGATCTCCTCCGTCATCTATTATTATGTCAGGACCGACTTCAAGAACCTTCCTAATGTGACGTTCATATTCCTCCGGAGTAGCGCCATACCATGCAAAAACATTAAGTCCGGCCTTGACAAGGGCAGCAGCAACATCATCCTGCGTAGACAGCGGATTGCTTCCCGTCACAAACATCTGCGCACCTCCGGCAGCAAGAACCTCACACAGATATGCAGTCTTGGCCTCCAAATGGACGGACAGGGCCACTTTCAGTCCGTCGAAAGGCTTGCTTCTGCCGAATTCCTCTTCTAAAGAGTTCAGAAGCGGCATATGATGCCTTACCCACTCTATCTTAAGTCTACCGTCCTGCCAAAGTTCAGGATTCCTGATTTCGCTTGCCATAAAAATTATACTTTTAATTAATATTCTTGATTATTGCAGGTACAACATAGCGGCCTACCGGAAGCGGCACCGAATTCATTTTAATGCATGCCGGAGCCATGGCGCATGTACGTGCACAAGCACAAAGATAGCTATTTTTGACCACAAAAGACCGTTTTTTGCCACAATGGCCATATTTTGACCAATTGCGCGCCAATATTTTTTGAGGTTAATGGCCATATCAATATTTTTGCGGAAATTTTAAATGATTTATATGGGACTTCTAACAGGAAAAGTCGCTTTAGTTACCGGAGCGACAAGAGGAATAGGACGGGCCATCGCGCTTAAATATGCAGCAGAAGGTGCTGATGTAGCATTCACATACAGATCGCAGCATGAAGCTGCACAAAGTCTCACTGCCGAGCTTGAAGCTCTCGGAGTAAAGGCAAAGGGCTATGCATCGGATGCCGGAGACTTCAATCAGGCCCACGAAGTGGCAGGTGAAGTAATAAAAGAGTTCGGCCACATTGACATTTTGGTGAACAATGCAGGCATAACAAAAGACGGGCTTATGATGAGGATGGAGGAAAAACAGTGGGATGATGTCATTTCGACAAACCTGAAGTCTGCATTCAATTTCACCCATGCATGCATACCTGCAATGGCAAAGCAGAGAAAGGGAAGCATCATAAACATGTCTTCAGTCGTAGGCGTCTCAGGAAATGCCGGTCAGTGCAATTATTCTGCATCGAAGGCCGGACTCATCGGACTTGCAAAATCAATCGCCAAGGAAATGGGACCGCGCGGAATACGGGCCAACTGCATTGCACCGGGATTCATAATGACAGACATGACAAGCGCTCTTCCTGAAAAAGTGCGCGAGGAGTGGGAGAAAACAATACCTATGCGCCGCGGAGGCACACCGGAGGATGTGGCAAATGTTGCCCTTTTCCTTGCAAGCGATCTTTCTTCTTATGTCAGCGGACAGGTCATAAACTGCTGCGGAGCAATGAATTGCTAATAGTTGAAAATACAATACCGGCGGCCAGACTGTCAGCCGCAAGGTGACAATAAGATTCGTAGACAAAACCTGAACCATGTTGCCGCGGACCAAAATCCGCAATCGGCAGAAAGAGTACCGCCGGTGCACGGGATTTAATTTCCGGAGCACCGGCGGTCATTTTTACCTGGACACGCTGCGCCGCACGATAGATTCTGGATTGCATAATGGTTCACGTTTTGTGGTAAACTTTTTTCAGGAGTGGACAAACCCGTGATTCACAATCCGCTGTAAACCAATCGATTCCCGGAAATCGCTGCCCCGTTTTTGCAGCAGCGATTATCAGGATACAGCTGAGAGTCAAGGAGTTATGCACCACGATAATTCTTCCAGGCAACACCAATACACACCGGACAACACCGGATCCAGACAACACCCGGACTTCCAGACACCCCCAGAC
>CAMWUW010000006.1 GCA_947177525.1 uncultured Bacteroidales bacterium | reverse complement strand
TGCTGTCATACTGCTATTATAGCGTTTTTATGGCTGTGGAATCGGAACTTTCTCGTAAATTTGCGGGATGTTTCCAATGAGGAACCCGGACTGGAATAAAAAAATACATTTATAAAATATTAAAGACATGAGAAAACACATCGTAGCAGGCAACTGGAAGATGAACACCACAGTTGCAGAGGGCGTTGAGCTCGCAAAGGCAGTAGCTGCAAAAGCTGCAGAAGTTCCGGCAGAAGTAAAGCTCATCATCGCACCTCCATTCACTCACCTTTATCCTGTTGCAGAAGTTGTAAAAGGCACTTCAATAGGACTTTCAGCACAGAACTGCGCAGACCACACAAAGGGAGCATATACCGGAGAGGTTGCAGTTGACATGATTGCAGGCACAGGATGCAGCTATGTAATCCTCGGCCACTCAGAGAGAAGGGAGTACTACGGAGAGACATCTGCAAAGCTCGTGGAGAAGGTAAAGCTCGCACTTGAAAAAGGACTTTCACCTATCTTCTGCATCGGAGAGAAGCTTGAGGAGCGTGAGGCCGGACGTCACTTCGAGGTTGTTACAGAGCAGGTAAAGGATGTGCTTTTCACCCTCACTCCTGAGCAGATGGCAAATGTAATCGTTGCCTACGAGCCGGTATGGGCAATCGGAACAGGCAAAACTGCAACAGCTGAGCAGGCACAGGAAATTCATGCTGAAATCCGCAAAGTGCTTGCCGAGAAATTCGGTGACCTTGCACAGGAGATTTCCATTCTTTACGGCGGCTCATGCAAGCCTTCAAATGCAAAAGAACTTTTTGCATGCCCTGACATAGACGGCGGCCTCATCGGAGGAGCAGCCCTCAAGGCAGAAGACTTCATCGGAATTGCAACTTCATTCTAAGATTTGCAGATTCGCGATTGACGTGATACAAAGAGGGTGGCCGCACAGACCACCCTCAATTTTTGCCCAAGATGCATGTCTTGAGAATCGCAGGCAAATTCAAACAGTTAAAAAATCATTTAAAATGAAAAAAATCATACTTGCTGCAGCAGTAGTGACAGCAGCCGTATCATGCGGCGGGCGGGACAGTGCCATCGGAGAGAAAGTGGCCAGCTATGCACCCGTGACACTGGACTCCCCTCTTTATGAGACCCTTTCGGACAATGACAAGAAGATTGTATCACTGTTCCGTCAGGCTGGTGAAATAATGGACGGACTTTTCTGGAAGCAGACTTTCGGAGACAAAGCGGAAATGGAAGCTGTCTGCGATCCGGATGCAAGAGAATACGCAATGATCAATTACGGTCCATGGGACCGTCTTGACGACAACAAGCCATTCATAGAAGGATATGGCGTGAAACCGCTCGGCTGCCGCTATTATCCGGAAGACATGAGCGCACAGGAATTTGCAGAATTCGGAGATCCGGACAAAAACAGCCTTTATACAGTCCTTAGGCGCGATGAAAACGGAAACCTTAAGTGCGTCTGGTACAGGGATGAATATAAAGAAGACCTTGACAAAGTATGCGCCCTGCTTGAAGAAGCCGCTTCGCTTACAGACAACAGCGGTCTCAGGACATATCTCACAGAACGGGTAAAGGCATTCCGGACAGACGACTACCTTGCCAGCGACATGGCATGGATGGACATGAAAGACTGCAACATGGACATCGTCATCGGACCTATAGAAAACTATGACGACAAGCTGAACGAGGCAAAGGCATCATACGAATGCTTCATACTTCTCAAAGACGAGGAGAAGAGTGCCAACCTTGCAAAATATGTCTCAATGCTCCCTACGCTCCAGACAATGCTTCCGTGTCCTCCTGAATACAAGACCTTTGTCCCGGGAACCTCTTCGGACCTGAATGTATACGATGCCATATTCTATGCAGGAGACTGCAACTCAGGCAGCAAGACCATTGCAATCAACCTTCCGAACGATGAGCGCGTGCATGCAGCAAAAGGTGCCAGAAGACTCCAGCTGTACAACAGCATGATGGCAAAATTCGATAAAATCCTGCTGCCTGCGGGAGAAATCCTCATTGACCGGCAGCAGAGGGCACATTTGAGTCCAGACGCATTCTTCTGGAACGTAACCTTCCATGAGGTTGCACACGGACTTGGAGTCAAGCAGACCGTAAACGGACTCGGAAGCGTAGACGATGCAATGGGCGCAGAGAAAACGACATGGGAAGAGGCCAAGGCTGACATCCTCGGACTTTTCATGGTGTGCAAGCTAATTGAAATGGGAGAAATAGAGGGTATAACAAAGGAAGATGCGCTAACCACGTTCATCGCAGGCCTGGTACGCTCTGTACGCTTCGGCTCGGCATCATCGCACGGAAAAGCCAATATGATGTGCTATAATTTCATGCAGGAAAACGGTGCCTTCACAAGAAACGAGGACGGAACAATGCACATAGACTTCAGCAAAGCCCTCGAGGCTGTTGACTCATGGGCAGAGCTTATACTGACTGTGCAGGCCACTGGAAATGCAGGATTTGCGGCACAATACTCATCTGAGCATGCACGTGTAACGGATGAACTTGCCGAAGACATCGCCAAAGTGAACGGGGCGGGAATACCGAGAGACATTCGCTTTGAATTTGCGCACTAAAAGCCGTTGACGCCGGTCCGGCAATGTGTTTTCCTTCCGGCATTAAACAATTGCAGGACAAACAAATGATTTCACAGGACTGAAGCCGAACCAGCGGCAAAATATTGGTTTATTTCCAACATTTGCATACCTTTGCGGATTCCGGTGCATGCCACACATCATGCACCGCATTGCTGCAATGCAAATTTGGCAACCTGCAACCGGATTTGAAGACCATTGACACATTTTGCCAATATGCAGTACCGAATGGTTTTCATTGTGAGAGCCGGCAGCGCACAAAGAGGCCGAAGCCTCACATTTTTATAATCAATAATTTTTTTTTTGACAATATGAAAAATTTTGTAGAGGAGCTTAAATGGAGAGGCATGATACAGGACATCATGCCAGGCACTGAGGACAAACTCATGGAAGGTCCCACAGCAGCCTACGTCGGTATAGACCCTACGGCAGACTCGCTTCATATCGGACACATGGTAAGCATCATGATACTCAAGCACTTCCAGAACTGCGGGCATAAGCCGATCGCTCTTGTGGGAGGTGCAACCGGAATGATAGGCGACCCGTCAATGAAGTCCCAGGAGCGCAATCTGCTTGACGAACAGACGCTTAACCACAATGTTGCCTGCATAAAGGCACAGCTGTCCAAATTCCTTGACTTCGGGTCAGACTCTCCGAACCGCGCCGAACTGGTCAACAACTACGACTGGATGAAGGGATACTCATTCCTTGAATTTACACGCGACATCGGAAAACACATCACTGTCAATTACATGATGTCGAAAGATTCCGTAAAGAAGCGTCTTTCTTCGGAGTCACGTGAAGGCATGTCATTCACAGAGTTCACTTACCAGCTTCTCCAGGGATATGACTTTCTGTATCTGTATGAACACAAGGGATGTACCCTGCAGATGGGAGGTGCCGACCAGTGGGGCAACATCACCACCGGTTCTGAGCTGATAAGACGAATCCTGGGCAAAGAGGCATACGCACTTACCTGTCCTCTGATTACCAAGGCAGACGGCGGCAAATTCGGAAAGACAGAAAAAGGCAATATATGGCTTGATCCGGAAAGGACATCACCTTACCAGTTCTATCAGTTCTGGCTCAATGTGTCAGACAGTGATGCGGAAAAATACATCAGAATATTCACCATGCTCGGGAAAGACGAGATAGAATCCGCAATTGCACAGCATCAGAATGCGCCTCACGAAAGAAGCCTGCAGAAGCTGCTTGCAAAAGAAGTCACTGTAATGGTGCATGGCGTGACCGAATACGAAAAAGCCGTCGAGGCTTCCGGAGTGCTCTTCGGAAACTCAACGTCAGAAGCCCTGAAGCATCTTGATGAGAAAACATTCCTTGCCGTATTCGATGGAGTTCCTACATTCGAGGTTCCGGAGGACAGATTCCCGGCAGGAGTCATAGACCTGCTCGCGGGCGAGTCCAAGGTGTTCCCGTCAAAAGGAGAATGCCGCAAGATGATCCAGGCCGGAGGAGTAAGCATCAACAAGGAGAAGATATCCGACATCGGGGCCATGATTGACAGCAGCTTCTTCATCAACGGAAAGTATATTCTCGCACAGAAAGGCAAAAAGAACTACTTCATCATCAAAATACAGAAATAATGGACAAGCACGCAGAAAGCACCAGACAGCTGAAAGTGGCAAAAGAACTTCAGAAGCATATAGCCGAAATCATCCGTAGCAAGGGGATGGCGGCCTTTGCCGGAGCCTTGGTGTCAGTCAGCGGAGTCAAAGTGAGTCCGGACCTCTCCGTAGCCAAGATTTATGTAAGTGTATTTCCGTCAGAAAAGGCAAGTGCCGTAATGTCCATAATACAGGAAAATATCAAGGCTCTCCGCGGAGAACTCGGCAACAAAGTGGCAAAGCAGCTCCGCATTGTCCCTGAGATTGTGTTCTACCTTGACAGTTCGCTTGACTACGTGGAACATATCGAGGAACTTCTGAAAAAATGAGACTCGCGCCTTTCATCGCATGCCGTTATCTTTTCGCAAAGAAATCACATAATGTGATCAATACAATATCTGCGATAAGCGCCGTAGGCATGGCCATAGGCACAGCAGCTCTGATAATAATACTTTCAGTATACAACGGGTTCGACTCGCTCATCAGATCCATGATGGGCAATGTCGAGCCCGATATTATGATTGTACCGGCCGCCGGCAAGACTTTCATCCCCGAAGGGGAGGCATACGACTGGATATATGCCCAGGAATCCGTCCTGAACATGTGCTGTACACTTCAGGAGGATGTGTTCATAAGCTATGACGGAAAGCAGGGAATTGCAAAGGCAAAAGGCGTGGACTGGATATATGAGGAGGAATCCCCGATAAGGGAGCATATCGTGAACGGCTCATTCAAGTTTCACAGGGGAGACGTTCCACTGGCATGCGTAGGAGCAGGTCTTGCCCACGAAATGAGCATCAATCCACATTTTGTTTCCCCGATAAACATCTACTTTCCCTCGCGCACACGCCGGATATCAATGTCAAATCCTGCCTCATCGATAGAATCAGTCAAGGTATGGCCTTCCGGCATATTCTCAGTGAACACCGATGTGGACAAGGAACTTATAATACTTCCGATAGAGCAGATGCGCGAACTTCTGGAATATGAAGACGAAGTGTCAGCTGTAGAAATACGGCTGCGCGACGGATACGGAAACGATGAGGTCAGGCGTCTCTGCAAAGAGATAAGCGCCAGACTCGGACCGTATTACTCAGTCAGGGACAGATTCATGCAGAACAGCACTCTGTATAAAATGATGAAATACGAAAAAGCTGCCATATACATGATTCTGATTTTTGTCATAATAATCATAGCATTCAATATCTTCGTAAGCCTGTCTATGCTTATAATCGAAAAATCAGAAGACATCGCGACACTGAGCAGCCTCGGAGCTCCGGACTGGCTCATAAAGCGGATATTTGTGCTTGAAGGCTGGCTGATATCCCTCTCAGGTCTTGCTGCAGGACTTGCCGCAGGTATCGCCTTCTCTCTTATGCAGCAGCATTTCGGCTTCATCAAGATGCCCGGGCATTTCGTCATCCAGGCATATCCCGTGATACTCTCCGGCTCTGATATCCTGCTCACATCGCTTGCAATCGCTGCAATCGGCTATGTCATGGCCATCATTCCTGTCTTTACTTCAGGCCGGTTCAAGCTTTCCGGAGAAAAACGCAAACCGTAACCTTGGACGCATTTTTCGTGGTACATATACGCCTGACTATCAGCCCAATACGAGAAATCGCTGCCCCGTTTTTGGGGCAGCGATTTCTCGTAAAGAACTGATGTTCAGTATTTTATTGCTCACGGTTTTTTCCGCTTATATATTCATGAATGGCCGATGCCGCCTTTCGTCCGGCTCCCATGGCCAGAATTACGGTTGCCGCACCTGTCACTGCATCTCCCCCGGCAAAAATGCCACGGCGGGCAGTAACTCCGGACTCATCTGCCATAATGCATCCTCTGCGATTTGTCTCAAGACCTTTGGTGGTTCTTGCAATAAGAGGGTTCGGGGATGTACCCAACGACATTATGACCGTATCTGCCTCTATCTCGAACTCAGACCCGGGCACTGGCACAGGGCTGCGGCGTCCGCTTTCGTCCGGCTCACCCAACTCCATCCTGATGCACCTGACTGCACGCACCCATCCTTTCTCATCACCGAGGACCTCAACAGGATTGGTCAGCATTGCAAAATCAATTCCCTCTTCCTTTGCGTGATGCACTTCCTCGAGACGGGCAGGAAGCTCCTTCTCGGTGCGCCTGTAGACAATCGTCGTATCGGCCCCAAGCCTCAACGCAGTACGCGCAGCATCCATGGCCACATTTCCGCCTCCGACAACAACAACCTTGTCTCCGGCATGTATCGGAGTCATATAATCCTCCCTGTATGCCTTCATCAGATTGTTTCTTGTCAGGAATTCATTTGCAGAAAAGACTCCGTTGAGATTTTCTCCCGGTATTCCCATGAATTTCGGAAGACCTGCACCCGAGCCTACGAAGACTGCCTCAAACCCTTCATCATCCAGAAGAGAATCAATTGTAACAGTCCTTCCGACAACAACATTAGTCTCTATTTTGACTCCGAGAGCCTTCACCTGGTCTATTTCTGCTGCGACTACCTTGTCCTTCGGAAGACGGAACTCAGGAATTCCATACTCCAGAACTCCTCCGGGACGGTGAAGCGCCTCAAATACAGTCACTTCATAGCCCAACTTAGCCAAGTCACTCGCACAGGCAAGTCCTGCAGGACCGCTGCCCACAATTGCCACCTTATGCCCGTTAGGCTCGGCCTTAGCCGGAGCCGCACCGCCGTTCTCACGTGTCCAGTCAGCAACAAAACGCTCCAGCTTGCCTATAGCCACAGGCTCTCCTTTGACACCGAGTATACAGCTGCCCTCACACTGCGTCTCCTGCGGACAGACTCTTCCGCACACAGCAGGCAAAGATGAATCCTCAGCAATCACAGATGCAGCACCGGCAAAATCCCCGGCAGCGACACGCGCAATGAATCCCGGTATCTTAACACTGACAGGACAAGCCCCGACACAGCGCGGATTCCGGCAATTCAGGCAACGTGAGGCCTCCAGAACAGCCTCACTCTCATTATATCCGTAGCAGACCTCTTCAAAGTTGGCCGCACGCACCTTTGGCTCCTGCTCCCTGGCGGGAACCCTTGCTATCTTGTTTGCCATTATTTGCCCCTCCCTATTTTACATTTATGGTCTGCTTCCTGCTCATGCGTCCTGTACATGCCCTGACGGCGCATGGCCTCATCAAAATCCACTTCATATCCGTCAAACTCAGGACCTTCCACACACGCAAAACGTGTCTTTCCGGCAACAGTCACGCGGCAGGCACCGCACATGCCGGTACCGTCGACCATAAGAGTGTTAAGACTCACAATTATAGGAAGTTCCAATTTCTTGGCAGTAAGGACAGCGAATTTCATCATAATCATAGGCCCTATTGCAACAGCCTGAGTGTACTGCCTGCCTTCTTCCAGGACAAGCTTCTCAAGCATTGCAGTGACAAGCCCCTTAAAACCCTCCGAGCCGTCATCCGTACAGATATAAAGATTGTCACAGACTGACTCCATTTCTTTCTTGAAAATCACAAGATCAGCTGTCTTGGCACCGACAATGACGTCTACAGCCACTCCTCTCTCATGCAGCCACTTTACCTGAGGATATACAGGTGCAGTACCGACTCCGCCGGCAATAAAAATATATCTCCTGCCTGCAAGTTCTTCCTCAGACATTTCCGTAAAGTCCGAAGGGACACCGAGAGGTCCTACGACATCTGCAAAAGCATCCCCCTCCTCCATTGCACAGATTTCCTTCGTTGAGGCACCAATCTGTTGGGTCACAATGGTGACAGTGCCCGCAGCCTTATCATAATCGCTGATTGTCAACGGGATACGTTCTCCGTTCTCTGTCGCGCGCACTATAAGGAACTGCCCGGGAAGTGCAGCGGCAGCCAGACGCGCAGCCTCAACTTCCATCTTGCAGACCAGCGGCGTCAGCATTTCTTTTTTGATGATTCTATACATTTCCTTGTCTCTAAATTAATTGCACAAGAACTGCAAAGATACAATATAATATTCAGAAGATGTCCAATAAACCGTTTGAATTTTCAGTTCCCCTTTTGGGTCCGTCACCTTAAACGCAGAACGGTGCCGGACTGTCCCGACACCGTTGCACCTCTACATTGAATTTTCATGCGGCCATGCCGCCGGGCTGCTGCCTATTCATGATGATGACCATGCTCATGCCCTGCTCCGCCGTGCTCTGACACAGGATAGCCCAGTGCCTCTATGGCAGACTTCAATGCTTCCTCAGAAGTTTTTGATGCATCATATTTTATGTCAACAGCCTGGTCTTCAAGAGAAACCTTGAGGTCCTTGACGCCTTTCTCAAAAGCGATGTTCTCCTGTACTTTCTTGACACAGTTTGCGCAGTGCAGGTGTACATGGAAATGAACGTCACGTATTTCGGCCTTCGCCTTCTTTGCAGGTTTCTTGTCTGTAAGGACAGACATTTCAGATGTTACCGATGAGTTTGCCGTTGCAGGCACAGCTGCAAATGCCATGAGTGAGGCCGCGGCAATGATGATTGTTTTTGCAAGTTTCATAATTATGTAATTTTGTTTTGTTTCAATCTGATTTCAAAAGGCAGGCATCAGGCTTTCTTCCACAAAGTGAATCGAAAGCCGATATGGGCCTTTATTCCCATGAGAGGGCCCCAGATGCAGCTGGCGTCGAATGAAGGCATGCGAGGATCCACAAGGCCGTTGCTTCCCTTGCCGAGCACAACATCTTTCTGCCTGAAGTTGGTAAGGTTTTCAGCACCGACGTATACATCCCATCCCTTGAAGCGGCGTGTAACCTGAGCATAGAGAAGCGGGTACACAGGTGTCCTTCCGTTCTTGTAGAGCAGATTTCCGTCAGCATCCTTAAGGTCTTCCATAAAATTATACACCCTGCATGAACCGTTCAGCGAAGCGGTGAAGTCAAAAATCCATTTATTCAGGTTCGTCGCATACTGAAGATTGAGGACTCCCTTGAAACGGCTTGTCATAGGCTTCTCGACAAGGCCTCGTCCGGCAAGATCTATCTTTGCATTGGTATACCTGAAAGTGGCTGTAATATTAAAGCGCTCTATCGGATCTACAGAAAAATCAAGCTGATAGTTATCTGTAAATGAGCGTTTTCCGTCAAGGGCATAGAAAGATATTTCGTTCACAAACTGCTCATAATCAACGACCATCTGCTGGGCGAACTGGGTACGGAAATAGTCAAAGCTCAGGTAAGTGTTCGAGGAAGCGCCGAAAGGCATGTAATAAGTAAGGTTCCCACCGAAAGTCCATGCATCCTCAAGAATATGCCTGTCATATATTCCGTTAAAAAACTTTCCGGTAGAAAAGACTCCGATATTGTCCACGAGAGGAGTAGAATATCTCAGTCCGCGACCGCCGTTGGCCCTGATGACAATTTCGTCTATAGGCATATATTTGAGAGTGACACGCGGAGACACTTTGAATCCGTCATGTATGAACCAGTCTCCGCGAAGCCCGGCAATTGCAGAAAATTTGTCTCCGGCATGGAAAGTATATTCACCGAACACCCCGGCATTGGCCAGATTGGAAATGCTTTTTTTTGCAGTCTCGGTAACCTTCACTGCTTCAGGTGTCCAGAGCCTGCGGAGAAAATCCTCGTCATATCGGTCAAAAGTGCCGTTAAGCCCTACCGTGAATTTGTGCGACTCATTTATCTCGTTCTGGTACAGCAGGTTCGCATAGGCAGAGTGCTGCCCTGCAAGATACTTTGTAGCCCCGAAATAAGAATCCATGTCCTGATAGCTATAGTCGGCTATCAAAGCTATGTTCTGCGAATTGGACTCATTGAGAGGTACACCAACCTTAAGGTATCCGTTGATTGAACGGTTCAATATGTCCGACCCCCAAGGATCAGTCTTGCCTGCTGACGGCATCATGCTGAAAGAATTCTTGTCATAGAGCACCTTCCTGCCGTTCTCATCTGTCAGAACCTGTCCTCCGAGACGTTTGTCCTGAAGTGCCCGTACGCCGAAACGCACCTGCACCCCGTTGTCGGCCTGGTAGAGCCAGCGGTTGGAAAGATTGAACTGGAGCATCTTAGGGTCATCGAGGAAACCGTCATGGTTCATGTCGTGCGAAGCGATGTTGCCTGACACGTGACCGAGAATCACAGTGCTCCATTTGTATCCCATCTGCAGGGAAGAAGCGATGTTGAAGTCCATCTTCGTATCGCTCATTACGGCGGCATTCAGAAACAGCGGCTTTTCATCGGTAGGCTTGCGGTGCTCCATGTTTATCTGTCCGGTCATGCACTCGACTCCGTTGATGACCGATGAGGAGCCTTTTGCTATCTGTATGCTTTCAAGCCATTGGCCAGGCACATACGAAAGGCCGAACGGAGCCGAAAGCCCGCGCATTACAGGCCTGGTCTCGTCAAGCATCTGCGTATACACTCCGGAAAGTCCGAGCAGGCGGATCTGGCGTGCCCCCGTGACCGCATCGGAATAACCTACAGTCACGCTCGCGGAATTCTCAAAGCTTTCCGCAAGGTTACAGCAGGCCATCTTGCACAATCCTGCGGCGGAAATCACCTCGGTACGGATTTCTTTTCCTTTTGAAAGATAGTTTCCGGCCTGGCGTGACACAAAGACAGCAGCATCAAGGCTGTCGGCACGCTCTCCATAAATGTCCGTGGTATCAATTATCTGTCCGTCATTCCCCTTTACTTGGGCAAATGCGGAAAATGAGCATAATGCTCCCAATATAAATATAAGTGTCTTTTTCATTTTGTTTTTTTTGAATAAACATAATTAAAACTGTCTGATTTCCATTACAGAAGATATGCCGCTGTCCCACGATACCCGGAAGGGACACAGCTCAGACAATCTTCAAAAGGGTCCTGCCAATGAAGCAGGCCGAGATCAAAAAAAACAGATCAAATGCGCCACACCCCGAAGCAAGACAAGGTTTCGGGATGGGCCGGCACAAAGGAAACAGAGCCGGAAAAATTAAGATATGCCGTCATGGACGGCTTCACACTGAATGGAATGCCGCTGAACTCCCCAAGACATGGGCAATGGCCGCAATGGCACTCATCATAATGTCTGTGGGAATCCTCCTGGTGAACTCCGGTAAGGGACAGCACCTGATAATGGTCTGAGCAGCAGTCTGGTGAAACACATGCCAAAATCCCGTCAGCACAGTCATCCGTGGCGGATGATTCACCATGGCAGCAGCCGGAAGAGCCTGAGCCATGTGAGCAGCAGCCGGAATGTCCGCAAGGCTCATAATGCAAAATCCCGCAGACATGTCCCGGATGTATTTCGCTGCAGCTCATGCCGCTGATGAAGTTGGCAAGAAAACTGCGTCCGCTGCCGTTGCACGTATGCACATCAAAGCCTATGACACTGACGCAGTACCACAGGACAAGCAAAACGGAACAATATTTCTTGACTATATTTTTCATTACAACCTGCAAATATAACAGAAATCCCACATAAAATCAAACAGTGTGACGCAGGGGAGGTTCAGAAAGAACCATCTAATATGCAATAAGAAGTCCCGACAGTACCAATATATTTTATTTTTTCATATTTTTGTATGTTTATCCTATCCACCTGCAGTTCGCACCGGTGCAGGAAGGCGAAAAACAGAAACAATCACTATAACAATATTTTTATGAAAGATTTCATCAAGATGACCCTCGCTACACTTGCGGGGCTTTTCATTTTCGGAATTGTGTCCTTATTCATGATGTTCGGAATGATAGGGGCCATGGCAGCCCTCGGCACCAGTCAGCCGGTAATGCCGCGCGAAGGCGTGCTGAAGATAGACATGTCTACAATCATGCTTGCCGAACAGACACAGGAAGCAGATCCGATGTCATTGCTTCAGGGAAACGTCACAGTCACTCCGCTCGGCATATACAGTGCAATAAAGGCCATCAATGCTGCGGCGGCCGACCCTGCCATAAAATTCATATACATGAAACCGGACAAGGCCGCAGGAGGAATAGCACATTTTGAAGAATTCAGGACTGCACTCAAGAATTTCCGTTCAAGCGGCAAGGCAATAGTTTCATATACCGAAAATCCTGGCAACGGAAGCTACTATCTTGCATCTGTTTCGGACAAAATTTACATGACTCCACATGACGGAGGCCTCAACATGTTCTCAGGCCTGTCCTCCCAGCTGATTTTCCTTAAGGATGCCCTTGACAAACTCGGAATAAACATGCAGCTGATACGCCACGGGAAATACAAGTCAGCCGGAGAAATGTACATCAGGAACTCTGCCAGCAAAGAAAACATGGAACAGAACAGAGCCATGATAGGTTCAGTATGGAACAGCTGGGCAGAAGAGATGGCAGAATCAAGGGGCATTACTGTTGAAGCCCTCAATTCAATGCTTGACAATCTTGAGCTTAATTTCCCTGAGGATTTCCTGGAAAAGGGACTTGTAGACGAACTTCTTACAAGAGAGCAGCTCCAGCAGAAGCTCGCAGACCTCTTTGTCGTGGACAAATTTGAAGATGTAAAAGGCATTTCCCTCCAGGACTATGCAGTCCTCAAAGACAATATAAACCTTAAGGCCACCTCAAAAGTGGCAGTCATCTATGCAGACGGAGAGATTGTGGACGGAGCAGAAAAACAGCAGGTGGCCGGTGACAGGTTCGCGCAGATAATAGCTGACGTAAGAAAGGACAAGGACGTAAAGGCCGTGGTGCTGCGCGTCAACTCTCCTGGAGGAAGTGTCCTTGCATCAGAAAAAATCAAGGCAGAGCTTGACCTTCTCAGGGAGAGCGTACCTGTCATCGCATCATACGGCAACTATGCGGCATCGGGCGGATACTGGATATCTGCATGCAGCGATTATATCTTCTCCAATGCCACCACCCTTACCGGTTCGATAGGCGTATTCAGCATGATACCGGACTTCAGCGGCACAATAAATGACAAACTTCATATCAATGTCACTCCGGTAAGCTCAAACAGCCACTCAGACATGTATACAGGCATGCGCCCCCTTGACAGAAAAGAAACTGCCTACCTTCAGGCTTCAGTAGAGAAGATCTACGGCAAGTTTACAGAAATCGTGTCGGAAGGCAGGAACATGAGCGTCGCAGCCGTTGATTCAATTGCACAGGGACGCGTATGGGCAGGAGCCGAAGCCATAGGAATCGGGCTTGTGGACAGCATAGGCACAATCGAAGACGCAATCAGATATGCGGCATTGTCAATAGAAGGAGTTTCCGGTCCGGAAGAGGTGCAGGTTGCAGAATACCCTAAGCCGCTCACAACCGTTGAAATGATTCTTGAGACACTTACCGGAGGCCAGTCCATTGCTGCCGGAACCCCATTTGAGTCCATAGTAAAGGTGCTCAAGGATTCCGGAGCACAGAGCAAAGGCAAGGTATATGCAAGGATACCTTACGAAATAGACATCAGATAAGCCTTATACGGATTATTCTTTCCGTGGAAGGAGTAACTTTATACATGTCGTCGGCCCTCATTCCGAGAACGCCGGCGACATGTTGCTTTTTCTTCATGTCACCGGAATTGCCGGCAAGCACGACGGCACTTTCCTTGGCTGCAGCATCCAGCTTGCAGTCTGCAAAAAAATCGCTCAATTTCTTCCTGCCGCGCATTCCCATCGGAATCATCCAGTCACCATGCATCCACTTCCGGCACAAAAACGGGAAAGTCATCACACCGGAATCCATCACAAGTGTCCCGTAAGGCTGCTTCAGCACAAAATCATGCGGACGGGCAAATTCCTCGACAGAGAATGACACTCCATTGAATTCATATATGCCCGGGCCTTCCACAACGATTTCAGAAGAAGCACAGCCTGCGGCATGATTTCCGGCATAAGCATGCATGCCCGTGTCCGGCAACGGATATATGTCAAGGACTCCCCTGCCCGTATGAAGCATATACGACAACGACGAGAAACGCTTCCCGGACACAGTCCTTCCGGACGAAATCAAATCTTCCAATGACGCCACAGCCGCTGAATTGAAGCCGTAAGGTTCCAGAATATGATACAGAAGGTATCTCCAATGCTTATGCGACACAAGTGCATTTATATCTATTGACACAGCTCCTCCGTCACGTTCCGCAACCACGGAGGCGGCAGCAGCCCCGCACCAGTCCGAAACAATTCCCGATGCCTCCGAAAAATAATCCATTTCCCTGTTGAATGTCCTCACGAAAGAAGGGTTAAGCCGCTCCAGTAGCGGAAAGACCTCATTTCTGATACTGTTTCTCTTATATTCGGACATGGCGTTCGTACTGTCATTACGGTAAGGCACCTTGTGGGCGAAGACATGCCCTTCTATCTGCTTACGCGTAAATTTGAGCAAAGGGCGCAGAAGAGGCAGCATGCCGGCTCCGGCACAGGGCACAGACGACACCATGGACATGCCGGAGGCTCCACGAAGTCCCGTACCGCGCACCAGATTGAGCATCAGAGTTTCCGCGTTGTCATTTGCATTATGGGCCACCGCAACGGCACGGTAGCCGTACTCAAGGCAAATCCCGGCAAACCAGGCATACCGGAGATCGCGGGCAGCCATTTCGATGCTTATGCCATGCTCCCGGGCATATCCTTCCGTATCAAAAGTATGGCGGTGAAATACAATTCCCCTCTCAGCCGCCCAGTCATGCACCAGCTTTTCGTCTCCGTCACTTTCACTTCCCCTTAGGCTGAAATTGCAGTGGGCAATGGCAAAAGAGCCGCTGCGGCGTGTTCTCCAGAACAAATCAGCCATGCACATTGAATCAATTCCTCCGCTTACGGCAAGAAGCACTCCTCCGCCTTCATCTTCCGAAAGGGCCGACCTGACATTCATGTCGGCCCGGCCGCTGTGATTATCCATTATTTAATCAAAACGAGCCTGAATCATCATCAATTCTTTTTGCTTACAATCGTATATGTGAAACCGAATGCAAGCGTCTCCTTGAACTGTACCCTCTGCCTTCCGTCAGGGAACTTATCTATATCCTTGTCCGACTTGATCATGATCTTGTCATCGTAGATGAGATTGGTTGTGAGCGTAAACGAGAAATACTTGGCAATCTTCCAGTCAAAGCGGTTGTCCCAGTTTACGCGCAGATTCTCAGGATGGTCAAGATAGTTTGAGAAAAGCACCACCTGTGAAGAGTATGAGAAGTTGTCGTTCACATTTACCTTAACGTCAAGTTTCAGCTGGGCACCGAGCTCGAAGCGGTAATTACGGAGATCAGCTCCGCCTTTGACTTCTGTCACACCCTTCTTAGGAGCCATGCTGTAGCTCTGTCTCAGAAGCGTATCACGGACAATCACGAAACCTCCGGTGACAGGCGCGAAGTTCACGGTAAGCCACTTGGTGGGGGTATAGTCGATACCGAGGGCGAGATTGGTATATGCAGGGGCAAGGAAGCCTGACTTCAGAACACGGGCATCCTTCCATGCCTGTATCTGGTCCTTTCGGGCCATTTCCTCTATATTGTCCACTCCCGGCGTCTTGTATTCATAACCGTTTGAAAACTGTGACTTGAAGTCGTAGTTAGCCGAGAAATACAGATTCTTCATCTTCTCGGTCTTGTATCCGAATTTGCTCTCAAGGTATATGCGGTCTGCATTCTTCTGAAGAATCGGCTTGGAGGAAGCATACAGGAAGCCATAGTCAAGCTGAAGCCTGTTGTTCCAGAAAAGCTCATTCTTCTTATAGTTTGCATTGGCATCAATGAAGCCCTGGAGCGACACCGTGTTGTCACCGC
The DNA here is from genome assembly GCA_947177525.1 of uncultured Bacteroidales bacterium. Taxonomy (GTDB): domain Bacteria; phylum Bacteroidota; class Bacteroidia; order Bacteroidales; family UBA932; genus Cryptobacteroides. Next base: position 49,367 of record CAMWUW010000006.1, on the reverse strand, counting down.
CGGCAGCCCAGTTGGTAAGCGAAGTCTGTCCGACATTTATCTGTGTCTTGAGGGAATTGTCCCAATATTTCGGTTTAACGATCTTGGCCTCCGCAGCCGGAGCCGTTGTTATAGCCTCAGCCGCCTCTGCTGCAGCCTGCTGTACATCCTGTGCAAAAGAAGGCACCAATGCTGCCAGAAACGCAACAGAAATCAGAAATATCCGTTTCATCATACTGTCAATTATAAATTCATTCTAATAGGAGATTGCGAACAAAACCCTGCGGTGCGACGGCTTACCGGTATATATGCATGCGCCTTCTTCCTCGCAGACTGCACTGTCCATAGGTATGCAGCGTATTGTGGCCTTGGTCTCCTCCTTGATTTTCTCCTCAGTCTCAGGGGTTCCGTCCCAATGGCAAAGCAGAAATCCTCCCTTTGTGATTTCTTCCTTGAACTCCTCCCAGGTGTCAACCTTTCGGATGCTCGAATCACGGAATTTCAGCGCCCTCTCATAAATGTTTGCCTGAATCTCATCCAGCAGGTCCTCAATCCTCTTGCCGAGTCCGTCAACAGAAGCCGTTATCTTCTCTCCTGTGTCACGTCGGGCCACTTCTACCGTTCCGTTGGCAAGGTCGCGGGCACCGATGGCAAGACGTACCGGAACTCCCTTAAGTTCCCATTCCGCAAACTTGAATCCCGGACGCAGAGTGTCACGGTCATCAATCTTCACGCTGTGCCCGTGCGCCTCAAGTTCCTTCTTCAGCTCATCCATCTTTTCAAAGATTGCCCTGTTGCCATCCTCATCCTTTCCGACAATAGGGACCATCACAACCTGGATCGGCGCAAGCTTCGGAGGCAGCACAAGACCGTTGTCGTCACCATGAGCCATGATGAGCGCTCCCATAAGACGGGTCGACACTCCCCATGAAGTTGCCCAGACATATTCCTGCTTTCCTTCCTTGTTCGTGAACATCACGTCGAAGGCCTTGGCAAAATTCTGGCCAAGGAAGTGGGATGTACCTGCCTGAAGAGCCTTTCCGTCCTGCATGAGTGCTTCTATTGTCATGGTGTCAAGCGCACCGGCAAATCTCTCATTAGGACTCTTATGCCCTACGACCACCGGAAGAGCCATCCAGTTTCGCGCAAAGTCAGCATAGACCCCGACCATCTTGGTAGCCTCTGCCACAGCCTCCTGCTCTGTTGAATGTGCAGTGTGTCCCTCCTGCCAGAGGAATTCTGCGGTGCGGAGGAAAAGGCGGGTACGCATCTCCCAGCGAACCACATTCGCCCACTGGTTGCACATTATCGGGAGATCCCTCCATGATGTCACCCAGTTTTTGTATGTATTCCAGATAATGGTTTCGGAAGTCGGCCTCACGACAAGTTCCTCCTCAAGCCTTGCGGAAGGATCGACAACCACACCAGAACCGTCAGGGTTGGCCATAAGCCTGTGGTGAGTCACAACGGCGCACTCCTTGGCAAATCCTTCCACATGCTCAGCCTCCCTGCTAAGGAAAGACTTCGGGATAAAAAGAGGGAAATATGCGTTGACATGTCCGGTATCCTTGAACATTTTGTCAAGAACCTGCTGCATTTTTTCCCAGATAGCATAGCCGTATGGCTTTATGACCATGCATCCCCTAACTGCGGAGCGCTCCGCAAGGTCTGCCTTTACGACAAGATTGTCATACCACTTAGAATAGTCATCAGACCTTTTTGTAACTTCTTTTGCCATTATATCAATACATTATAGATTAAACAAAGCGGATTGTCCGGACAAAAGGGCACCAAGCCGCATACTGACCCGAACAATCCGCAAAGGTATGAATTTCCGGCAAAAATTCCAATCACGCATATCCCACATAATCAGCATACGGCACTTTGTCTTGATTTTGTGAAAAATCCGACAAATTTCTGCTATAATTTCCAGAACGGAAAACTTACGAAGCTTGACCTTATATGCAAAGGAACCGACGGAACGACATTCATTCAGCCAGCCAGCTTTCTCAAGCTTTCAAGCATAATTCTGAAATAGTGCCCTGCCGAATGCAAAAAATGCCCGCTTCCACAGATTAGGTCAATCTTCTGGAAGCGGGCATCAATATTCGATATGGTGCGGCTTTGCCCCCTTTATATTACAAGCGTCAGTTGTCTATCCTGCGGACGAAACAGAAATCGGAACGCCAGCCATTGTTAAAAACATTTTCCGTCGTAAATTCCTCAAAGCCCAAACTAAAATAATTGACATCAAAGCCATAGTGCCAATTTTCGGTCCCCTCCTGAGACACATACTTCACCCCTTGCTCATACCAATAAATAGCTCCAGGCTCATTATACAAACTATAATAATTAGGCACCATCTCGGCCCTTACTTGAGGCATTTCCTCAGCTCTGTCAGAATATTTCAACACTCCATATTCCGTTTTACGCAGATCACCATACTTCCCGTCATCCTTATAAGCAAAATACTTGTCTTCATATTTTCTGCGGCCATAACCGGTATTCCCGATAGGAAAGAACAGGTGTTTGCCTGTCAGGGTATCACAAACGAAGCATCCTCTCATACCTTTCTCGTCTCCTTCATTCGTGTATGTATTGGTCACGATATTGGAACTTAGCGTCTCTTCACACTCGTCTCCGTATAGTATGCCGTAATAACGGCGATATTTATCTGCGACAAGCGTGGCCCAATCATCAGCATTGGCAACTCTGCTGGCAGCCCCTTCTCCATACACAAATCCTCTGTTTTTGTTTGCGGCTATATCTGCAAGTTTCTTGATGCTCTTTTGAGAACTTATATAGACATCAAACTGCTTATTTACACAAGGTATATCAAACCCATACCCTTCCTTAATGTTATTTGATGACATAATCGCTTCATTCTGATTGCCGAACGCAAACATAGACCCTTCCAAAAGAGGATTGTCAACATCTTTGTCCCCAAATTCAAGATTGGTCATGTGCCATTTCCTGCCGTCAAGCTCGACAGGAGCAGTCCCCTGGCTCACCAGCACCATGTGCGTACAGGTATTGTTATGGAATTTTATCTCAATCAGTCCGAAGCGGCTTTCGTTCTCACTCGAACACTTGGAGGCCGGCTTGTAGTCAAACTCTATCTTAGAGCCTGTGCCTCCAGTCACATCTTCTGTTCCCCAAGTCTGGCTTTCGGTATCTTTGATCCGCACCCAATCGGCGCCTTTCACAATCGAAGCAGTCCACGGGCCGTCAGAAGGAAGAGGCTCAAAGACCGTAGCCACGGTAGGATCAGAATCAGAATTCTTCAATGTAATGCGGAATGGCTTTTCCGAATCCCATTTACGCCACACGCCCTTAGGATTCACCAGACGCCGGGACTGGATTATCTCCACGTCAAAAGGCTTTACGGCCACACTTTCGTCATCAAGCGTAACTGTCAGCCGTACAGTGGCATAACGCCTTCGCCCGACAAAATAATTGTTTCCGGAGAAGCTGCTGCCCATATCCATGGGCCTTGTATAAACCGGAACCCTTATCGTATACTTTTCATCAGTAACCTCATCGAACTCAGTATAGGTCTTTTTCGGGGCATATTGTTTTACTCTGTCCGTCAAAGCATTCGTGTTCATCAGTTCCAGAGAAAGAAATCCGTTGGTCAGTTCCTTGTTGGTATAATCATATTTATGTCCCTCGAATCCCCAGTCATTACGTATGATTTCCGCAGTCACGGACTTGACCGATGTAATATTTTTGTCATAGTATATGGTGACAGGAATATCAACGCTCTGATTGGCCAGATACGATATATAAATCGGGCTCGGAACCATAATCTCAGGCGGAGCCGGCTCATAGTCATACTCAATATGCCAGTCAACATCATTGGCATTCCTCTTAAATTCAAGGGTAAGCTTATAGTGCGTATTCCTCTCGGCATTGAAATCGTCCTTCATGTTCTTTCCGAGCATGCACCGGTATGTGATTGCACCATACGAAGGGTTGGCGGATGACTTGTTGATATAATATCCCTTCACTTCGACGTACGTACCATAAGGGACATTGTCCTTGCTCTTAAAATTCTGGTATATATGCTTGTTCGGGTGAATCCCCTGCATATTTTCATAAAAAAACAGCGAAGGGGCATCATGGTCATGGTTTCCGTATCTGTTTGCACCGCGTCCGCATGAAAGCGCAGGCCATGCATGATAATCATCGCCCCGGCCGAACTGTATAGTATCCCCCTCGTGAAGAAGCTCTTCCGCGGAAACAGGGACATTCTCATCAACCAGCTTGCAGCCGAGCGGGATATCCTTTATCTGGGCTGACTGGATATAAACATATATGTTGTCATACAAGCTGTCCGCTTTGAAAGCGACAGTAACCTTCGAGGCAGCACGCCTTATCCAGGCATGAAGGCTAATGTCTGACTTGCCTATGGTCAGAAGCGGAACTTCGCCCGAGGCATAGGCTGTGGACTTGGAATCACTGAAATAACCGGACATCTGATTATTGTCCGTAATATTCTTATTGTTCCACTCAAGCGGCAAAGCCCTGAATCCGTCTTCTGTCAGGAGACGGTCATCTTCGGTAAGATTGCCCATATTCGCAATGGCATAAATACGGTATCTTCCGTAAGGGACCTTACACTGGAATGAAACGTTCTTGGTCACGCTCTCTTCATGGCCGGGACGAGGCTCATCCGTTATAGTGAGCATGTCTTCATCAAAATAATAATAGGATGCAAGGGAGCCGTCCTCCCTATACATCACGACAGACATATCATTTATGTCCCTGATTTCATCGCCCCCGACACTGCGGGTCTTTCCGAGCATCGTCTCTTCCATAGGACGGAACACAGCTCCGAAAGACACCGTGCTCTCTCCCTCGCCCAGAGGCATATCCTCAAACATAGGCTCCTCTATGCAGGCGGACAGTCCGGACAAAGCAAGGCATGCAAACAAAACATATATGATTCTATGGTTCATTTCTCCTACAAAACTTCAATTCTTCATTATTTTCCGAATCCCGGGAAGAGATCCACGACATCATAAGGGACCACGTCGACTTCCCATACAATGCGCGCATCCTTTTTTATCGTCACATTCACAACCACATGAGTGTTGCGCGGAAGGTCCGGAAGATTATCAAACAGGGCAGCATGCCTTTCTGTGCCTCCTACGAAAAGCGACATCGAATAATCATCCTTGTATTTGCCTTCCAGCAAATAAATAGGCCTCAAGTCCACCGTGCCACCGACAGTGACCGGTATTGACGGCGCAAAATCATTCCTGAAAATGTACTGTCCGTTGTCTCCTTCGAGAGGCGGCACTTCATATTCGACAACGTTACCGTCCGCGTCATATACGGCATGCGGAACATACCATTCCTCACGTGCCATCTTGCTTATGGTAACTCCTCCAAGACTGATTTCCTCAGTGCTGTTATTGGTTATGTGGAAAGAGAACTTCACCGCAGCCCTTGTCACAAAAAGACGGCAGGAGTGGTCCTGGCCAGGCACATCCACATAGTGTTTCCCGCTCATGGGCAGAGGGCCGGCCACCTGTTCGGACCTGCTGGCAAGGCTTACTTTCAGGTTCTCTATGTCAGATGCCGGGAACGGCTGTCCCACAGCTATTCCTCCCAGGTCATAATCCACGACCTTGCGCCTTAGATTGTCCGTTTCAGACACGAACTCCGCATCCTCGTTCACAAAGAGATATATGGTCTTCCTCTCATTTGCCGCAACCTTGAATGTTTCGTCCTCATGATTCAGTACAGCCTTCAGATTAATGCGCCTGTTAGCCTCGACTGTCATGTCCCCGCGTACAATGACAATACGAAGACTCTGCATTTTTTCATTGTCATTCGCTGCATCTTCCTCCCCTGCCCTTGTGGGCGCGCCGGACACATCGGACATTGCAACGCTTATGTCCAGATTGACATATTCAGTCTCCTCTCCGCCTGCCACCTCAAACTCCGCGACAGAGCCGCAAGCGAAAAATGCCGGCATAGACATTAGGCACAATATGACAGATGAAACCAAACGTCCCATTTTACATCTCCGCATTATTGATTCTCACTGTCCAGTCATTAATCTTGATATGAGTCCTGATCCAGCTCATGTCGCTTCCGAGGAAGAATACCATGGACCATACGCTCTCCCTGTCGAGAAACTCCTGGGCAGGCATCTTGGCATACAGCTCGCTCTTCAGGAGAAGAAGATAGTCATTCAGCGGAATATCCACGACTTCACGTCCGTCCTTCTTCAGTCTGATGGTCAGCCTTGGAGAATTCTTTTTCATCAGGCGCGAAACCGAGAACTCCGAAAATGCCACAACGACAGGCTCCCCGTCTCCGGACATTCCGGCAACTGCCTCACCGGAAGCCCATGGAGCATACGTAACCATTCCATTGGGAATCAAATCGTTGTCATGTCCGAAAAGAGTATTGTCATCCGTTATCGCAAATTCGAAATCATCAACCCTGACAGGCTCGCCGTTAAGCTGCTGAAGCACAATCCTTATATTGTTTGTGTTCTTCATCATCTTGACTGTCCCTTCACTATAAAGGTCAGCCGTAGCCAAAGACAGCTCACCCCAGAACATATCATGCAGACGCCTGTCGCCCGCCTCCTGGGCAGAAAGACGGGTCTTGTCCAGCTCAACCCTCAGTTCCGTATCCGTGCTTGAGGCATCAGGCTCGCGGAGCACAGAAAAAGTCTCCTGTCCGCAGGCAAGTCCCCCATAGGCAATAAAATGATAATTCCCTTTCTCGAGGTCCAGCGTCATCCGCCAGTTTTCGTCCTGAAGCTGCGCGCCTGTAACGGTCTCCGTGTCCACATAATTGCCGTCACCGTCATAAATGTAGAGCGTAAGGCAATCCACATTTGACGGAAACGCATTGGCATATTCCATATTATAGTCATAGACAAACCGCAGCGACACTCCGTGAGGACATGGGTCAAGATCATCATAGATGCGTTCGCAGGACGAAAAGGCAACACCTGCAGATGCGGCACACAAGACCGCACCTGCAAATGTTGAAATTATATGCCGTTTTCCGCTTCGCATTTCCAAATCTTTAGAATTCTATATTGTTCACGCGAACTGTCCAAGGAAGTACCTCCACGGAAACAGTCAGGTACACATCTCCCTTCTCATCCGGATCGTCTGGGTCCACAGGATCAGGGTTATTGTCGGAAATGCGAGGATGTCCGAGCCTGCTTATGTTAGTGACGGCAAGTTTGTAGACATTGTTGCGCACAACGGCAAACTCCATAGGACTCATGACACCGCTGTTGCCATTGTCATTATGGCGGTTCCAATAGAAATAGTAGCAATAGTAGCCGGCCCCGTATTCAGCATCGCGGCTTGACTCATAGAGCGTGAACTTAGCCGATGTCGCAGCTTTCTTGAATGCAGCCAGAGACTCATGTCCTGCAGCATGATTGTTTTCGTTATGCCAAACGTTCCACAGATAGTCAGGGCTGCTTGGATCATCACTATAGACAGCCTCTACAGCGGCAGTTTCACCTTCTGCAGGTTTTTCTGCTACAGGAGTGACATTAATGCCCTTTCCGAATACATCCTGGTAAAGCTCGCTGCCGGCTCCCTCTTCAATTGCAATGGCACGGACCTCTTTCCATGTCACATAGATATTGTTGGAATAAGAATACAGGATGGCATCCCCAGGATCGCCGGTAGCTGTCTTGAGAGCATCTGCCAACGAGCCGGAAGCACCGTCTGCAGCAATCATCTTTCCTTTGAACACGACTCCGGTAGATATGCCGTTCTTCTGCATAGTGGCAGACGGAATAGTATTTTCAGTGACATAGCGCCAGATATGATAGCCTGAAGACGCAACAGGCTTCCATCCTTCATCATTGTCTTCCTCTCCGCCAAGGACATCAGACACTTTGGAAGTATACCACTGGTCACGTGCCGCCGCATCAATGGTCCATTTATCACCGTCAACATGTCCTAGACAGAAATTGAAATGATCAGCATAGGCCTTGTTGTTTATTATGGTATCGTCCCTCTTTTCGGCAGCGTCGGTGTCCATCACATAATTGTCAGAAGTCTCGGTTCCGCAGAGCACATTGTCATCATCATTACCTGTAGGAGATACCCTGCGCAGATAATAGAATTCCTTGCTCATATTCACAAGAGCCATCTTCTGAAGCTGAATCTGCACGAGAAGATGCCCTTCCTTATTCGTCACCACATCATAAGTGTTGTCTTTCGGGCTTCCGTCACGGAAATCAAAACGGGCAACGGCACGCTCCACAGGAATTGCCCCGCCGTTGTTTATCTCTTTGTCGGTATATGCATTGTTGATGCCTGACAAATTGAACGCCTTGTCAATTGAAGTATAGCTGTCCCACTCGGCGAAAGTTGCAGGAAGCTTCTTTCCTGCTTTCGAAAGATCAGCTACAGACATCAGGAATCCAGCCTTATGGTCATTGCCGCCCCAGATGGCCGCATTGTCAGACTTGCCGTCCGGAGTCTCGTTTATCTTGCATGCCACATTGTACCAGTCAGCCTTTTCTGTATCCGTTCCCTTGCTCACTGTTTCAATATGCTCTTTCAATTCGGCCGTAGGATTGCAGAAAACAAACACCTTTATTCCGCGCTCTGCTTCAGTAAGGCTGTTGTCATCGCCATAATATTCTTTCAGAGTGGATTTTGTAATACTGTGCACAGTGGAAACTTTGCCGTTGGCCACTTCGTTGATGTTCTCCGTATGCTCACCGTAAGCAATGAATTTATTATTGTTGTCAGCAAGCACAAGCAGAATGGATTTTACGACATTCTCGTAATCCTTTCCTATCTCCGTACCACTGTTGCTGCCGCCGCCCGGATTGGTAACGCTACGAGTACCGGGGCCTACAGGAAGCTGTACGGCAACATTCATATAAACTGCATCTTTCGGATTCACATTATCCGGACCTGTCTTTCCGCCGTCCAGCACCTTTTCGCTGCATGAGGCAGACAGCGCCACAACACAGGCGCCAATCAAAAATTTACTCCAATTTTTCATTTTCTTTTTATTTTTTACTCTGGTATACAATTACTTTTTCAATTCACTAAGCGACGCAAGGGCCTCTTCAGCCTGGGAGATTCCCATTCCGGCCGCATCTTCAAACAATTTCCCGGCAGAATCATAGTCACCGGAAAGAGCTGCAAAGATTCCACGGGCATAGACAGCCTCCGGAGCATTGCCGGCCTTTGCCAGATAACGTCCGGCATTCTCCATGTCACCGCGCGCCATTGCAGTATTGGCGGCATTCAGATTTGCGGTTTCATCATCCGGAAACATGCGCACGGCTATTTCAAACACCTCGTTATACTCTGCACTGCCCGGCTCCATGTCCTGGGCCGCCAGATACATCTCCTGAAGACTCAGCTTCTGCGGTCTTGTGCTGAGTATCTGCCGGATTTCAGCAACATCGGTATAAGTACGCACTTCATACTCCACGGCATAATCGGAATGACGCAGGCCCGGATAAACTTCACGCAACAGGAATGCATAATCCTCAGGCCATGAAGTTTTTATTTTCCATTCCTTGGCATCAGGGGCAAGATTGCCGTTTATGATTTCCAGAATGCCGTCCCTGCCGGCAAGCCCTGAAGTTGCGACAAAACGTTCAAGCCCGTCCCAATCCTCAGGCTCATAGGAAGTATTCAGCAATGAGTCCGCAAAGTGATAATAGTTGCGCACATACTCCTTAAGAGTGGCAGTACGTCCCTTTGCAAGGCGCACATTGTTGTCCCAAGGTCCTTCCGGAGAAGCGTAGCCTTTTATTGAGACAGAAGTTATGCGGGTGTCCGGGTCATTGCGGACAATATCTATCGTAGAGCGTATCTTCTGCAATTCTGAAGCATTGCCCCTGTAGGTCTCATATATTTCAGTTCTGTTTACAGGGAAATCAATATATGCGGAGCCTTTCTCTACCCTTATCTTCACGGCCTCACCTTCAGGAGGGAGATATACAAAAGACGGTACATATACCTTCGGCTCAAGAGCCACATCTGCAAGGAAGCCGCTGCCTTCGGAAACCGTGGCGCTGCAGCATCCGCATGTCCTGGAATCCAGCATAAGCCTGGAATCCCCCATCCACGCCTCATAAGGCACAATCTTCCTGTACTCAAGTACACCGGCATTCCCTCCGCGGAAAAGTTCTGCACCCTCCGGCACAGCTCCGTTACGCAGATGATGGAAATATCTGTTGCGCCCGGCCACCATTACAGGGGTCAGTACCAGGCTGTCGCTGCCATTGACAAGAACAGGGGTCAGGATGACTTCCCTGTCAGTGCGCAGGCTCAGACGCGAGACATCGATATCCATTGATATGAACAAGTTGTCATCCGTGCGGGCCACATCAAGGCCTGAGACGGAAACATTTCCTCCCATAACTTCCTGAACCTCCTGGGCAGATGCATTATGTACAAGAAGCAGCACCAATGCTGCAATAGAGACTATATTTTTCATGTCCATGCCTGTTAGAATACGAATACAAGATTAATTGCAGCCTTGGTAGGCCCGAAATAATTGTGGGAGCCGCTTGAAAGCTTTGTTCCGCAGACAGTGCAAGGATATACGTCATAGCGGGTATGTATCCATCCGGCTCCGATTTCCGCTTCCAGGTTCCAGTGTTTTCCAAGAATCCAGGCATGGCCGTATGCTACGCCAGCACCGGCAAACCATCCCTGATACCTTCTGTCGGACAACTTGGAGAAATCAGTTCCGAGAAACTTTACATTATTCTTCAGGTTTCCCACATTGCACTGTCCTCCGAGGGCATGTACTCCGATAAAATGGCCTGCAAACTTGTCGCAGAACCACCAGCGCGCCTCCGGCTGCACAAGCCAATGCTTCCATTTGCGGTCACCGGACAGAGTCCATCCGTTATAGTTGCCGGATATGTCAAGAGTCCATCTCGGAGCCAGTCCGAACTCCACTCCGGCATTTACAGTTGCCGCCGCATCATACACCAGATTGGTCTTGACAGCAACTTTCTGGGCGTAAAGCCCTGTTTCCGCCGCTGAAAGCAGAATAAACGAAAACAGAACCGCCTTGATTTTTACACACATTCTCATATTTTTCATATATAATCCGTTCTCTGCCAAGCTATAGCGAAGTCTCGGGACAATAAAAACTTACCAGAAAACGATATAAATAATTTTCCGATGCACTGTATATTTGAAAAATGAGGCGCAAAATTAATATGATGATTATTAAAAAACAAAATTTTTCTACATAATTTTACCCCCCCCCCGAGACATAAAATGCTGACAATCAATACAATAAATCATATTTTTATATATTGTAGGTAAGTGGAGGGACAATATATTGCGGCATGGGCATTGATATCCTGAATTGTTTATTATATTTGCCCTGACGGACAATATATACGCTTGTGTCTGACACAGAACTTACAGGCAAGTTTGACGTTCTGTTCTCAGTTTTTCGTATATTTGCCCTGACGGACATATATACGCCTGCGCCTCGGCAAACTCACAAGCAAGCTTGATGTTTGCTCTCGGCTTTTTGCTATATTTGTACTTTGGGACAAAATTGTACCGTCATTCAGAATTGCACACCGGAATCCGTTCATAAGGACGGTTTCCATTAAAAAAGGAGGAACATATATGAAAAAAGTCTATGCATTGCTCATTGCGGCAATTTCAGTGCTTTCCTCATGCGGCACGGCTGCGAAATATACATCGTCAGGAGACGGACAAAGATTTCAGGACGGAATATATGACAGCAGCCCAGGCTTCATGACCAAGGCAGCAAAAGCAGACCTGCAGACAGGGACAGATGCGCTTGTGGCAAAGACCAAGGAATCTGAAATATATCTTTTCGGTGACAGGAAAGACACCATAATGATTCCGCAGAACATGTCTGCCACAATACGATATGACAAAGAGAACGGAGGCACTTCCGTTACATTGGCGGACAATCCGTACGACTGGCGCAACAATATCGACCCTTGGGGCATGTACGGTGCATGGGATACAGGCTGGCTGTATCGCGGTCCATGGACTTACCCAGGATATTGGGGAAGATACGACCCATGGTATGCCGGATGGTACAGTCCGTGGCACCATGCCGGATGGTATGACCCATGGTATTCATACGGCTGGTATGATCCGTGGTACGGAGGCTATTGGGGCTGGCATGACCCTTACTGGCATCACCATCACTATTGCGGATGGTATGGAGGATGGGGGCCGCACATCCCTGGAGGCATTGTTGTAGTCAAGGAAAACAAGTGGCATGGTCCGCGCAACAGGACAGGCTCAGACAGGGTATTCACAAGCAGCGTATCCTCACGTGGAGGCATCGGGAGCACCGGAAGAGTCGGAAGGGCGGCATCTGTACAGGGGAACCGTGCAGGCAGCAGCGCAGCCTCGTCCGGTACCGCTGGGAGGGTTTCGTCAGGAAGGGTTTCAGCTGGAAAAGTATCAGCTGCACCGTCCAGGAATATAAGCAGGGTGACTGCCGTCCAGACAAGCCGTCCGGCCGCATCCGTAAGCACATCTGCAGTGCGCACCGTATCAAGTAAGGTACAGCAGGCTCGCCCGGCCCAGACATCAAGTCCGTCAGCCAACTACCGCAGGCCAACGGCACAGTCGGCAGCAAGCAGCCACGTATCTGCTGCAGCCGGAAGAACCGTCTACAGCAGAAGCACGACAAGCTCCGGCTACGACCGCAGCAACTCAGCCTCAGGATACCAAAGCCATGACAGAAGCAGCTCATCTTCAAGCTACAACAGGTCTACCTCATCCGGCGCAGGCAGGTCCGGCTACAGCGGCAGCTCGTCATCTGTCAGCAGAGGAGGCTCGTCCGGAGGCTACAGCAGAAGTTCAGGTTCCTCAGGAGGAAGAAGGTAACAAGAAAAACGAAGAATTATAACTATTATGAGAAAAATAGCATTATCTGCTGCATTGGCCCTGGCTTCTGTATGCAGCTATGCCCAGACGGCAAACGATGCCCTGCTTTTCAGTGAGAGCGACTACATGGGGACAGCAAGGACGGCAGCAATGGGCAATGCCTTTACAGCATTGGGAGGCGACCTCGGTTCAATCGGAATAAATCCTGCGGGTAGCGCAGTTGCAAAATATTCGCAGGTTACACTCACTCCTGCAGTCAGCATCTCTACGAGTGAGACCATCGGGGTCTCGCCTTATCAGGACGGCAGCCTGCCTTACTTCGACAGAAGAATGCGGAACACATCATCCGTATTCCGCCTTCCCAACATAGGATTCACATTCAACATAAACACTCACAGGAAGACAGGTCTCAAGAATGTGACCATAGGCTTCATTGCCAATTGCACAAACAGCTGGAACGAAGACACTTATGCCAACGGAAGGAACAGTACCACATCATTCATGGGTGCAATGGCGGCATCTGCCACTGCCAACGGATACCTCGGCAGCGAACTGAACCTTGACAAGGCATACGACATTTATCCGTGGAAGGACGTAGTGGGCTACCAAAGCGGTATGATTTCCACTTTCGGAGGTTCTGACAACATGTTTGCAGGTGCGAGCGAAGGCATCTACCAGAACGGGGACAAGCTTGAAATAGCTCTTGCGGGTCCGCTTGACCAGACGTTCGGACGCAGAACAAGGGGAAGCAAATATGAATATCTGCTCAATTTAGGAGCCAACATCTCTGACTTCCTGTATTTTGGCGTCAATGCCGGACTGACCACAATGCAGTACAATCTGACTGAATATTTCAAAGAAGAGGCCATTGACCCTTCGGATTTTGAGATAGAGCTTGACAACGGAGAAAAGCTGTACTTCAAAGATATGAAGTACAGATATAATTATGACGCAAGCAGCTCAGGGTATTTCGCGAAGTTCGGATTGATTGTGACTCCAGGGGCAGGTCTTCGGATAGGTGCAGCCGTTTCCACTCCTACGGTAATGAAAATTAAGGAAGGCTGGAACCATTATGGAGAGACCAATTATACATCCAGCAGCTATGATGCGTATGCAAGCAGTCCTGACGGAGAGGACTCTTACTCGTTCAGGGCACCGTACAGTGCCAATTTCGGTCTGGCATGGACAATTATGAAAATGGCTGTAATCAGTGCTGACTATGAATTGTGCGACTACAGAACCATGAAATTCAAGAGTTCAATGTTCGACAGTTCAAGGGATTACTTCAATGACATAAATGAAGACATCAGAAAAAGATACGGAATATCACATACGTTCAGATTGGGAGCTGAGGTAAAATTCTTCAATGCCCTCGCAGTCAGGGCCGGATATGGAGTGCGCAGCGCAGCCGAGAAAAAAAGCTACAACGGGAATGAACTTCCTGGCCTATATACACACAAAGCGTCATTCGGCCTCGGGTACAGTTCAAAGAATTCTTTCTTTGCAGACATTGCATGTGTGTCATCTTTTGTAACAACTCCGGGAAGCGGAAGGACAGGAGAATACATAATGCCGTACGATGATTATCTTTTCGACGGCAACGGTTCCGTTCTCAGCTATACTCCGGAAATTCTGAATATAAAATCATCCTGGAAGGTTCTCCTCACCTTAGGCTGGAGATTCTGACTATAGATTTTTCAGAAAGAGAATAGAATCAGGGCCTTCATTAAAAAGAAGGTCCATAATCGAAAGATCGGACTTGAAGCCGTATTTTTGGGAGAACACCTGAAAATACGGCTTTTCAAGATCAAGGTCAGCAAGAACTGTATTTTCTTTTTTGGGGTGTATGGACTCTCTGAAATCTTCGCACTCAATAATATTGCCGGCGCAGTCGCGCACAAGCCCCTCCGGAGAATATTCATGTGTAAACCTGATGTCTACCTCCAGTCCGGTCTTGCTTATAAAAAAATCAAGGATTGCCATATTAAGGTCAATCAGTCTTTCCGGACAGCTGTCCAATATCGCAAAAAGTTCGTCCTGATAATATTCGAAATAGGCTGAAGTACGGTATGCCGAAACTATGGCACGCTTATGCTTCAGAACCCACGGAACAGAATAGTCTATTTTGATTTCAGACACTGGATGCCTGTGAGTGCCGCACTCGTGCACTATCGGAAAAGACAAGGCCTGCACTCCGTCTGCAGCATAGAAAAGGCATCTGTTGCGGTAAGACTGCTTGCAATAATTCTCGCACGTCTCAATATAAACAACAGAAGGCACTATTGAGTGTGAGCCACGCGACGGACACAATCCGCCCATATCCTGTGCCATAACCGCAAAGTATGATACGGGAGGAAAGTAAGCCGTTGACAGGAGTTTGGGCGTCACCGTCAGTCTATGTTGCCTTTTACGTCAGAGCCCATGCCCCTGATGATTCCCCTCTTGGAGTTTCTGATGAATTCAAGGATTGTGTCCCTTTCCTCAGACTGCGGGAAGCCTGACTCAATCTTTGCCAACGCATCTGTGACATTAGTGCCGTTGTTGTAGATTATGTCATACATATCCTTGATGTTGCGTATCTGGTCTGAGGAGAAGCCCCTTCTGCGGAGTCCGACGATATTGACGCCGGCATACGAAAGAGGATCGCGTCCGCAAAGCACATAAGGCGGCACATCCTTGTTTATTTTCGAACCTCCGCCGACAAAGGCATGCTTGCCTATCTTTGAGAACTGATGGGCCACAGTGCTGCCGCCGAGTGTTGCCCAGTCATCCACATCCGTCTCACCGGCAATTCCGACGTAGCTGACCAGAATACAATTGTTCCCGACAGTACAGTCATGGGCCACATGAGTATATGACATAAGAAGCACATTGTCTCCTATCTTTGTCACTCCCCTGCCGCTTGCCTTGGTTCCGCGGTTGATTGTGGCGCATTCTCTGATATTGACATGGTCACCGATTTCGACATACGTCACCTCGCCGTCAAATTTGAGGTCCTGCGGAATGGCACCGATGACGGCCCCCGGAAATACGGTGCAGCATTTGCCCATCCTGACATAATTGAATATGGTAGCATGAGGCAGAATGCGGCTTCCGTCACCGATTTCCACGTGTTCCTCTATATATGCATAAGGTCCAACTTCTACGTTCTCCCCGAGTTTTGCTCCAGGATGTACTGTTGCAAGCGGATGAATGATAGCCATAAAAAGATATTTTAATTATTTGTTTGCGAGGTTTTCCCTCAATTTCTTTGCTGCTGCGGTATTGATTCCGTGTCCGGCCCTTTCTGCTGTGACCTTAGCCTTGAGAAAGCCTCCTGCAAGCCGCAGGTCACCTATAAGGTCAAGGAGCTTGTGCCTTGCACACTCATCAGGAAAATGCAGGCGCAGGTTGTTCAGATAGCCGTTGTCCCTTACTTCCAGTGCAGGAACATCAAAAAGACGGCTCAGACGGTCAACCTGACCAGGAGTCACAGGATGCTCAACTATGACAATCGCATTGTCTATGTCACCACCCTTGACAAGGTTGTTGTTGAACAGGTACTCCAGTTCATGAAAAAAGACGAAAGTGCGGCAGATGCCGATTTCGTCCGTATATGCCACAGAAGAGTCCCAATTTGCGCTCTGCACACCGAGAACCCTTGAATTGAAGTCAATTTTTATTTCGTAGGAAAAGTCATCTGCCGGCTCGATGCGCACGACCGAACCTTTTTCCTCATTTACGATTTCCACCGCAGCCGAAGGAGTCACATATTTCCTCGGGGCATCCTGCACCTGGAATCCGTCATTCCAGATGGCGTCTATATATGGCTTGGCACTTCCGTCCAGTATAGGGACCTCCACATTATCAATTCTTATGATTGCATTGTCCACTCCCATTCCAGTCAATGCAGAAAGCAAGTGTTCTATAGTGGAAACGGAAGCCTCCCCCTTTGATATCGTAGTGCTCCTCGCTGTATTGGACACATTCTCCGCCAATGCCTCCACCGACGCATCCGGTCCGATATCTGTTCTTATGAAAAGTATTCCGGTGTCTACCGGAGCAGGACATATCGCCATTTTGGCCACCTTGCCTGTATGTAGACCTTTGCCTTCAAATGAATAGCTCTTCCTTAGTGTCTGCTGCAACTGCATCTGTCTTCTTTACTTCTTTATTGTTGTGTCATGGAGCCGCTTTTGAGGGCCCGGGTCCGAAATAGTCCGCAAAGATAGGTATAATTTTGATATATTCCTATTTACCCGCCTTTTTGAAAGCCGCATAGCTGCGTAGATATTGTTTCAGCGGGAAAGCCGGAGAGCCCATAAGCACCTGTCCGCTCTCCTTGACATTGCCCAGCACCCCTGACTGGGCGCCGATTGTAGTCTTGTCGGCAATGCTGAGGTGCCCGGCGATTCCGACCTGTCCGGCGATTATGCAATTCTTCCCGACCTTTGTGGAGCCTGCGATTCCGGACTGCGAGGCCATCACCGTGCATGATCCGATCTCAACGTTATGGGCAATCTGGCAAAGGTTGTCTATCTTGGTTCCCTTACTTATGACAGTAGAACCCATCTGGGACTTGTCTATGCAGACATTTGCCCCGATTTCCACATCATCTTCTATCACGACATTTCCGGTATGCTCAATTTTTTTCCAGCTGCCATCCTCAAGTGGGGCAAAGCCGAAGCCGTCCGACCCGACAACAGCATTGGCATGGATTATCACATTGTCACCGATTACCATTCCCGGATAGATTCTGACTCCCGGGTAGATGATGCAGTTTGAGCCTACCTTGGCGCCGTCACCTATATATACATGTTCATAAATCTTTGTATAGTCACCCACCGACGCTTTCCTGCCGATGTAGGCGAAGTCACCGACATATACTTTCCGTCCCACCTTGGAGGACATCCTCACTCTGCACCTAAGTCCGCGGTAACGCCTGTATGAGCGTTTTTTTGCAGTGACATAGTCAAGAAGCGAGGCGACGGCAGCATACGCGTCATCAACTCTTATGAGAGTGGCGGTAACCGCTTCTTTCGGCTCAAATGTCCTGTTCACTATTATGATGTCGCCCTTGCAGGAATAAACGTAATGCTCATATTTGGGATTGGCGAAAAAACATATCGTCCCGGGCTTCCCGCTTTCTATGCGGGCAAAAGCCGTCACTGTCGCCTCCGGATTTCCATCTACAGTGCCGCCAAGAAGGTCGGCAATCTCTTTTGCCTTGAATTTCATTATTTTGCAGGTTCAGGTACAACTTTTTTTTGTTATTCTGATTTTATTCGTACATTTGCAGCGTGAGAATGATTCAGGGGGCAGCAAGCCCCCTTATTTTATGCATTACAACGAGCAGAATGAACGTATCAGACATTATAGATGCAATGACATGCGAAATCGTTGCACGCGGTTTATACATTGTTGAAGTTTCCGTCAGCAAGGAAAATGATGTGGAGATAACCATGGAATCGGAAGAGGGCACTGTGGAGCTTGAGGACTGCATTGCCATAAGCAGGGCATTCGAGGCCAAGTTCGACAGGTCGGAGGAAGATTATTCCGTCACAGTAAGTTCCGCCGGTCTTGATCAGCCTTTCAAGGTACTGAAGCAGTTCCTGAAAGCAAGGGGAAGCAAGGTGGAAGTCCTGTTCAAGGGAGGAAGGAAGCTGGTGGCAGTGCTCACGGAAGCCGATGAAGACGGCATCACGCTCAGATATTCTGCCAAAGAGGCCGTTGAAGGAAAGAAAAAGAAAGAAATCGTAGAGCATGAGGACCGCTACGCAATGGACTGCATCAATTCGGTACGGCCTTTTGTCGAATTTGAATAACATATAAAAACAATAAATGAAAAAATGGAAAAGATAGAGCTTAAAGATGCTTTCACAGAGTTCAAGAACCAGAAGAACATCGACAGGCCTACAATGATGGGTGTGCTTGAAGATGTGTTCAGAACTCAGATTACCAAGACCTACGGTTCAGCAGACAACTTTGACATAATCATCAACATTGACAAGGGGGACTGCGAGATTTACTGGAACAGGGAGGTTGTCGAGGAAGTCGAGGATCCAAACACGCAGATTGCCATTTCAGATCTTGAGGAGGATGACTACGAGCTTGGCGAGACGTTCGCAAAGAAGATTGAGCTGAAGGATTTCGGACGCAGGGGCATACTCAACATCAGGCAGAATCTCCAGGGAAGGATCATGGACATCGAAAAAGCCAATCTTTACAATAAATATGTCGGCAAGATCGGTGAGATCTTTACCGGCGAAGTATACCAGACCTGGGCAAAGGAAGCACTTATACTTGACGAGGACGGCAATGAGCTGAGGCTTCCGAAGTCTGAGCAGATTCCTGGAGAGCACTTTAAGAAGAACGATACTGTAAGGGCAATCATCAAGAGTGTGGAGATGAAGAACAACACCACTCCTTACATTGTCCTGTCAAGGGTGACTCCGGAGTTCCTCGAGAAGCTGTTCGAGCAGGAGGTTCCTGAGATTTACGACGGCCTTATCACCATCAAGAAGGTTGTACGCGTACCGGGCGAGAGGGCCAAGGTTGCCGTGGAATCATACGATGAGAGAATTGACCCTATCGGAGCATGTATCGGTGTAAAGGGTTCACGTATAATCGGCATCGTAAGGGAGCTGCGCAACGAGAACATTGATGTCCTGCAGTGGACTTCAAATACACAGCTGCTCATCCAGAGGGCACTCAATCCGGCAAAGATATCATCCATCGTACTTGGAGGAGAAGAGGACAAGATCAAGGTGTTCATGCTTCCGGACGAGGTCAAGAAGGGTATCGGAAAAGGCGGATGCAACATCAGGCTTGCAAGCATGCTGGTAGGAAAGGAAATCGAAGTATGGAGGGAGCTGCCTTCGGAGGACACTGCCGAGGATGAAGAGGATGTGCTGCTGAGCGAGTTCAGTGATGTTATAGAGGACTGGATCATAGCCAAGCTTCATAGCATCGGATGCGACACGGCAAGAAGTGTACTTGCACTTTCTGCAGCAGATGTAGCCAAGAGGGCGGACCTTGAAGACGAAACCGTAGAGGAGGTGATGGACATACTCCGTGCGGAATTTGAAGAAGAGGAAGAATAAGACTAAAATTTAAGGGGTAAAATATGGCAGAAATCAGACTAAGCAAACTGACAAAACAATTCAGCATCGGACTTCAGAGACTCGTTGATTTTCTCAATGAGAAAGGGGCCAATGTGGAGATGAATCCGAATGCCAAGGTATCGGATGTATATCTTCCGGAAATAGAGGCCAAGTTCGGTGAAGACCTGAAACTTAAGAAAGACTCGGAAAAAGTTACCATAAAGCTCAAGGAAATCATTGAGCTCGGGGCCAAGAAGAAACCGGGTCAGGAAGATGAAGAGGCTCCTGAGAAAGAGATTATCATCAAAAGCAATGTACTGGAGACGGAAGTCCCTAAAGTACAGGCCAAGGCAGATGAGCAGGAGGAGGAACTTACTAAAGAGGAGCCGAAGGCTGTCGAGGAAAAGCAGGAGGAAAAGCCTGCCGCTCCTGTAGCACCGGCTGCTGAAATGCCGGCAAAGCAGGAAGCCAGGACGGAATCAAGGCCTGCAGCCGCACAGCCGACAGAAGAGAAGACAGGACTTAAGGTCGTGGACAAGATTGACCTTTCAAAGTTCGAGAAAAAGAAAAGCGAGGTTAAAGAGGAGGCTCCGGTTCAGCAGAAACCGGCAGCGGAGCAGGTTTCCGCCCCAACCCCAGCGGAAAAGCCCGTTCAGCCGGAAAAGAAGGAAGAGCCTGTCCAGAAGAAAGAGGAAAAGCCCGGCAAGCCGGAGACAAAGGAAAAGTCTGAGCCTCGCGAAATCAAAGTTGAAGTTGAGCGTCTTGCAGGTCCGAAAGTAGTCGACAAGATTGACCTTTCACAATTTGACCGCAAGAAGAAGAAAAAGAAAAAGAGAGAAAGAATCGACAAGCCGGGAAGCCAGAAGGTTGATGTGACCAAGGTGGAGGCAGACAACAAGTCCGGAAAGAAGGACAAGAACGGAAAGCCGGTTCAGGGACAGGCACAGAAACAGCAGCGTCCGGGTGCACCTGGTGCACAGGCTCAGCAGGGAGCAGGCAAGAACAAGAAGAGCCGCCGCGACAGAGGAGGTGACAAGTTCAAGCCGGCCATGACAGAAGCCGAGCAGGAAGAGATGCAGAAGGAAATCCAGAAGCAGATCAAGGAGACGTATGCCCGCATGAATGAAAGCAAGAAGGGCAATTTCGGAGCCAAGCACAGAAAAGAAAAGAGAGAGCTTGCCTCACAGAGGATGCAGGAGGAGATGGAGCTTCAGGAAATGGAGCAGAAAGTGCTTAAGGTTACTGAATTCGTGACTGTGAACGACCTTGCCACTCTTATGAACAACACTCCTGTGACCAAGGTTATCGGAGCATGCATGAGTCTCGGAATGATGGTGTCAATCAACCAGAGGCTTGATGCGGAAACCCTTGTTCTTGTTGCGGAGGAATTCGGATATGAAGTGGAATTTGTGACGGCGAATCTAACGGATGCCATCACCCAGGGCGAGGCTGAGGATACAGAAGAGGATCTTCAGTCAAGACCTCCGGTCATCACTGTCATGGGACATGTTGACCACGGTAAGACCTCCCTTCTGGACTATATCAGAAAAGCGAATGTGATTGCCGGTGAGGCCGGAGGAATCACCCAGCACATCGGAGCATACAATGTTGTGCTTCCTGACGGGCAGAGGATTACTTTCCTTGACACCCCTGGACATGAGGCCTTCACAGCCATGCGTGCCCGCGGTGCCAAGATGACAGACCTTGCGATCATCATCATAGCGGCAGATGACGCCATAATGCCACAGACTGTCGAGGCCATCAACCATGCCCAGGCGGCAGGTGTACCTATGGTATTCGCAATCAACAAGATAGACAAGCCGGGAGCAAATCCTGAGAAAATCAGGGAACAGCTCTCCAACATGAATATTCTTGTCGAGGACTGGGGAGGAAAATATCAGTGCCAGGAAATCTCGGCCAAGAAGGGCATCAATGTGGATCTCCTTCTTGAGAAAGTCCTGCTGGAGGCTGAGATGCTTGACCTCAAGGCCAATCCGAACCGAAGGGCATCAGGAGCCGTGATAGAGTCATCCCTTGACAAGGGACGCGGCTATCTTGCCACCGTGCTTGTTCAGAACGGCACAATGAGGGTCGGTGACATGATGCTCAGCGGATGCTACACAGGAAAGGTCAAGGCCATGTTCAATGAGCGCGGCCAGAAGGTGGAAGAGGCAGGACCGTCAACTCCGGTTTCAGTGCTCGGACTCAACGGCGCCCCTACTGCCGGCGAGACATTCAACGTGATGGCAGATGAAAAAGAGGCAAAGGAAATTGCCAACAAGAGGGAGCAGCTCATAAGAATCCAGGGCATCAAGACCCAGAAGCACATGACGCTCGAGGAAATCGGACGCAGGATTGCAATCGGCAACTTCAAAGAGTTGAATGTTATTGTAAAGGGAGACGTGGACGGTTCCGTAGAGGCCCTTTCCGACTCCATCATCAAGCTCTCGACAGAGGAAGTGCGCGTAAATGTAATCCACAAGGCTGTAGGTGCAATTTCAGAGTCAGACATACTTTTGGCTGCCGCATCTGATGCAATCATCATCGGCTTCCAGGTACGTCCAATGACAAGTGCCCGCAAACTGGCCGAAAAGGAGGAAATCGAAATCCGTCTCTACTCTGTCATCTACGACTGCATCAACGAACTCAAGAGCGGTATCGAGGGTATGCTTGAGCCGGAGCAGAAAGAAGAGATTACGGCGACTGCAGAAGTTATGGAGACATTCAAGATTTCCAAGGTCGGCACGATTGCCGGATGTATTGTCCGCGAAGGCAAGCTCCAGAGGACAGCAAAAGTGCGCGTGATACGCGACGGCATCGTTGTCTATACAGGAGAGCTCGGATCTCTCAAGAGGTTCAAGGACGATGTCAAGGAAGTGGCTTCCGGACTGGACTGCGGTCTCAATATCCAGGGCTACAATGACATCAAGGTCGGTGACGTAGTCGAGGCCTACACCATTGTCGAAATCAAGAAGACACTTTAAAGCAAAGCCTGTTGCCGGTAAAATGCAACAGGCTTATTTTTAATACTTTGCGTATAATGGCTGCCCCGTTTCCGAGACAGCCATTATACGTAGAATGCGGCTGTCCAGCCGGTCATGTCCCATGGAATCAGCCGAGCATGCGATACAGCTGCACGGTCTGCACCGCCTGTGCGGCATCGTGTACACGAAGAATGTCCGCTCCAAGCTGCAGAGCCTTGAAATGAAGCACCTGAGTGGCCGGCAAAGCTTCTTCCGGAGAGATGTTGAAATACCGGTATATCATGCTCTTGCGCGATACTCCTACAAGGACTCTCCGGCCGCCGCACATTGATTTCAGAGAGCTGAGACCTCCGAGAAGCTCATAGTTCTGCCCGATGTCCTTGGCAAATCCGAATCCCGGGTCAATTATCCAGTCCCTTATGCCAGCGGCAGCTGCCTTTGCAGCAAAATCATCAAAATATTGCGCAACCTCACGTGTCACGTCATCATAGCTGCACAACGACTGCATAGTCATCGGCGTCCCCTTCTTGTGCATAGCCACATACGTCAGTCCGAGTCCACCGACAGTCCCAAGCATCTCCGGATCATCTTCCCCGGATGAAATGTCATTTACAATAAAATCACCGATGAGATCATAAGTGCGGGCCACGATCTCCGCCCAGTACGTGTCAACAGAGATGCGGACATCCGGAAAGGCATTTCTTATAGCCTCCAGAGCGGGCTCAAGACGCCGCCATTCCTCTTCCGCCCCGACTGCAGCAGATCCCGGACGTGTGGAGCATGCCCCGACATCAATTATGGAGGCTCCTTCCTCTATAAGTTTCCCGGCACGCCTTACAGCAGCCCCGGCATTGCCGCACCTGCTTTGTGCAAAGTATGAGTCATCAGTCATATTGACGATGCCCATGATATATATTTCTCTGTCTGTATGCATAATTAATCTTATATTTAAACATTGTCCGGTCCTGCGGCCTTCTCTTCGGCAAAGGTAACAAAAGATGTTTTGTCCATACACAGCATGGACAAATTTCACTATCTTTGTCCACATATATCAAATTTAATTATGCTTGTAGTCCTTGAAGGCCTGGACGGGGCAGGAAAGTCCACCCAGGTAAAGAAGCTGAAACAATATCTTGAAAGCCTTTTCGGCACAATTGAATATATACACTTCCCGAGATATGGTTCTCCGGTATACGGAGACCTTATAAGCCGTTTCCTCAGAGGAGATTTCGGAAGCAACGATGCCGTACATCCGCAACTGGTCGCCCTGCTCTTTGCCGAAGACAGGCACGGGGCTGCTGCAGAAATGAAAGAAGCACTCTCAAACGGGAAATGCGTACTTCTTGACAGATATGTCTATTCCAACATTGCATACCAATGTGCAAAACTCAGCAGTCCTTCAGAATCCGAGGCACTCAGGGAATGGATTTTCAATACTGAATACGGTCCTTTCGGCCTGCCGGTTCCGGACCTGAACATTTTCCTGGATGTTCCTACGGATTTCGTGGAGGAAAAGCTGAAAAGCAGCCGCGGAGGAAATGACAGAGCCTACCTCAACGGTGCACAGGACATACATGAGGCTGACATGGAGTTCCAGAAACGAGTCCGGGAAATATACCGTGAGCAATGTGTGCTCGATCCGAAATTCATACGAATAGACTGTTCTGACGAATACGGCAAGATGCTCCCTCCGGACAAAATATTCTCAAAGGTCAGGACGACGGTAGACGAAGCCATCAGTTCCTTCAGCAGAAAATAGCACAATGAAATATATAACACAGAGAATGAGGCGCTTCTGCGCATTTTCCACAGGCTTCGTATTCCTTGCATCCGGCATTCTGAAGCTGGCAGACCCTGTCGGCGCAGGACTTGTCATGAGCGAATACTTCAAGTTTCTCCATATAGGCTTTATGGACTTTATGGCCAGGCCGGCAGGTATCGCGCTTGCCTTTGCGGAAAGCATAATCGGAACCGCACTCATTACCGGTGTATGGCGCAAGCTGACAGCCGCCGCAGCTGCTGCATTCATGGGATTCTTCACTCTGCTTACGCTCGTTCTTGTCATATTCAATCCGGAGATGGACTGCGGATGTTTCGGAGAGGCAATACACCTGACGCATATCCAGACATTCCTTAAAAATATCGTCCTCTGCCTGCTGCTTGCAGGTGCATTCCTGCCTTTCAGGGAATTGGGCAAGCCAACGAAAAGGAAATATGTGTCATTCGGAATTGCAGCAGCCTCAATATCTGCATTTGCATTGTGGAACATGCTCTACATTCCGGTTACAGATTTCACGGACTACCGCTGCGGTGCAATCCTTCAGGGGGCGGAGATGAACGATGCTGAATCCCAGTCAGGAGAACAGGCTGTCTTCATTTATGAAAAAGACGGAAGGCGGGAAGCTTTCGGGCTTGAAAGCCTGCCGGACTCAACATGGACATTCATAAGCATGGAGCAAAAAGGAAGCAGCAATTACGCCAGTGCGGCCCCAGTCCTTTCTTTCTACGACGAGGAAGGAAATTATCTTGACCATGAGGCACTTGACGGAAAAGTCATGGCCGTGACTGTCTACAACACGCATATTACGGAGAAAAAATGGCAGGCTATCCTCAGCTTCCTCGAATCTGCCGGTGAACACGGATTCAAACCACTGCTGCTGGCGGCTTCCGGCCCGCAGATGATAGAGGAGGACCTTGAAAATCTCAGCACGGGCACAAGGCAGGCAATAATGGAGCGCATATTGTATTGCAGCTACAAGACACTGATAACAGTCAACCGGTCCAACGGAGGAGCAACCTGCATAAGCAACGGAATGATTGTGGAAAAATGGGCGCTCCGCAACCTTCCTGACGCAGCCAGGCTTGAGGAACTTTCCAATACCGAGGCAACAGAAAGGATGGCTGACATAAGTTCAAAGAACAGCATGGCCTTCCAAGGGTTTCTGCTGTATATCTGCGCTGTCCTGCTGCTTGTCTGACAATTCGCCGACAATATCCTTTTTGTCCGGCAATATTTTCATTTCTTTGCCTTATCTTTGCGTCTGATTTGATAAAACCTGATACAATGGACTGTAATTCACTTTTGGCAGTATCGCCGGTAGACGGCAGATATGCATCCCAGACTGCACCTCTCGGAGAATATTTCAGCGAATATGCTCTCATCAGATACCGGGTGCGCGTAGAGATTGAATATTTCATCGCATTGTGCGAAATACCTCTGCCGCAGCTTGCAGACTTCGACAAGTCAAAATATACGCAGCTGCGCGGCATATACAGGGACATGACTCCCGAAGACAGTGCCAAAGTAAAAGAAATCGAGAAAGTGACCAACCATGACGTGAAGGCGGTGGAATATTATATAAAGGACCGCTTCAAGGAAATGGGCATAATGCACTGGGGAGAGTTCGTACATTTCGGGCTTACGTCTCAGGACATCAACAACACTTCTGTTCCTCTTTCATTCAAGGAAGCCGCCGAAAATTGCTTCCTGCCCCTTTTGGAAGAAGTACAGGACAAAATCAAGGGCATGGCTGAAGAATGGAAAGACATCCCGATGCTGGCAAAGACGCACGGACAGCCGGCCTCACCTACAAGGGTAGGCAAGGAGTTCCAGGTCTATGTATCAAGGCTTGAGGAGCAGATCCGCCAATTCAGGCTTCTGGCATATCCTGCCAAGTTCGGAGGAGCGACAGGCAACATGAATGCCCATAAGGTGGCTTATCCCCAGATTGCATGGCCGGACTTTGCTGACAAATTCGTGGCATCTCTTGGCCTGAGCAGGTCATTCCCTACAACCCAAATCGAACATTATGACAATCTCGCGGCCCTCTTCGACTGCCTGCGCAGAATCAATACCATATTAATAGATTTCTCAAGGGACATCTGGACTTACATATCCATGGAATATTTCCGCCAGAGGGTAAAGGCCGGGGAGGTAGGCTCATCGGCAATGCCGCACAAGGTAAACCCTATTGACTTTGAGAATGCGGAAGGAAATCTCGGGATGGCAGATGCGATATACACTCATCTGTCAATGAAGCTTCCTATTTCAAGACTGCAGCGCGACCTTACGGATTCCACTGTACTCCGCAACATCGGGGTGCCTGTGGCACATTCTGTCATTGCCCTCAACTCACTCAAGAAGGGACTCGGAAAACTGATACTGAATGAAGATGCAATCCGTGCTGACCTTGAGAAGAACTGGGCTGTGGTTGCAGAGGCCATACAGACCATACTGCGCAGGGAAAACTATCCGAACCCTTATGAGACACTCAAGGCACTGACACGCACCGGGGCAGGAATCAACCATGAAGTCATAGCCGGCTTCATTGAGACGCTCAATGTAAGCGAAGAAGTAAAGGAGGAGCTCAGGGCCATAAGTCCAATGAGCTATACAGGTTTCTGATGCTGAGTTGACGGCACTTATCTTATCAGATATACATCATCGCCGGGAGCAGCAAACTTGAACTGCTCCCTGGCGAATTTTTCCAAAGAGTCGGTTTCTGTCATGCGTTCCAATATGCTGGCATCCATTTTTTCTATTTCCGTCCTGTATTCTATTATAAGTCTCTCCTGACGGCGGATTTCATTCTTTGCCTTAATCCAGTGGACAACAGTATTGCCTGAACCGAATATCCACGATCCAAGGAAATATACGCTGACAACAAGTACAAACCATGCGAATTTCCTGTGCTCGCCGGAAAATACTTCTTTTATTTTATTCTTGACATCCATGTGATTTCTTTAGGAATTATCGGGTTGTGTCGGCAAAAATAATTATTTTTGAGGGATTTTTCTCAAATCAGAGTCTTATCAAGACAAAATAACACTTAAATAAACAGAAATGAAACCTACACTTTTGGTGCTTGCTGCCGGCATGGGCAGCCGCTACGGCGGACTGAAGCAGATGGACGGACTCGGTCCTGACGGAGAGACAATTATTGATTATTCTATCTATGATGCAGTGCAGGCCGGATTCGGCAAGGTGGTCTACATTGTGAGAGAATACTTCAAGGAGCAGATGGAACAGGTCGTGAAAGAAAAATACAGCAATGTAAAATGTCTTGACGGCACACCACTCGAATTCCTCTTCGTTACGCAGGAGCTTGACAAGATTCCGGCAGGCTTCACCCTCAATCCGGAACGTGTCAAGCCGTGGGGAACGGCCCATGCGGTGCTTATGGGCAAAGAGGTCATAAATGAACCGTTTGCTGTGATAAACGGCGATGACTACTATGGCAAGGAATCGTTCCGGGTAATCGGAGACTGGCTCAGGGCACACGAAGGCAAGAGCGGAGAGTTTGCTCTTGTTGGATTTGAGCTTGACAACACCTTGTCTGAATCAGGAGGAGTGTCAAGGGGCATAGGTACGGCCGATGCAAACGGTTTCCTTACTGATGTCGAGGAGCACCACAACATAGCCATGGCGGCTGACGGAAAGATTTACGGAGAGAACAGCAAGGGAGAGAAAGTGGAACTTGCGCCAAAGGCACTTTGTTCGATGAACATGTGGGGCTTCACTCCCGACTACTTTGAGAAAAGTGAAGCGATATTCGAAAAGTTCCTTGAAAAGAACATCAATGAACTTAAGGCTGAATTCTATATTCCATACGCCATTGACTGCATGATAAAGGACGGAAGCGGAAGGACAGAACTGCTCGCGACGCCTTCAAGATGGTTCGGCGTGACATTCAAGGAGGACAGGCCAGGCGTTGTTGCCAAGTTCCGGGAGTTTGCTGACAAAGGCATCTATCCTTCACCTCTGTATTAAAATAAACGATTAAGCTGAGAGCATGGGCAAGTTCACTGGTCTATGCCAAGGCTGGAGTGTTGTAAACGAAGCTTAAAGCAAACAACAATGGGACTGTTCAGAACACAGAAAAGAAAACCGTCATACAGCCTGCTCTCCGGATATTCGCATTATCTTCCAGGTATGGGCGGCATGGTCATGATGCTGGTAATGTTCTTTCTCGGGGCACTGCTCGGGAATGTGGCAGTACTGTGCATGCAGGCTGTTTCAGAAACATTTGCAAAGAGTTACGGGATGCTTGTTTCGTATCCTGTAATGTTCATACCCCCGATGCTGTATGCTTCGGCCAAAAGCCGCAAGAACGAAATCTTTGATGAAGGCTATGCACTTGACAGCAGGAATTTCGGCAAATATTCAGGAGCATTCATGGCTTTTGTTGCATCGGCGGCAACTGTCGCCCTTGCATTTCTGATTGAGCCGGTGAATGCGCTTCTCCCAGAGATGCCGGAATGGCTGAAGGCCGCAATGGAGCAGATGCTTGAAGGCGGCCCTCTTTGGGTAACGATTCTTTCTGTTTCCGTCTTCGCCCCTCTCTTTGAGGAATGGCTTTGCCGCGGAATCATACTCAGAGGCCTGCTGAAGCACAGCAATCCGATTGTTGCGATCCTGGTTTCATCTCTGTTTTTCGGTATTCTCCACATGAATCCGTGGCAGGCAATACCGGCATTCTGTCTCGGTATTCTATTCGGATATGTATATTACAAGACAGGCTCGTTGAAACTGACGATGCTCATGCACTGCGTCAACAATACAATGTCTGTAATCTTCAGCCAGATACCTGCATTCAAAGATGCGGAGTCATTCATGGACATCATGAGCTGGCCGGCATACGCGGCAACAGGAGCTGCATGCGTAATTATTCTTGTCTGTACAGCCATAATCATGAAAGGCATTGCCACAAAAGATGATGCCTTAGGCGGATGCGACAGGATTTCACCGGTGGAGTTCAACTGACAGCAAGACGGTTAAATATGCAACAGAGGGTGCCGCAAATGGCACCCTCTGTTGCATAATCACATATACGGCAACCGGTTACATCCATAAATCCACCAAGCTGCAACAGTTCTGTCATACGATTTTTTTGCCGAAAGGAATCAGCGCGAGAAGTGCCATCTTGAAATGCTGCAGTCCGAAAGGTATACCTATTATGGTCACGCAGCAGATAAGTCCGAAAGTGACATGAAGCATTGCAATCTCAACACCGCCTACAAGAACCCATATCACATTCATGACAATGGATAGGCATCCTCCGTCATTTGTGTCCGAGACTACGTTGTTCCCGAAAGGCCAGAATGCAAATTGACCAATCTTGAAAAGCTGCAGGCCGAAAGGTATGCCTATAATCGTAATGCAGAAAAGCAGCCCCAAAATAAAATAGCACAGAGACACAATAAGTCCTCCGAGTATCAGCCACAAAATGTTTCCTAAAAATTTCATAATGTCAAATATTTCTGTTCATTTAAAAAAGCCTCAGCAGGAGCCAATGCATCAAGTTTACCGACATCAAGCAGTTCCAGAGAATCATCGCATACTCCATATATAGGATAGCGGGCAGCCATTTCTATATAAAAATCCGTTATCGAAAATTTTTCCGGATTTACGGAACCGCCGTCCTGTGCATTTGCCCTGACATACTCTTCCATTATGCCGAATATTTTGTCAGACAATATATGGATTCCTGAAAATGCCAACGCTGCACAGTCAGACAATGCAACACCGGTGCCGGACATACGGACGCGCCCGGTGGAGGTGTCCGTCCAGCCGGCAAGGCGCATTGTATCTGGTTCAAAAAGCAAATACCTCCTTGTCTTGCGCCTGCTTACAAGCAACGTTGCGACAGCATCATTCCCGGCCATGGAGACAAACCTCTGCAGATTGCAATTTGAAAGGATGTCGACATTGTGAACGAGAAAATTGCCGCAGTTTTCAAGAAAGGGACGTGCATGGAGTACCGCTCCCCCTGTGTCCAGAAGCATTTCTCTTTCATCACTTACATATATCTTCATTTCCGAATTTCCGCCTGCACAGGACCGGCCTGCCAGCCATTCCTCCAGCATATCTGCAAAATGGTGCACATTGACCACGGTTTCCGTTATGCCTGCGGCAGCAAGCTTATTCAAGACATGCTCAATAAGCGGCTTGCCGCAAACCGGAACCAAAGCTTTCGGAAGAGTATCTGTAAGCGGCTTCAGGCGTGTTCCCAACCCAGCCGCAAAAATCATTGCCTTCATGACGTAATGTTTTAAGATAATGCCGGACATTGTGCTTCAGCCTCCGGGTCAGGAAATGTCTTTGTTATATTCTGCTCCCTGTGTATAAGCTTCACACGGATATCAGGATATTTCATGGCAAGCCTGGAGGCAAGGTGCTCTGCGCAATAGACCGAGCGGTGGCGTCCTCCCGTACAGCCGAAAGCTACAGACAAGTCTGTAAATCCTCTGCGCAAATATGTCTCCACATGCGGCTCCACAAGTCCATATACATGGGCAAGGAAGTCATCGGCCTGCCCTCCTTCTTCAAGAAACTTTATCACAGGAGCATCCATTCCTGTAAGCTCCCGGTATTCGGCATAGCGTCCCGGGTTATGTATATACCGGCAGTCAAAGACATATCCTCCTCCGTTTCCGGATGCATCTTCGGGAATTCCTTTCTTATAGGAAAAGCTGTAGACACGTACCGACAGACGGCCGTCCTCATTTTCGCATCCTGCAAAGCGCGGAAGCTCAGCCATTTCCTCCAGTACGGCAGAAAGATAAGGATATCTGCCGAAAGGTACCGAAAGCAGGCTTCCCAGGTTCCTGACAGCAGCGGGAATGCTGACAACGAATTGGGACTTATGCTCAATCCAGCCACGGAAGCCGTATGCACCGAGAACCTGAAGCATTCTGAACAGCACAAAAATCCTCAGGCGCTCCCTGAATTTCTCCCTGTCTACGGGCACATATCCGGATAGTGAATCAAGATAGCTTTCAATCATCATATCCTTCACTTCGTCAGGATAGCCAGCCCTTGCATGCCATACGAATGAGGCCACGTCATAATGAACAGGACCTCTGCGGCCTCCCTGGAAATCTATAAAATACGGATTTCCGTCACGTACCATAACGTTTCTCGCCTGAAAGTCACGATACATGAACGAGTTGCCGGAAGCCTCTTCCAAAAGATCGTCAGCAAGCAGTTCAAAATCATCCTGAAGCCTGACTTCATTGAATTCAAGTCCAGAGGGCTTCAGAAAGCAATATTTGAAATAGTTCAGGTCGAACATGACTGTCCTTCTGTCAAAAGCCTGCTGCGGATAGCACACACTATAGTCAAGACCGTCCGCGCCCTCAATCTGCATCTTGGCCAGAAGAGTCATTGTCCTGCACAACAGCTGAGGGACATCATCAGTCCATCCGTTTTTTCGGGACTGCTCCACCAGGCTATACAACGAAGTGTCCCCGAGGTCTTCCTGGAGATATGCCCCGGCTTCCCTGTCCTCCGCAATGATTCCGGGCACAGGCAAGCCTTTTGCGCCGAAATGTTCCGCCAGGGACACAAATGCATGGTTTTCATGCAAATCCGTCCCGATAACCCCAATACATGACACCTGACCGGCAGTAAGACGGCAATAGCATCTGTTGCTTGCCGAACCGCATATCGGCGAAACAGTACCGGGAGCACAGCCGAAACGCTCCGTAAACAATTTTTGTAGTTTCCTGTACATATTAATAATCACCACTGCAGCAGACTCATGCCCTCCGACGCAGAAACCAGACGCAATCTTCCGCTGCCAAATAAAGTGCGAATTTAATAAATACTTCCAAATAATTAAGCCTGGAACATAAATCAATATCTATCAAACCATTACACGGACACAAAGCCCCGCCAATTGACATCAGGGCCCATAAGCACCTGATTACAAACACACTACCACGCATCATCCGGGACCACTGCAGATAAAGTGCACCGGATATGACCGTATGCAAATAATTTATTAGGATGAAACTGCATTCTTCGGCAAAAAAGAGTAAATTTGTCGGTTGATAATCATAAAGTCACCTCATGCTGGGGCTTGACTTTAAATTTACTGAATTGAATCATAATGATGATGCTGAATAATGCATACTGTTCGGACAAGTACCAGTATACAATGGGAAAGTCCTTTTATGATAACGGAATGAAAGACCAGACCGCTGTATTCAACATGTTCTACAGAAAGGCCCCGGAGAACAACAACTGGGCTGTGGTCAGCGGAGTGGACGAAGTGCTGGAAATGATAGGCAACCTCGGCAACATGGATCCCGGGTTCTTTGAGAAATTCCTTCCGGGAGAAGAATATGCCGAATTCAGAGGCTACCTTTCTGCGATGAAATTCACCGGAAACGTATATGCAATGCGCGAAGGCGAGATTGCATTCCCGAACCAGCCTATAATAATAGTTGAAGGTCCGCTTATAGAGGCCCAGGTGCTTGAGACCCCCATGCTGTGCATAATGAACCATCAGATGGCAGTGGCAACAAAGGCATCCAGAGTGTGCCGTGCCACAGACAGGCCTGTCAGCGAATTCGGCTCACGCCGTGCCCACGGACCTTGGGCTGCCACATACGGCGCAAAGGCTGCAATAATCGCAGGATGCAAAAGCACTTCCAACATACTTACAGGCGCAATGTATGACTACGGCTCAACAGGCACCATGGCACATAGCTACGTGACCTCGTTCGGCTGCACTGTCGAGGGAGAGCACAAAGCTTTCAGCACATATATCAAGACACATACCGGAGAGCCGCTGATTCTGCTAATAGACACATACGACACTCTCAGATGCGGAATACTGAATGCAATCAGGGCTTTCAGAGAGAACGGGATAGACGACAGCTACAAGGCAGGATACGGAATACGCCTTGACAGCGGAGACCTTGCATACCTGTCCACGGAATGCCGGAGGATACTGGACGGAGAGGGCCTCAGGCAATGCAAGATTTTTGCGACCAACTCACTTGACGAGTATCTCATTACGGATCTGGAGCGCCAGGGGGCATGCATCGATTCATACGGAGTCGGTGATGCGATTGCAACCAGCAAGGCTGCCCCATGCTTCGGCAATGTGTACAAACTGGTCCAGATCGGAGGAGAAGCCGTACTCAAACGCTCCGAGGACAAAATCAAACTGATAAACCCAGGATTCCAGATAACTTACAGAATCATCAAAAAAGACGAATCCAGGGGAGAAATCTACAAGGCTGACGTGACTTGTCTCAGGGGAGATTCCCTCAGCAGGAAAATAGAGTCAGGAGAGACCTTCACTGTCTGCGATGAATTTGACCGCTATAAGACAAAGACATTCGTATCCGGTGAATACAAGGCATCAGCTCTCCAGCATCTGGTGATAGAGAACGGGAAAAGATGCGCTCCGGTCCATACGCTGGCGGAAAAGAAGGCCTATTATGACGACACGCTTCAGCACTTCAGCCCGAGCGAGCGCAGGCTTATAAACCCTCACTATTATAAGGTTGACATCTCTGACGAATTGTACAATCTCAAGATGAGCATTCTTGAAAAGCTTGTAAAAGAAATAAACAACTTCAGCATCAAATGACAAATCCGGCATTAGTTGTAGTGGACATGCTGTATGACTTCATCGACGGAAGTCTCGCATGCCAGAATGCAGAAAACGCAGTAAAGGCGGCCTGCAGATTCATTGAGTCACGCACAGGAAAAGGAAGCGGGGATGAAAGCGAAATCCTTGACACGTTTCCGGTGCTCTTTGTACGTGACAGGCATCCGTCAGACCACTCTTCATTCAAAGAAAACGGAGGCATCTGGCCGGCACACTGTGTAGCCGGCACGCGAGGCGGCGAGATTCACGCTGACCTGTGCGGCTACGCAAATGAAGAACTCATTTTTGACAAGGGATGCGACAAAGAAGTCGAGCAATATTCAGGCTTTGACGGCAGGAACAGTGCCGGCCAGTCGCTTGGAGAGATTCTCGGCCTTCTTGACGCAGAAGATGTGTATGTATGCGGCATCGCAACTGAATACTGTGTCCGCAACACATGCGAAGACCTTGTCAAGGCAGGCTTCAGAGTCCACCTTCTTCAGGACTGCCTTGCATATGTCGACAGGCAGGGACACGAGGATGCAATGAAGGAGATGGCATCCGAAGGCATATCAATTTGCTCATTTCACTGATTCTTCATACCTTTGCTGTTTTGGTATGAAGAATCTGCTGACAAAAATATGGATGCCGGTGCTGCTTGTGTCATTAGCCGCACTTCAGTCATTCGGCACAGGCACACAGAGATTCGCAGGACATGCAAGTCCAGCGGATTCTTTGGCATTATCCATTACGGATGATTCTCTGCAGCATACCGGCCAGGCAGACAGCGTATTCCGGCAGGAAATAATCATCTCGGCCAGAGACACGGTCTCAGTTCCGGACTCACTGAGAGAAACCGACCCGTTCAAATACAAGTACTATATTGCACTCCGGGACTCAGTGACAAGATTCCGCATGAGGGATTCCCTTATGCAGGCCGGAGACAGTCTTGAGCTGCACCGCCTTGATTCACTTTACCTGAAAGATTCAACGGACACGGCACTTGCAGAATTTGCCGCATGGTACTCATCCCTAAGCAAGCGCGAACGCAAAAAATATGACTACGAGCAGGCACTGCCGGCCAAAATTGCTGCAATAAACAAAAAAATGCAGGCAAAGGACAGCATACGTGCACGCAAGGACAGCATAATAGAAGCAACCCCGCGCATCCTCGAGACTTTCGCCGTTCCGGACTCGCTTCATTACAAAAGACTCATAACGTGGAAGCACGACAGATATTTCCATAATCTGGAAATGCAGAAATTCGACACCACCTATAATTATAATTTCCACGAATACCCTTTCTATAAAGAGGACGTCAACGCCACATGGTTAGGTGTCATCGGTTCTCCGGTCCAGCTTTATGATTATTTCAAAAGGCAGGAGGAAGATAATGTAATCTTCTACACCCCGTACCGTCTTTATAATTATTCTCCCGAGACACTTCCCCAGTACAACACCAAAACGCCTTATACGGAACTCGCATATTGGGGGACTCTGTTTGCCAACAAGGAGAAGGAGGAGTCCAACGTAAAAGTACTTACCACTCAAAACATTACGCCAGAGCTGAACATACAGCTTGAGTACAGGAGGTTCGGAAGCAACGGAATGCTCCGCAGGGAAGACACGGACAACAGGACTTTCGTGGCCGCGACCAACTACATGGGCAAACGGTATCTCATGCATGCCGGATTCATCTACAATAAGGTCGAAAAAAGCGAAAACGGAGGTGTCAAGGAGACATTCTGGCTTCGCGACACAACTGTGGATGCACGCGAAATCGACGTGTACCTGAAAAATGCCGGCAACAAACTCAAAAAGAACACCGTCTTTCTGGACCAGAGCTACCGTATACCTTTTTCGTTCATAGACAGGATGCGTGACAAAAAAGAAGCGAAAAAGAGAAATGCCGTGCGGGACAGCATCATGGCAAGCGGGGATTCACTGGCCATAGCCGCATTGCTTGCAGAGGAAGAAAGTACAGAGAATGAAATCACTGCAAAAGGGAATGAATTTCAGTCCAAGGACATAACTACCGCCTTCATCGGGCACAGCAGCGAATATTCTGTTTTCAGAAAGACATATACGGACAATATTTCAACGTCAGACACCGACGGAAGAAATTTCTTTAATGACAGGTTTTATCTTAATCCGACCCAAAGCACAGACTCGCTGAGAGTAATGCGTCTTGAGAACAGGGTGTTCCTGAGGCTGCAGCCATGGAAAAGTGACGGGATAGTTTCCAAACTGGACGTCGGTCTCGGGGACAAGCTTGCCAACTATTACAGCTTCAGGCCGGAAGACTACCTTAGCGGCAGTTCCAATGTATTGCAGAACTCAATGTACCTCTACGCCGGAGCCAACGGGCAGTTCAGGAAATATCTTACATGGAGGGCCAAAGGCCACTATACTTTCCTCGGCCATGAAATCAATGACTTCGGCATTGATGCCGACCTGTCATTCAGCGCGTATCCGTTCAGGCGCGACAGGAAAAGCCCGCTTACCTTAGACGTGCATTTCGAGACAGAGCTTAAGGAGCCGGACTATTATCAGCAGCACTTATGCACAAACCACTACAGGTGGGACAATGACTTCAGCAAGATATCCACAACCAAGCTTGAGGCCGCACTGTCCATTCCGAGATGGGACCTCAGGGCATCTTTCGGATATGCCCTGCTCGGAAACAACATCTACTATGACACCCAGGGAATCGTCAGACAGAACGATGTGCCCATGAGCGTAATGACTGCATCATTGAGAAAAGACATAAGAATCTGGAAATTCCATCTTGAAAACCAGGCACTTTTCCAGCTGTCATCCAATTCGGATGTAATGCCTCTCCCGATGCTGGCCCTGAATCTAAGGTACTATTTCCAGTTCAACGTGGTCAAGAATGTCATGAAAATGCAGATTGGGGCAAACGGCACTTTCACTACTGCATGGTATGCTCCGGCATACAATCCCGTTCTTGGAGTATTCCACAACCAGGACAGGGAGAAATTCGGCAATTGCCCTTATATAGATGTATTTGTCAATGTACAATGGAAGAGGGCAAGCATCTTCCTTAAGGTAATCAACCTTAACATGGGATGGCCCAACAAATCCGCCGACTACTTCTCTGCAGCAGGCTACATAGGTCCTCAGAGAGGATTCAAATTCGGAATTTCATGGCCGTTCTACGTTCTTCCCGGAAGGAGAAGCACATCATCAGGGAGTGCATCCGGAAATGGCTCCGACCCGTCAAACTCATCCATGAACCTTCCTAAGGGCCTCTCTTCCGGAGGCAGGTCCGGCACACAGAATGGAACAAGTTTAAGATGAGAAGGATAACGGCAGAGACAGCATCAGCAATAAGATATCTCGTGATAACCATTATGATGGTATTCACGGCTCCCGGATTGTTCGAGGGAAGAAAAGTTCCGACTGACACACGCACAAACACATTTGAAGCCAGGGAGATATTATGCGTGATAAGCCTTGGTGACGACATGAGAGGAGCACATGGACTGGAAAGCGGCTTCTGCTATGAGCTTCTTGAAAGATTCGCCTTGGACAACAGCTGCACAATAACTACAATCGTCGAGAGCGACTGCGGTGAGATGTGGATTGACTCTTTGAGGAACGGCACAATAGACATGATGGTCGTACATCCTGAAATACATGACTGCCACGATGACATAAATTTTTCGCACAGACTGACTTCCTGCTCGTCATGCGCGACAGCAGGGAAAAACATAAATGAAATCCGGCAGATTAACAATTGGCTAAGCCATATAATGGCCTCAGGCGACTACAGCAAACTGCGCACGAAGTATTTCCGCAGCTTTGACCCTATAAAAAGGGCGGAATCCGGGGAAATTTCAGGGATAATCAGTCCATACGACGACCTTATCAAGAAGCACGCGTCCGAACTCGGCTGGGACTGGAGAATGCTGGCTGCAGTCGTATACCAGGAATCCAAGTTCTCCATCAGTTCCAGATCTCACCGCGGGGCACAGGGCCTGATGCAGGTTATGCCGCAGACTGCAAAATATTATGACATAAGCAATCTGACCGATCCTGACAGGAATCTTTCAGCCGGCACAAATCATTTGAAACGGCTTCAGAAGATGTTGGGCAAATACGGAATGGAACAGGAAGAACTGATAAAATTCACACTGGCGGCATACAATGCAGGTGAAGGCCGGATAATTGACCTTCGCAACCTTGCTGCAGCAATGCAAATAGACACATGCAGGTGGGAAGCAGTGGCAGGCATAATTCCTCTTATGCGTGAAGACTCAATCCTTGAAGAGGCATCCGTGAGACTCGGAAAGTTCAACGGAGAGGAGACCATTGAATATGTAGGCAATGTAATGTCGCTGTACGAAGCCATCTGCAGCATCTGTCCGCAAGGATAACCATTATCTTACACGCACTGTGTCGGCAGGATCCACCTTGGAAATGAACAGGCACGGAATCAGAAGAAAAAGCATTATGAGGACAAAGGCAACCGCGTCCGCAAGCACAATCATGCCGGCATCAAAATGCACAGGCACAAAAGACACGAAATAGTTTTCAGGATTGAGCCGCAGCAGCTTCGTCTGATTCTGAATGACACATAACAATGCAGCAAGAGCATTCCCGGCAGCCATACCCTTCAGCACAAGGACTGCCGCACTTGAAAGGAAGGCACCGGCTATTGAGCGGTCCTTCATTCCCACTGCTTTCAGCAGGCCGATTGCAGGTATATTCTCGAACAGCATTATCAGCAGCCCGGACACCATATTGAATCCGGCCACAATACTCATCAGGGCAAGTATAAAAAACACATTGAAGTCAATCAGCCCGAGCCAGTCAAATATCTGAGGAAATCTGGAAACGGATGAGGACGCGACTACGGCACTGTCATTGTCTGAGGAATATGCATTCACCACAAAACCTACTTCCTTTTCAGCGGAACGGATGTCTTCCTCACTGCGGCAGGACGGCAAAAGAACAATCTCCAGCATGGAGGCCTCGCCGTCATTCCATCCGTTGAGCTGCCGCATGTCAGAGATGTCTGCATATACCAGAAATTTGTCGTCAGTTCCTGCAATTGTCTCATGCACTGCCGCAACGGTAAACTGGCGCACCTTCATTTTGTCACCTACAAAATAAGTCAGCATACGGTCACCGGGAGCAAGTCCGGACACTGCGGCAAGCCGCGACGGAATTGAAACTGCAAGTGACAAAGAATCTGTGGAAAGATTTTCATGGGCAGCTTGCACGCCTCCCGGAATCCCCTTTACAAGTATTCCATAAATGTCGTCTGACTTCTTTACGATTGCGGCACGGTATACGACAGGATTCACAGCCTCAACGAAACCAAGAGATTCAACGTATGGAAGATAATCAGGAGCGGCCTCAATCGGGGAGGTCCCGTCAAGAAAATTCATGTCCGGGCGCATAAGCTGCACGTCTCCGGAAACCTGCGACAGGCCATTCCGTATTTCATGCCGGAAGCCGGAAGATACAGAAACAGCCAGAATCATCACCAGAAAACTTACCGCAATAGAGACAGAGGCGAATTTTCCCTTGAATTTAAGCCGGCGCGCTATGAAAAAAGAAACGTGCATCCGGCAAAAATAACGAAAAAACTCTCACCGGACGCAGTACATTCAAGAAAATTAATCATATTTGCCAAAATTTCAGAAAAAACGCAATGAATAAAAGTAAAATAAAAGACATACTTGTACGCTATACGGTTGCCACTGCAGGCCTGCTGCTCGTATCTGCCGGAGTAGCCCTTTCGATAAAATCAGACCTGGGCACCTCGCCCATATCATGCCCTCCATACGTAGTCAGCCTCATCGGAGGACTGACTGTGGGGCAATATACCATAGTAATGCATTTTATGTTCATCCTGCTGCAGATTGCCCTTCTGCGCAAGCGTTTCAGGCTTGAAAACCTTATGCAGATTGCCGCCGCATTCGTGTTCGGTTTCCTGACAGATGCTGCAATCTGGGCATTCAGCTGGCTCACCTTGCCGTCATATCTGGGCAAGGCCTCAGTAATGCTGCTTTCGTGCGCCCTGACAGCTGCAGGAATAAGCATCGAAGTCCGGGCAAAGGCATGGATGCTCGCCGGAGAGATGACAGTCGCAGCCATTTCCGATGTAAGCGGATTCCGTTTCCGCAATGTAAAGATTGTATTTGACTCAGCACTGGTAATAATTTCCGCCGTCATTTCCCTCATTGCATTCGGAAGTGTGCTCGGCAAGGGAGACACTGTAGTCATCAGGGAAGGAACGTTAGTGACGGCCCTGCTTACAGGATACCTTATGAAATTCTTCGACCCTGTCACAGAACGCATTTTCGGCAAGATTCTGGACAGGGCCGGTTCATCGTCCTCCCTTTAGGGCCTGGATTCTTCCCTGGGCAACAAGACGCTCATTTTCAGGGCCATACTCTGCAAGAAGTTCAAGATACTTCAGCTCAGACTTTTTGTTTCCGGACTTGCGTGAAGCCAAGACCCCGTTTTTGATTGCGGTATAGTCATCCGGCTTTTTCTTAAGCACCTTTGCA
Organism: uncultured Bacteroidales bacterium; assembly: GCA_947177525.1. GTDB lineage: Bacteria > Bacteroidota > Bacteroidia > Bacteroidales > UBA932 > Cryptobacteroides. The sequence continues at coordinate 8,515 of CAMWUW010000006.1, read as the reverse complement.
TAATATTTCAGGGCCGTCTTATAGTCATTCTTTGCTATCATATAATAAGACCCGATATTGCTCAGGAAGCCTGCATGTTCCGGATAAAGTTTCACAAGATGCTCAGAGAAAGAGCGGAAAGCCTCAAGTGCAGAAGGACTTCCTATGGAGTAAAGACTGTAGCAATATTCCTGCATGGCCTCAGCAAAGAAGTCTCCGTCCGCCTCCGTCCCGGCATAATCCCATGCATCAGTCCTTGCAGCCCCTTCTGCAGCAAGAGTCTTGAGATACGACAATGCCATGTCAGGGCTTTCTTTCTCATAGGCAATATAAGCATTGGCTTTCAGAAAGCGGAAATCAAGTCTGTCAGGCCATAATGCAGCCGCCCTGTCCGCAGCCTTGACCGCCTTTGCATACAATTCATCGTCAAATTCGCTTACCTGGTAGTAATAGACATCATTTCCGGTGCTGTCCTTAAGCGAAAGCACCGGCTCCATGCCAAGATACTTCTTCTGTGACTTCTGCACAATTGAAGAAGTCTGGGCCTTCGTAAAATAATACGTGAAGCGGCCCAGCAGCATCTTTGCATCAGTTGAATCCTCTGCCGCCCAATTGTCAAGCACGGTCTCGACTCCCACTCCGGCCGGGCCGAGCTGTGAAACAAGCAGATCGTATTTGCGCTCAAACCTGTCAGTCTGGCAAAAGGCGCATACACATACGGACAAAGCCGATGCCAGTGAGATAATTCTTTTAATCATAGTCATTTATTTATATCCATTCTGATGCGTCTGCCCTGAGGATGCAGACTATTGCATCTGTTGCCGAGATTTTTGACAAATCCTATCGGCAGAGTCTCATATTCAACAGTAAGGTATCCTTTCTCCGCATGCGGGAAGCACACAGGATCTCTGTGCAGATAGGCAAGTGCCTCATCAAGCCCTACTGACACAGAAGGGAATGCATCCTTTCTGAAAATCATGGAAAGGGCCAGATCTGCATCAGGAACAAGCACATTGCCTTTAAGTGTTCCTATTGCGCAGCCAGATGCAATAAGATGAAGGCATCCGCCAAGTGTATGAACGTCTGCAGAAACAGCCCGTGGAACAGCAATTACAGTCGTGCCCCTGAGACGGAAATCGCAATCTCCTTCAACAAGACTGCCTGCCTCACGCGGAACAGTCCCCTTTTCCTGCTGACGTCCTCCACGCGGCATGCGTGATTCATTTTTCCGGCCATTGCGCTCCGGCGTAACATTTCCTTCATGTTTCCTGAGCACACTGCAATACTGTCCCTCGCCTTCTACAAGTCCAGGAACAAGGCTGTACCCGTACCCAGTGCTTATGACTCCGGGGAAATCATTGGCCACGACATCACCTGACACGCAGTCCGCCCCAAGCTCAGAAGCAATCCATTCAGCATTGCCGTCATTTTCGAAACGGTTGAAAGTGCAGGTTGAATAAACGAGAAAACCTCCCGGTGCAAGAGAAGGCCACACATCCGCAATAATCCTTCTCTGCCTCGCCTGGCACAGGGCGACATTGTCTTCCGACCACTGTTCCCTTGCCTTGGCATCCTTCCTGAACATCCCCTCTCCTGAGCAAGGGACATCAGCCACTATGACATCAAAAAAGTGCGGCAATGAAGCAAATGCACTCGGGTCATCAGAGACGACCGCAACATTCGGGTCCCCCCATACGGCAACATTTTCAGCAAGCACACCAGCCCTTGCCTTCATGACCTCATTGGCAACAAGCAGAAAGTCTTCTCCGTATGCTTCGCGCAGAGAAGCTGCAATATCGGTAGTCTTTCCTCCGGGTGCAGCACACAGGTCAAGCACCCTGACAGGCCTGCCGGAAACTGGTCCAAGACGGGCCAGAAGACTGCGGAATGCATGTCCTACAAACATTGAGGATGAATCCTGCACATAATATGCTCCGGCATGGAAAAGAGGGTCGAGAGTGAATACCGGACGCTCATCCAGCATTATGCCGTAAGGGCTCCATTCCACCGGCCTTCCCGACAAGGGAACTGCACGCTTGAATGGATTCATGCGCACCGAAGCCGGAGCCGCCCTGTCAAAAGCAGAAAAAGCGACAAGGGCATTGTCCTTCCCTATCGCCTCTTCAAGATACTTTCCGAATGTGTCTTTCACCTGCATAATGCTAAGGATACATTGAAGGGTCGAAACCTTCCGGCATCCGGCCTTCGGACATGTCTGCCATAGCGTCCACAACCTTGTCAAGGGCATCCTTTATCTTTCCGCCGAGCAAGGTCTTCATCATGAAATTAAGGTCCGCGTCAAGCACGATTCCGAAATCAGTCTTGTATGGGTCTTGCGCGGAGGCATCGAACAGCATGGACAGCCTGAATTTGAAAGGCGCACCGTCATCCTCAAAATCAATTCTTGAGTACGGGACACGCTCCTGGACCCTGACACCGATGCTGAATCCCTGGACCATGGCATGAACAGTATCATAATCCGCCTCAATCCCCTCCTTTTTGTCCTCAGGAAGGAAATTCACAAGATTCCGCATATCGGCAAAAGCCATATACAATTCATAAGGCGGCTTTGACACAACCGCCCTCTTGCTTTTTATCTCAACTGCCATGCCTACTCTGTTTTTCCCCATGAGGAAGGAGAATACCTCCACTCCTTAAGGAGTTCCATATCCGCTTCCCTCACATATCCCCTTTCGCGTGCGACGGATATAAGGGTATCATAGTTCGACAGTGTAGTAAGCTCCACGTTCGCATCCTCAAATGCCTTGCGGGCCTGGTTGAAATTATACGAGAAGATGGCAACCATGCCCATGACATCAGCACCGGCTGACACAAGCGCATCCTTTGCGGCCAGGCTGCTTTTTCCTGTGGAAATCAAGTCCTCGACTATCACGACTTTGGCCCCGCTTTCAAGTATTCCTTCAATCTGCGAGCCGGTACCATGGTCCTTGGCCTTAGGACGGACATAAATAAAAGGCTTCCCGAGGATGTGGGCGACAAGATAACCGTGCGCAATGGCACCGGTAGCCACTCCGGCTATAACCTCAGCATCAGGGTATTCCCTGTTTATGATGTCGGCCATCCATGAACATACCTTCTCCCTTATCTCCGGGAATGAAAGAATTCTCCTGTTGTCACAATAAATCGGCGACAACCATCCGGAAGCCCATGTAAAAGGATGATCCGGCCTCAACATGACCGCCTTTATGTCCAACAGGGCCTCGGCAACTGCATTTTCTACAGATTCCATAATTATATCTTTTATTGTTTTTCGGTTCTTCTGCCTATATTTGCAGGCAAAATTCAGACTTGGCGCTATGCCAATTGCGCAAAGATAATAAATTTATAGGTCAAATGCACAAAATATACTTCGAAAAGAGATGCATAATAATCTGTCCTCCAAATGAGCAGGCACTGTCCGACCCCAATGCCATCCTTTTCTGCTATGGGGAAGATTCCTGCATACACTCACTCATAGGAATGTTCGAGGTATCGGACACGCTGCAAAGAATCTATATACCGAGCGAAGACCCGGAACGCACATACAGGAGGATCTGCGCCGAATTCACGGAAGTCAATGCAGGAGGAGGACTTGTGTCAAACCGGCGCGGCGACTTTCTTCTGATCAGCAGAAACGGCCTGTGGGACCTGCCCAAAGGGCATCAGGAGCAGGGTGAGGAAATAAGCACAACCGCCTTGCGTGAAGTAATGGAAGAAACGGGGATTGACAAGCTTGCACTGGGGGAGCTCATCTGCGTGACGGACCACTGCTACAGACGGAACGGCACATGGCATCTCAAGCACACATGGTGGTACAACATGATCTACACAGACCCGACGGACCTTACTCCACAGCGCGAGGAAGACATTTCCAAAGCCGCATGGGTGGCAAAGTCCAGTCTTCCGGCTTTTCTTCTGAACACATATCCGTCAATCATAGAGGTATTTCGTGAGGCAAAAATATAATTTTTTCATTTTTTGCATGACAAGTGAAACAAAAACGGCAAACAATCGTATAATGTAGTGTATTTTGCTGTTAATTTTTACCTATAGTATGAAATTATCTCAATTCCAGTTCCAGCTTCCCGCTGACAAAATCGCAGCCGAGCCGCCGAGATGGCGCGATGAATGCAAGCTCATGGTTCTCCACAAGGCTACAGGAGAAATAGAGCACAGGCTTTTCAAAGACATCATAGAATATTTCGGCAAAGGAGACACTTTCGTCCTCAATGACACAAAAGTATTTCCTGCAAGATTATATGGAAACAAAGAAAAAACAGGGGCAGACATTGAAGTGTTCCTGCTCAGGGAACTCAACAGGGAGCAGAGGCTTTGGGATGTGATTGTGGACCCAGCCAGAAAAATCAGAATCGGCAACAAGCTGTATTTCGGAGATGACGAAAGCCTTGTGGCAGAAGTGATTGACAACACCACATCACGCGGAAGGACACTCCGTTTCCTGTACGACGGCCCATACGAGGATTTCAAGGAGACTCTTTTCGGACTGGGGCAGACTCCTGTTCCGGACTGGGTAAAGAAGCAGGTAACCGAAGAGGACAAGGAAAACTTCCAGACAATTTTCGCAAAGCACGAGGGTGCCGTATCAGCACCAGCTGCCGGCCTGCACTTCAGCAGGGAATTGTTCAACAGAATGATTCTCAAAGACATCAACAAGGCATTCATCACTCTTCACATGGGAATAGGCCATTTCCGCGAAGTGGATGTTGAAGACCTGTCAAAGCACAAGATGGACTCGGAAAGGCTCATCATAACTGAAGAGACTGCCGAAATAATCAACAAGACCAAGCATGAGGGGCACAAGGTCCTTGCTGTCGGAATAACAGTCATACGCGGACTTGAGACATACGTCACGACAAATGACGAAGTCAACCCGTACGACGGCTGGACAAACAAATTCATTTTCCCTCCGTACAGATTTGCAATACCGAATGCAATCGTGTCCAACTTCCACCGTCCAGGCTCGACAATGCTCATGTCAGTGGCAGCCTTCGGCGGTTACGAGAAAGTCATGAAAGCATACAAGACGGCCCTTGAGCAAGACTACAAGTTCGGTCCATACGGAGATGCACTCCTGATAATCTGACGGGGCATCTGCAAGAAACGTGGCTCACGCCAGAAGTTTTTTTTTAAAAAAAGCTTCATGATTTAAAGAAAAAGAAAAAATCTTATAAAAAACAGAAAAACAGTTTTCCGGCATGTCCCGGGGAACTGTTTTTCCGTTTATTTTGCCGTCATGACAAACTGTGACGAAAAAATAAGTCTATGCGCCCTTGGAAGAATCTTCGGTTTCGAGCCCAAGATTCCTCTTGCCCTCATTGCACAGACCGGCAGCGCATCCGGTATTTTCAGGCTCGGGGCCAAAGAGCTTGACGACATTCTCGGTCCACACTCCAGGTACAGGGGAAAAATCTGCCCACAAGCCTTTGACGAAGCCGCCATGTCGCTCGAAAAACTTTCCGCGGAAGGAATCAGGTTCACAGGCTGGACAGAAGAAGGCTACCCTCCCATGCTGAAAGAATGCCCAGACGCCCCTGCCGGCCTTTATATAAGAAGTATCGAAAGCGACGGCAATCTGTGGAGTTCTCCGGCCATATCAATAGTCGGCACAAGGGACATATCCCCATACGGCCGCGAATGGTGCGGAAAAATAGTTTCATCCTTAGCGGAATGCCGGCCCAGGCCATGCATAATAAGCGGCCTGGCACTCGGCACCGACATCTGCGCCCATATAAATGCCATGCAGTCAGGCCTGCCGACAATTGCAGTCATGGCCACAGGACCGGAGCAGGTATACCCGCACAGACACAGGGAAATAGCCAGAAAGATGGCCGTGGCTCCCGGATGCGCACTTGTGACCGACTTTCCTCCTGGCACGGCACCGCTTCCGGTCAACTTCCTGAGAAGAAACCGTATCATAGCAGGGCTTGGCATGGCAACAATCATTGTGGAGTCCAAAATAAAAGGAGGAGCCATGATGCCATCCGGACTTGCGTTTTCGTACGACAGGGAGGTATACGCCCTCCCCGGACGGGCAGATGACATCCGTTCACAAGGATGCAACCGGCTCATACGCTCAAGAATTGCCGAGCCGCTCACCTCGACGGAGGACCTGGCCGAAAGTCTCGGGCTTAGGGCTGCGGAAAAGACAAAGCCGCTTTCTGACGGCGAGCTTCTTCATAAATATTATGGTCCGGATGAGCCGGAAGAAAACATCAGGCAGATGATTCAAATAATTTCCGCAATCCGCGGCAGAAGCGGAATAAGCCTGGAGCAGGCAGCCGAAGCGACAGGCATGACATACGGCAGGACGGCAGCCATTGCCGGCATTCTGGAGGCCGACGGCTTCATAACGACAGACTTGCTGAGAAGATGTTTCCTTGTGCACCGTAAATTCAGGTAAGGAGGAGGCACCGGCAGGAAAGAATTTTTGAAAAAAATCAAAACAGTTCCTAAATTTGCCGTCAATTCAAATGACGGCAAATGGAATTCACGGACACCCACACCCATTTATATGACGAAGCCTTCGCAGGCGAAGAAGGAAAGGCGGTTGAAAGAGCAGTAAGTGCAGGTGTGACAAAGATGATAGTTCCGGACATTGACTCCGGCACCAGGGAGGCCATGTTCGCATTGGCAGAACGCCACACGGGAGTATTATTCCCGTGCTTAGGGCTTCACCCCACATCTGTCGGGGCGGATTGGGAGGAGGAACTTGCACGCATCAGCCAATGGAAGGACAAAAAGATATGGGCCATCGGAGAGATCGGCATGGACCTGTATTGGTCACGTGAGTTCATGAAAGAGCAGGAGGAGGTTCTGCGCATACAGCTCAGGATGGCATCAGAAGCAGACCTTCCGGTCATCATACATTCCAGGGAAGCCACGGAGCCTATACTCAGGATACTGAAGGAATGCAGAAGTCTCGGGCTTCGCGGCGTATTCCATGCGTTCAGCGGAAGTGCAGAAACTTTCAGAGAACTGGAACGCCTCGGGGACTGGTACATCGGTATAGGAGGAGTGCTCACCTACAAGAATGCATCCATAGCACAGACCGTCAAAGAGATTCCGCCGGACAGGATTCTGCTTGAAACCGACTCACCGTACCTCACTCCCGTTCCCCACAGGGGAAAACGCAACGAAAGCAGCTACATTCCGGTCATAGCTTCCAGGCTTGCCGAGATAACGGGAACGGACATCGGTGAAATTGCAGCCAGGACCACAGAAAACGCACAAAAATTATTCATGATATGATAACAGACTGCGGCAATGCAGGCTTATCGGGAAACGCCGAGAAGTCTTCGATACTCCTGATATATACAGGGGGCACGATCGGCATGAAGGAAGATCCGGTATTGCAGGCTCTTACGCCTTTCGACTTCAGCCAGATACTTGACGAGGTGCCGGAACTCGGGAAATTTGCCTATAAAATAGACTCACGCACATTTGACCCTCTTATAGACTCGTCTGACATAGAGCCGTCCAATTGGCTTGCCCTTGTCCAGCTCATCGAAAAAGAATACGACGCCTATGACGGCTTTGTCGTCCTGCACGGCACGGACACCATGGCCTATTCCGCCTCTGCGCTCAGCTTTATGACAGAAGGGCTGACAAAGCCTGTAATATTCACAGGAAGCCAGCTGCCGATAGGTGCGCCGAGGACCGACGGAAAAGAGAATCTCATATCAGCCGTGGAAATTGCAGCCGCCAAAGATGCGGACGGACATGCCCTCGTTCCCGAAGTATGCATCTGCTTCGACAACCTGCTGATGAGAGGCAACAGGACAAGCAAAGTCAATTCGGACAATTTCAGGGCCTTCAGGTCCGAGAATCTGCCTCCACTTGCCGAAGCAGGAATAAGCATACGGTACAACAGTGCCCTGATAAGAAAGCCGCTCTCCTGGGAGGACAGGCCCATATTCCACACAAACCTGGACACAAGGGTCTCAATATTGAAAATACACCCCGGCATAACCCCGCAGGTAGTAAGAAACATCCTGTGCGGCCCGGAGACCAGGGCTGTCATAATGGAGACATACGGAGCGGGCAATGCCCCGTCAAAGCAATGGTTCCTTGACCTTGTGCACGAGGCCGTGGAAAAAGGCAAGATCATGCTCAACATAAGCCAGTGCAGGGCAGGGTGCGTCAACATGGACATCTATGCCACAGGGAAATGCCTGAAGGACGCAGGCGTAGTGAGCGGATATGACTGTACTACGGAAAGCGCCCTCGCAAAACTATTCCACCTCATGGGAGAAAGCCGGGACAATAATGAAGTGAAGGCCGGCCTCGAAAGGAACTTAAGGGGCGAAATATCAAAATAATTATTGTTGATTGAAAATTAATTGCTAAATTGCACCGGATTTTAGGTAAGGCATGCTATGCCACCGACAAAAACACGTAATTACTGATAACGATTCAATAACTTTAATTAAACACACAAAAACAATTATGAAAAAAATTTTCATGTTTTTGGCAGTAATGGGCGTGATGGCCTTTTCTGCACAGAATGCAGCAGCTC
>CAMWUW010000005.1 GCA_947177525.1 uncultured Bacteroidales bacterium | reverse complement strand
CTGACCCCGAAGGGACGCCCGTTTCTCGAACGGGGATGCAAAGGTAGTGCTTTTTATTTCAATTGCAAACTTTTTCTCTGATTTTTTATAACTTTTTTCTGACACAAAGGCAACAAATCATGCTTTAAACGCACTACAAGACTAATAAACAGAATGTTACGAAATATAAGAGACGTGAAAAAAATAACGGCAAGAGGGAGCGGACTCATCCTGAAATAGGTTTACTGATAATTGAACAATAATTTATCAGAAGCAGGCATTGTATACCATAATCATCTGATGTTCAATATATTGTCGAAACACAACACCCGTCAAACGCGAGGAGCAAGTTTATTATAAATCACTAATAAACAAGTACTTAGCACCAACGTAAACAAATATGCAGAACACAGCTGCGCCCTGAGTACACTGGAGGAGGCAAAAAAAATTTGAGCCAATGAGGATGATATATTGCTGAACCTATACAATAAAAAGGAGACGCACACAGATGAGGACATTTGCAATAGTATGAAAAAATATTCCGGTGCGAATCATTGAAGCAGAGTCAGTAATTGCGGCGGCGAGCCCCCTCACATTTCCGGACATGTCAATTCACATGCTCTACAATGACGCACCAGGCGATGCACACACTGCACACAAAGAAGGGGCCGACATACGTCAAACCCCTTCTTCGTGTTTTACTGCAAGGTCAAAATCGGCCGTGTTTCAGAATATTCAATTCCCTAGAATTATTCTTGCTTTCCAGTCACCATCATATACAAACTGAACCGAAAAACCTAATCACGTATGGAAAGCTGAGACTTCAGTTTCTCCTTAAAGCCATCACCGATTAGGGACATCGAATCTATTTTTTCGTACAACAACTTCTTGTTGACAATATAGGAGTCAAGGTATGACATTATGCCAGCCGGATTCTCAAGAATAAAATTCGGACATTGGGACACTTTCAGATATTCTACCGGAAGCATCAGGTAGCCGTCTTTCTTGCCCTGCTCGAATTTAAAGTCAACAGTCAAATCTACGCATCTTTTGAAAACCCCTCTCAAGCCATAAAGTTCAGGCTGGCGCTCCATGGAACTGTCATCAAATTCCATTTCAACTGAAACTGCTTCCGAACAGTCCTTTCCGGATATGTGGATTACAGGGGAAAGAGAATATGCATCATACGTCCAGCAGTCCTCCCCACCGAAACGGCTATACGGAAGTTCGGCTCCATCAGCCTTCACTGATACAGGAGGGAACATGGCCGGAAGACGAAATTCGTATGAGCGCGACTCCGGTGCCCCGTCATATTGTCCTTCTCTTGCACCGAGCACGATAGACACTCTATTGCCGGCTGTCCTTTTATATATAGGAGTCCATGCTCCGCCGTCAACGTAATCCTGGCTCATCCCGTCATCTTCATAAAGCCTGAGTTCACCGTCACCTCCAGGAACAAAAGTAAGGACAAGCGTGTCACATGGGGACTGGAGATTCCTTATGTGAGACGGATTCATAGGAATTATGCTTCCAGCCTTGGCAAACCATGGATTCTCGGCAAGAACATAACTGAGAGTTTCAATCCTGTCTCCTTCATACATGGCACCGGTTGCGAAATCATACCACTTCCCTTCAGGGAACCAGATTTCACGCGAAGCAAGCCCTGTAACGGAATCAACCGGCTCCACAATGGCCGTGGCAAGAATGTCATCACCGAACATAAACTGTTCTTTCATATTATATGCCTTTTCCGACTCAGGATAATCATAATACATAGGGCGGCACATGCCGATGCCGGTATCATAATTTGCACGTGACGCATTATATATATAAGGTATGAGGTCGTAGCGAAGCCTTATGGCATCCCTCATGATGAACATGTGGTCAGGAAAAGCCCAAGGATACCGCACTATCCTGCTGTCCTTGGTGGAATGGGTCTTGAATATCGGGGTGAATACTCCATATTGGAGCCACCTGGTGTAAAGTTCCGGGTCTGTTTCCTTTACCCCTTTATGGAACATGTGTCCTCCTATGTCATGTCCCCAATAGCCATAATTCACATTGGAAGAAGTCGCCGTAAACCACGGAAGAAAAGCAAGCGTCTCCCAAGTGGCATAGGTGTCTCCGGAAAAGGCGAGCTGATAGCGGTGACTGCCCAGTCCTCCCCAGCGATGGTAGATAAATGGACGGACCGCAGGGTCTCTTTCCTTTGCATGCTCAAAAAAAGTATGATTGAGCCAGAATGTATTTGACAGGCCACGGACATATTTGGACTCTTTCCACTGCTGCCAGTCAAGCCACCAGAAGTCAACTCCCGCATCAGACATCGGATCCAGCACGGTCTTGAAGTAAGTGTCGGCCCATTTCTGCTCTGACATACGGAAAGGTATTCCTTTGCCATCTTCCTTCCAGCCGTATTCCTTGGCAAAATCAGAATAAGGCCCTTCAAAAGGCTCTATTCCGGAAGCAGGGTGCAGATTGAGAGCCACTTTAAGTTTTTCCCTCTCTGTCCATTCGAGGAAATTCTCCGGAGACGGGAACAACTCTTTCTGCCATGTATAGCCGGTCCATCCGATTCGCTGTCCGTAAGCATCCTTGGGGGAATTCCGTTTTCGTAGTCCCCACGTCTCATGCCAGTCCATGTCAACAATCAGGACATCGATAGGAATGCCAATGGAGCGTATGCGGGAAACAAGGTCACGGAACTCATTGTCAGAATACTGCCAATAACGGCTCCACCAATAGCCGAAAGTGTATTTCGGAGGCATCGGAGAGCGGCCGGCTATCGCGGAATAGTCTGCCAGGGCCTTTTTATAGTCATGGCCGTATGCAAACAGATAGAAATCCTGGCGATCACCATCCGGACGCACGTCAACCCATTCTTTCCAATGTGACTCCACAGGGACAAGCAGATGGTTCCGGCTGTCATCGACCAGGCTCCATCCGGACCTTGACAAAAGTCCGTTCTCCATCGGTTCGTTAAGTTTACTGCCGCTGCACCCGTCAAGCGTTCTTGTCGTACCAAGAAGATTGAGAGTATCCCTAAGACCAGGCGTCCAGATGACTTTCCGGCCGTTAAGCAGAAATTCGGCCTTCAGATTTTCATCAGTGAATTTGCCAGTCATCCTGTAGGTAAGGGTAAGTGCAGATGTACGTATCACTGTCTTGGATTTGCCTCTTACCACCTTGAACTCAGGCACAGGCATGCGACGGTTAACGAAAGTAAGCGTGGCATTGTCTTCAAAATGGCCGTCAGCACTCCATTCCATACGTATGAGCTGAGGGGTCAGGACCGTAAATCTTGCATTTCCTGCAATTACAACAGCAGCGTCGTCCGCCTTGGGACTGATGGCTTCTGAAGAAACTGCCGTCAATGAGACCGACAGAAGTAAAGCCGCAATAATGATTTTCTTTAGCATAATATGTTATTCTGTTTTTCTGTGCTTGTACATCGTGCTTCCATACCTATTATTATATAATAGACTGCGCACGGCAAAGTCCGCCTTGCGAATTTAATCAAAATTTCAGTAACATCACCATCTTTCAGCATATAAAATAAGGGCGCACAATGTTGCCATGTGCACCCTTTATCTTATAAGACAAGATTATCAAGAATCATGTCAGAATGAGAATTTCACTACCATCTGAACACGGTGATTCGATATCCAGTGCAGGTCTTCAAGTGAAAGTCCGCGCTTATTGTATGACTTGCCGTCACCATACTGCACTGCGGTAAATTCATATTCAAGGCCGAGAGCCAGCTTACCGTAATTGAACAGCACCTGCGGGCTGACACGTACAATCTGATTCAAATTCTTGAAGCCGTTCTTGTTGAACCAGAAATCATCAGCAGCAGTCACGCCATCTTCATTAATAAGGTCTGCCGAAGAACCGAGATTCTTCACATAACCGCAGAACAATGTACCCTGCCATTTTTTACCATAGCTCAGTGACAGCCATGATGATGAAGAATGCAGGGGAGCATAGTCCCAATGGCCGTCTTCATTGAGTGCGTCATATTTTGCAGTCACACCATATCCGCTCATAAGGCCGATGTGTTCACCTGCAGAACCGTATGTAGTCTTGGCCTTGGCAGTGAACTTGTCTTTTTTATACTGAAGATACATATAAGGTGAGATTGTGGTAAGACGGTCTGACACTTTGCACGTCACAGTCATTTCCGAGGAATTGTCCTCCGGAGAATTGAGCAGGACCTTTCCCTGCCACCTTGGCTTTATGCTGAGAAGGTCTGCTCCGGCCCTGACAAGGAAGCTATTTGTCTTATATGTGATACCGGCATAGATTTCTGGAGTACATGAATACTTTATATAGGAGGACACATCACCAGAAGGTCCGGCAGATGTGTACTGCATCTGCCACAGGAGAGAAGCCGTAAGTATCCAGTGATTGCCGAGGCTGGCATCCATAGTCACCTGAGGGGTTCTGCTGAAAGGATTGAATGGCGCACCTGCGGACAAATCAAAAACGTCAGGCTGGTCAGCTGTAATCGGATGCCATGCCTGACCTACTTTCAATGCGACATTCGCCTTGCTGTCATTTTTCATCGGAAGATCTTTCCATGATATTGTCGCGTATGCCTGCCTGAGCCTTGCAGTTGCAGTTCCTGTGGAACCGGAAAGACCGGCATAGAAGTCACCCTCTATTTTGGCTCCAAAATGTGTTTTGCCGATATGATAGCCGCTCACGTCAACCCCGAGGCGGGATGTAAGTGCGAGGAAGCGGAAAGAGGTCTGGGCATTGAGGTCTTCCCCGAGTTCATTGAGGTTCCTGTCTTTGGGCAGATAGTAGAAGAGGTCTCCGGTTCCGGACTTGCTTTCTCTTGTGTCAAAAGCGAAATAGTTACGGACGAATCCGTAAAGTTTGTAATGATTCTGCAGATGATCTTTTGCAGCTGAATGGTCCTTTTCTGCTGCCGACATGTCCATTGCCGCCACTACAGGCGCAATGGCAAGGATAATCTTTAATAAACCTTTCATTTTCAATTATATTTACACTTAATAGTTACAGTGGAAATTTTCAAAAAGCAGACGGCGACCGGACGCTTGTCCAATCGCCGTGCAAATATACTCAAAGTCGAGAGCAGAAGCAAAGTTTACTTTGATTATGCCGAGACCCAAACGTATATGTGAGCGACAGCTCAAATATAGCTAAAAGCTGAGAGCAAAACGTCAAGTTTACTTGTAAGTTTTGCCGAAGCAAAGGCGTATATGTGAGCGACAGCTCAAATATACTCAAAGTCGAGAGCAGAAGCAAAGTTTACTGTCTCCCTTCTGAATGTGTCAGCGATAAACTGTACCTATCAGAAGCCGATCAGCATAAGGAATGCATACCCGAGAACAAGTCCCACAACTCCCATAATAGCACCGACCTTAAGCATATCCTTAGTCTCAACAAGACCGGTAGAGCTTGCAATTGCGTTCGGAGGAGTCGATATCGGAAGAAGCATTGCGACAGAAGTTGACAATGCAAGACCGATAATCAGTGCCTGCACGCCTCCGAAAGGCTCAAGTTCAGTTGCCATGGCACCTCCGATGACAGCAATGATAGGACAAAGAAGGTTTGCAGCCGATGAATGCGAGAGGAAGTTGGATATCGCATATCCGATGATTCCCGTAGCTATCATCACGATGAAAGGCGACATCTGCGCAAATGGAATGGCAGTGACAAGAGTACCGGCAAGGCCTGTCTTCATAAGACCGACACCAAGTGCAAGTCCGCCGGCAACCATCCAAAGCACTGACCACTCAATCTCAGAGAGGTCCTTCTTGCCGATCACTCCGGTTGCAGCAAACACTGCGAAAGGAATCAGGGCGACAATATTGGAGTTGAGACCTGTAAGCGACTCTGTAACCCAAAGAAGGATAGTGACTGCAAAAGTGACATACACCACGTAGGTCTGGTATCCCTTCTTTGCTCCGCCTTCAATCTTAAGCTCAATTTTCTTTGCCTTGAAAGGGAAGAGAACAAGCAGGAGAATCCATGCCACAAAAATCATCACGATTACATAAGGAACCATTCGTATCATCCAGTCCACGAATTCCACGCCCATACCCATGTCATTGAGATAGCCGAGGGCAATCGCATTCGGAGGGGTTCCGATAGGAGTTCCGATACCGCCGATATTTGCAGCAACAGGAATTGCGAGGGCAAGTCCGATACGTCCCTTTCCGTCTGCAGGAAGCGACTTGAGGACCGGTGTAAGGAAAGCCAGCATCATTGCAGCAGTGGCTGTGTTGCTCATGAACATTGAGAATACGGCAACAACACAAAGGATACCGAGAAGCACGGTCTTAGGATTCGTTCCGAAAGGCCTGAGAAGGACTTTGGCAAGCTGCACATCAAGACCTACCTTGGTTGCCGCAATGGCAAGGACGAATCCTCCGAGGAAGAGCATGATGATAGGATTGGCGAACGCTCCCATGATAGCTTTGTAATCGACAAAAGCACTGGCATCGCTTACATTATTGACGAAAAAGCCGAAACCTTTGTCCGAAATTGTAAGCAGCATTAAGACGATTACAACTACAGATGTGGTCCATGCCGGAATGATTTCAAACATCCACATCAGAGCTGCAAATGCAAAAATAGCGATCATTCTCTGCTGGACTACAGTCAGGGCCTCGATGCCGAAGAAATCAACAGGCACGAGCCACAAGAACAATGTCACCGCAATGATGACCGGAAGAAGTACGCAGTACTTGACTGAAAATTTCTTGTCTGCCATAAATATTATGTTAGTTGTTAATAGATATCACTTATAGCTGCTATCTGCAAAACGGGCGCAAAGATAGTCTTTATTTGATTAAAAACAATCAAATCGCATGTCAAAAGAAGAGCGGCAAGAAAGCTGCGGAAGTCACATAATGCACAGATACAACCGCATGGCCATTATGCAGTGAACTGTTTATAATGACAAAGGGTGGCCAAAATGTGTTATTTGACCACCCCTCCGTCATCTTATTAACTGACATGCATCAGATGATGCCCTGTTCCAGCATTGCATGCGCAACTTTCATGAAGCCTGCGATATTTGCACCTTTTACATAATTGATGTATCCGTCAGGCTGCGTTCCGTATTTTACACATGCCTCATGGATATCTGACATTATATGATGCAATTTCTGGTCAACTTCCGCTGCACTCCAGCTGATATGCATGGCATTCTGGGTCATCTCAAGACCAGATGTCGCAACACCTCCGGCATTTACTGCCTTTCCAGGAGCAAACATGATTCCGGCTTTCTGGAATGCAGCGATGGCTTCCGGAGTGCATCCCATGTTCGAAACCTCGGCGCAAAGCCATGTTCCGTTTGCAAGCAGTTCCTCAGCATCAGCACCTGTAAGCTCATTCTGGAATGCACAAGGCATGGCAATGTCACACTTTACGCTCCACGCCTTCTTTCCAGGATAGAATGTCGCAGAAGGGAACTTCTGTGCAAACGGTGCGACAACATCATTATTTGAAGCACGGAGTTCAAGCATATATGCAATCTTTTCATCATTCATTCCCTCCGGATCATAGATTGCTCCGTCAGGTCCTGAAATGGCTACAACTTTTGCTCCGAGCGCTGTTGCCTTTGTAGCCGCTCCCCAGGCGACATTGCCGAACCCTGAAAGGGCCACGGTCTTGCCTGCGATGTCCTTGCCCTGCATCTGAAGCATGTGCTGTACAAAATACACTGCACCGAAACCGGTAGCTTCAGGACGCAGGATTGATCCGCCCCAAGTCATTCCTTTTCCGGTAAGCACACCTGTATTGTACTGCTGTGCCAGTTTGCGGTACATTCCTGCAAGAAATCCTATTTCACGTCCGCCGACTCCAATGTCCCCTGCCGGAACATCCTGGTCAGGGCCTATGATACGCCACAATTCAAGCATGAATGCCTGGCAGAAACGCATGATTTCAGCATCCGACTTACCTTTCGGATTAAAGTCAGAGCCTCCTTTTCCGCCTCCCATAGGGAGAGTAGTCAGAGCATTCTTGAAAGTCTGCTCGAAACCGAGGAACTTCAGGATAGAAGGGTTTACAGATGGGTGGAAGCGCAATCCGCCCTTATAAGGTCCTATTGCCGAATTGAACTGAACGCGATATCCGGTATTGGTCTGGACCTCACCATTGTCATCGATCCATGTCACCTTGAAAGTAAGGATGCGCTCCGGCTCAACAATACGCTCGACAATCTTGGCATCCTCAAATTCCGGATGCTGGTTATATACGTCCTCTATGGACTCCAAAACTTCATGTACAGCCTGGAGATATTCCTTCTCGTAAGGGTACTTGGCCTGAAGCTTGGCCATCAATTCATTTGTTTTCATTGTTTGTGCTATAAATTATGTTCAATGTATGTTTAAAATCATTTCACTTCCCATGTCGCCCCGCTGCGCAAAAGGTCATCCACGCATTTTATTCCGGACTTCTCCTTCTGCTCATTAACCTGGTCGCGTACACCATCATCATACGTCGGGAGACTTACGTCACGTATGATTCCGAGGGCCACCGGAAAATCAGGATACTTCATGTCAGCCAGCATCATGTGTATACCGACATTTTCAGAATGCGCATCGTGCACCAGAATGTCATCCTCAGTAACACCGTTTTCCCCTATTGTGACGACCCTAAGCCCCATACCGTCAAGCACGAGACCCTTATCTTTATTTTTGCCGAAAATCATTTTTTCACCATGCCGCAGAACAATGGTCCTGTCGGCCCTGACCTCCCTGTCGGCGATGAGCTTATGGGCGCCGTCGTTGAAAATCACGCAATTCGTAAGCATCTCCATAACAGAACATCCGTCATGTTTGGCCGCAGCAAGCATGATTTCAGATGAGAGCTTCAATTCCGAATCAAGGCTGCGGGCAAAGAAAGTTCCTTTTGCGCCAAGCACAAGACTGCCAGGGTTGAACGGATGCTCAACTGTACCGTATGGAGAAGTCTTTGTTACGGCTCCGAATTTTGATGTAGGAGAATACTGTCCCTTTGTAAGACCATATATCTGGTTGTTGAACAGAATCAGGTTCATGTCCACATTTCTCCTTATGGCATGGATGAAATGGTTTCCTCCGATGGCAAGGGCATCCCCGTCTCCGCATGCCTGCCATACCGTCAGGTCAGGATTTGCCACCTTTATTCCAGTGGAAATCGCTGTGGCACGGCCATGTATGCTGTGGAAACCGTATGTATTCATATAATAAGGCAGCCTGGAAGAGCATCCGATTCCTGATACAATCACATACCTTTCCTTACTGTATCCCAAAGCTTCCGTCACATCTGGAAGAGCTCTCTGCAAAGCCGCAAGCACTCCATGGTCACCGCATCCGGGGCACCACCTCACTTCCTGGTCGCTTTTGAATTCTTTGAATGTATATCTTGGCATAATATTTTTATTTTTCTGAATTACAACATATTGTCGTTTATGGCAGCCACAATTTCCTGCACCAGGAACGGCTGTCCCTGAACTTTATTGAACTGCCTGTAGCTGAACTGCGGGAGCTTGCCTCTGAGCCAATTCACAAAATGTCCGGAATTCAGTTCACATACCAGTATTCTTTCAAATCGGGAAAAGACCTCCTCAGTATTTTTAGGCAATGGCATAATATAGTCAAAATGTGCAAAGCTGACAGATGTCCCGGAATTGCGGACCTCCTGTACAGCAGACAGAAGATGTCCGAAAGTACCGCCCCAACCTACGACAAGCAGCTTGCCGGACTCCGGTCCGTTGACCTCAAGCCCAGGTATGAAATCAGCGACTTTTTCTATTTTCATCTCACGTTCGCGCACCATCATGGCGTGGTTCAGCGGATCAGAAGACAAGACTCCTTCATGATTTTTCTCAAGGCCTCCGACACGATGCTCACACCCTGCCATTCCAGGCACGGCCCATTTTCTTACAAATGTCTCAGGATCTCTTTCAAACGGCTTGTACGGAGTATTTGGCTGCACAAAAGGAGGGACAATCTTAGGATAATCCTTCATGGAAGGTATAAGCCAAGGCTCCGAACCGTTTCCGAGGAATCCCTCAGTAAGCAGAAGCACCGGTGTCATGTGCTCCAGGGCAATCTTTGCGGCATTGAACGCAGAATCAAAACATCCGGCAGGAGAATGGGCTGCCATGACAACCATAGGACATTCACCGTTCCTTCCGTACAATGCCTGATTGAGATCAGTCTGCTCTGTCTTCGTAGGAATTCCAGTAGAAGGGCCGGCACGCTGCACATCAACCACTACAAGCGGAAGTTCAGTCATTACAGCCAGGCCGAGTGCCTCAGACTTCAGCGAAAGGCCGGGGCCGGAGGTCGTGGTGACAGCAAGACTTCCGGAAAATGCCGCACCGATGGCAGTACATATTCCGGCAATTTCGTCCTCAGCCTGAAGCGTCTTGGCGCCGAGGCTTTTGTGCAGGGCGAGTTCCTCAAGTATTCCAGTAGCCGGAGTTATAGGATATGAACCGCAGAAAAGAGGCAGGCCGGACTTTTCAGAAGCGGCAAGAAGTCCCCATGCAGTTGCCTGGTTGCCCGTTATGTTCCTGTAAAGGCCCTTCGGCTGGTGAGCCGGCTCTATATTATAGGTATTAGGTATCGCCTGGATATTCGCAGCATAGTTGTATCCGTCCTTCAGAACTTTTTTGTTCGGTTCGATAAGCTCGGGATGCTTCTTGCCGAACTTGCGCTCCAGATACTTGAAGACATACTCCATCGGACGGTTGTATATATAGCAGGCCATTCCGAGCGTAAACATGTTTTTGCACTTGTGCACCGTCTTTTTGTCAAAGCCGCTGTCTTTCAGGCTCTCTTCCGTGAGCGTTGTAATAGGGGCAATTATAATGGTCCTGTCCTCTATATACAATTCACCGATAGGATCACTTTTAAGTCCGGCTCTCTTTAATCCCTCCTCATCGAAGGTATCAGAATCAATCAGCACCATAGCAGTGCGTTTGAGCCATTGGGCATTTGCCTTAAGCGCAGCCGGATTCATTGCCACAAGCATGTCGCAAAAATCTCCCGGGGTTGCCACGTGACAGCTGCCGATATGCACCTGAAAACCAGAAACTCCCGAGACAGTACCATGAGGAGCCCTGATTTCGGCCGGATAATCAGGGAATGTTGACAGTTCATTACCGAAGATGGCAGACATATCTGCAAAAAGAGACCCGGTGAGCTGCATACCGTCTCCCGAATCTCCTGCAAATCTTATGACAACATCTTTAGTATCAATAACCTTATGTTGCATATTCTAATAATAGATTTAAATCAAAAATTCATATTTTAATACAAATGTATAACTTTTTTCGTGAACAGGAAATATAATTCATTAGTTTTTACAAACAAAAACGGCATGGTCCCGAAACTTGAGTACCATGCCGCATTTTTCAGCTTTCTATTACAGGTGGAAAGGACTTTACTTTGCCATTGCAGCCTGTGCTGCCTGAGCCTTGGCCTGCAGTTCAGCCTGGAGAGTTTCCAAAGTCCTGCCTTCAGGAATGCCGAGTGCAGTCCTTGCTTCTGCAGTAAGGTCAACAAGCTGGGCAGGATCAAGATAGAGAAGTGAGTTCTTCTCAAATACAGCGGCACATCCCTTTGCCTTTGCCAAGTCTGAAACTGTATTCTGAGCTTTCTCATATATAGGAGCCTGCAAAGAGTTCTGCAGCTGCTGCATCTCCTGCTGGAGGCTCTGCTGTGTCTGCTGGAGTCTTGACTCGATCTCCATGATTTCCTTCTGCTTGCTGTCACGTATGGCAGGAGTCCAGCTGGCCTGTTTCTGCTCGTACTGCTGCGCCTTGGACTGATATTCCTCATACATGGCCATCAGAATTTCCTCATTGGTCTTCTGATTTTCCTCCAAAGTAGCCCTTGCGGAATCCATCTCAGGCATGAGCATGATAAGTTCATTGAAATCCACATAAGCGAATTTCTGGCTCTGCGCCGACGCAACGAATGAAGCAACTGCCATTGCTGCGATAAAAAACATTCTTTTCATACTATAGTCAATTAATATTAATTCTTTTAAACATCTCTCATCAGAACTGCTGTCCGATGACAAAATGGAATTGGCTGCCACCGTTTCCGTCATGATTGTCAAATCCATATCCCCAGTCCACACCGAGCAATCCGATCATCGGAAGGAAGACCCTCACACCGACACCGGCAGACCTGCGGATCTGGAACGGATTGAAATTCCTTATGTCAGACCAACAGTTACCTCCCTCAAGGAAGACAAGGGCATAAATTGTCGACTGAGGCTGAAGAACGACAGGATAGCGAAGTTCGACAGTGAATTTGTCATAGACATTACCCGCATAATAGTTTCCGGTGCTGTTGTAGGAAGACAGGCCCTGAGGTGTCAAGGAGTAGTTCTCATAACCGCGCAGAGAAATTATCTCAGAACCGTAGGTATCATATCCGGACATTCCGTCACCTCCGACACGGAAGCCCTCAAACGGAGAATATCCCCAATTCCTGTTGTAGTATCCGAGGTATCCGAACTGCGCCCTTGCCATAAGGACAAGGTCTCCTACCAGCTTGGTATATATGGCGCCCTTGAAAGACCACTTGTGATATTCAATCCATTTATACCTGTCCTGGGATGACTGAAGGTCATAGTTTATCTTACGCCAGTCTGTAACACGAGTTGGATTGCCGTTCTCGTCAAGCACACCTCTGTTTGTCTTTCTCAGGAGAGAATACGGAGGAGTCAGCTGCAGGGAGAAGCTGAAGTCCGAACCCTGACGCGGGTAGATCTGCTGGTCAGTAGAATTTCGCGACAGGCTGAGGGTATAGCTAAGGTTATGGGATATACCTGTGTTGAACAGGAACTGATATGCCCAGTTCTGAAGCTTATAAGTCTGCCAGCTGAGCTGGTTGTAAAGTACAAAGTAGTTGTCAGGCCATTTCAGGCGTTTTCCGATACCGGCTGCAAATCCGTATACTTCCATATACTCATTGTTATTGAGTATGTTGAATGCAAGATATGAATTTGTCTGCCTTGTATAATATACGGACATATTCAGAGATGTAGGTTTCTTTCCGAAAAGCCAAGGCTCAGAGAAACTTGCAGAAAGACTTGTGTAGTATGTACCGTTTGTCTGGAAGCGGACAGCCAGGTTCTGTGCATCACCGAGCGGAACAGGACGCCATGCAGACTTGTCAAAGAAGCGTCTTGTGGAGAAGTTGTTGAAGCTGACTCCGACTGTAGCCACAAATGTATTTCCTCCCCATCCTCCGGAGAGTTCAAGCTGGCTTGAAGGCTTCTCCGTCACATTATATATGATGTCCACTGTATTGTTCATTGAATTAGGGACAATGGAATATCCCTTTGCCGGGTCCATTATGGCTTCCGGGTCAAACTGTCCCATTGAAGCGATTTCACGCACTGAGCGCTCAAAATCACTCTGGCTGAAAAGGTAGCCCGGACGTGTAAACACCTGACGGCGCACCACCCTTTCATTGGTAAGGTCATTGCCATTGATGATTATATTGTTAAGTGTAGCAGGTTTGCCCTCCACAATCCTCATCTCCACATCAACGGAATCACCTTGTATATTAAGCTCAACAGGCTGCAGGTTAAAAAACAGGTAGCCGTTGTCACGGTAAAGTTTCGAGACGTCGAATTCATTCTGTTTTCCGCCTCCGAAAAGCCTTTTCTCCATTGTAACGACATCATATACATCACCTTTCTTGATCATGAGGATGTCATTGAGTGTCTCTGAATTATAAACGGAGTTACCCGTCCATGTGATGTCTCTGAAATAGTAGCGTTTTCCTTCATCTATCTCAAAATCAATCTGCAAACGGCCAGGCTCTATATAGTACATGGTATCCTTGACTATTCTTGCATCACGGTATCCTGCCTCATTGAAGGCACTCAGGAGAGAGCGCTTGTCGTTGTCATACTCGCTCTCATTGAACTTCTTGGAACTGAAGAAATTGATAAGGCGCGCGTCCTTTGTCTTCTTCATCGAACGGACAAGCTTTGTTTCCTTCACATGGCTGTTGCCGGCAAATGTAATCTTCTTGACCTTGACTTTTTCACCTCTGTCAACGGCAAACTGCACACGGATTGCACTGCGGATCATTGTGTCTCTTTTCGTATTGACATCTACGGCAACATTCAGGAATCCCTTTTCCTTGTAATATCTTTTGATTATATCCGTAGAGGTCTTGGCGACATAGTCGGAAAACTCACCTCCACGGCGCAGATTAAGACGCTCAAGGAGTTCTTTCTGCTCACCGGACTTGACGCCGCTGAATGTCCAGCGGGAGACACGAGGCCTTTCAGTCACGCATATTTTGAAAAACGCAGTATCACGTCCAGGAGCAATTGAATCAACGGCAATTGCGACATCCTCAAAGTACCTCTGGAGCCAAAGCCTGTTCACTATTGATGACAACTCCTCACCGGGCACGGTAACCTGCATGCCTTTCTGAAGACCGGTAATCTGAAGTATCTGTTCCTGTGCAAAGTAGTTGTTACCCTCTACCCTGACTCCTCCGACGATATATTTCTTGGGATTATTGTAATCAACCTCTATATTTTTTCCGGCAATCTGTGCAAATGCGGGCAACGTAAGCATAAGCGCCAGTGCGAGGAAGATTATTCGGCAAACTCTCATCTCTATACCATTAAATTCAAAACTGCAAATATAGGCATTTATTTGACTTTTCCATAACGTCTGTCACGTTTTGCATACGATTCAACGGCCATCCTGAATTCTTCTTTTCTGAAATCCGGCCAAAGAGTATCAACGAACAGAAGTTCAGAATAGGCCCCCTGCCACAACAGATAGTTGCTCAGGCGGCATTCACCGGACGTCCGGACTATAAGATCCGGGTCAGGAATGCCGGATGTAGACAGGAGCATACTGAAATCCTCCTGCCCCATATTCATCACCTCATCAGCCTTTTCCGGGTTCTCAATAATCATTGCCGCCATTTTTTTCGCTGCCTGCAGAACATCCCATCGCCCGCTGTAGCTGAGAAGAACAGCCAAAGTAAGAGTGCTGTTGCCGGACGTCCTCTCCATGCAGGAATCAATGACAGCATTAAGCTCCGGGGCAAGTCTTTCCCTGTTCCCTATCACCATAAAACGCACACCGTTTTTGTCAAGAGAATCCATCTCTGCCGCCATTGCCTTGACCATCAGCCCCATGAGGGCATCAACCTCTTCCTGCGGACGGTTCCAGTTTTCCTCTGAGAAAGCATATATTGAAAGATAACGGACCCCAGTTTCAATTGCCGCCTCCACACAAGCGCGGACACTTTCCACTCCCTCGAAATGGCCATAGACCCTTTCCTTGCCTCTCTCCTTGGCCCAACGGCCATTTCCGTCCATTATCATCGACACATGGACGGGCACTTTGGCTATAGTTTCAGTTGACATAAAATATTATCACTTGATATTTCTCACATCTTCACCCCAAAACAGTTTTTCCGTGAGGGCGTTGATAAAATCGGATTTATTAAGACGGACACGCTTAAGCGAAAACTGTGCCACACAAATCTCCACAGTTGTATCCCCATCAATTTCAGCCGTTCTGTTATCCGCTGTAAAGATAACGTTCCTGTCCCGCGACTGCAAGCGGAGAGTTATCCGGGAAGTATCCGGAACAACAAGAGGACGGACATTAAGATTATGAGGAGCTATCGGAGTAATTATGAGCACTCTTGACGTCGGGAGGACTATAGGTCCACCGGCACTGAGGGAATATGCCGTAGAGCCGGAGCTTGTGGAAACAATCAGTCCGTCGGCCCAATAAGTCGGAAGCTGGATTCCGTCTATTGCCACTTCAACCCCCAGCATGGCTGCCCCGCTTCTATGCACAGTGCATTCATTGACTGCATGACAAGAGTGTACGGAACCGTTCCCGGAGCGGACTGAAGCCTTAAGGACACTACGCTCATCAATTACATATTCACCTCCGAGCAGCGCTCCGGCCACATCTTCAGGCCTGTTTTCAGACAGGAAGCCAAGACGTCCGAGATTGACTCCTGCTATAGGAATCCCTCTCCCGGCCACAAGAGCGGAAGCCGAGAGGAATGTCCCGTCTCCGCCTACACTCAGAAGCATATCCGTATCTTTGCCAGGGGCCTGCCCTTCTTCGAGCACATCCACGCGGCATCCTCCGGATACAAGGGCGTCAAGAAGCCGTACAAGCCTCACGTCGTCCCTAAGAGATTTCTTACCTATATATACAGATATATTCATCGCCGATTATGTTATAAAAGTCCCCGTTGCGGAAACCGGATGCCAAAATTAGCACTTTATTATTTAAATTTGAAGTTAATTATATATTTTTGTCTCCGGAAATGACATAACGCAGACTAAGACATGACACGACTGAGCGTAAATATAAATAAAATAGCAACCATCAGGAATGCAAGAGGAGGCAATATGCCCGATGTTGCAAAAGCTGCGTCCGACTGTGAAAGATTCGGAGCCGAAGGCATCACCGTGCATCCCAGGCCGGACCAGAGGCACATCAGATATGACGATGTGCGCATAATAAGGCCATCCGTCACGACTGAATTCAACATAGAGGGCAATCCGACAGAGTCATTCGTCAGTCTCGTGCTTGAGACCGTGCCGGACCAGGTGACTCTTGTCCCGGATGCAGAAAGCGCCATAACATCAGACGGAGGATGGGATACCGTAGGCAACAGAAGCTTTCTTACAGAAATCTGCGGGGAATTCAAAAGGCACGGCATAAGGACATCAATATTCATTGATGCGGATCCTGCCATGGCGGAGGGGGCGGCAATATGCGGCTGCGACAGAATAGAGCTGTACACAGGGCCGTATGCACAGATGTACCCGTCAGACAGGAATATGGCTGTAAAACCGTTTGTTGAAGCAGCTGAGGCAGCAAGGAAATGCGGACTGGGCGTCAATGCCGGTCATGACCTCAATCTTGAAAACCTGAATTTTTTCATAAGGAATATCCCATGGACTGCCGAAGTTTCAATAGGGCACGCCATAATATGCGACGCCCTGTACATGGGACTCCACAAAACAATACAGTCATATCTGGCTGAGATTAAGATTTTTTGACTATCTTTGTATAATGCTTCGGTTCCAAGGCATGGCGTCATTGCGTCATTGTCTGCGGCAGACATTGAAGAACAAACAACAAATTAAACTTATAGAAATGAAACACACATCAAGCATCTTCAGTGCACTTCTTTTGGGCGCTGTCGTAGTTTTCGGAGCTGCATCTTGTGCAGGCAACGGTGAAAAAGCACCTGAGGCCACTGAGGCATCATCAGTGCAGGAGCAGTCTGCCGCAAAAGGCGCAATTGTCTATATTGACATGACCGTACTTATGGCTGACTATGACATGGCCAATGACCTGAGGGCTGTCGTTGAGACAAAGGTACAGAACATCCAGGCCGAAATTTCAAGAAGAGAAAAGAAATTCACTTCCGAGTACAACGATTTTCAGGAGAAAATGCAGAAGGGACTCCTCACCAGGTCTGTTGCAGAAGAAAAAGGAAGGAAGCTCCAGCAGCAGGAAATTGATGTAAACAACTATGCAAACCAGAAAAACGCCGAGATAAATGAGGAGCTGATGGTGATGAACAATCAGATCAATGACGCCATCCTTACATTCATAAAGAAATACAACGAGGAGAAACAGTATTCAATGATTCTCATCAGCCAGGGAGATGACCCTAATGACGGGATAATCACACTCGGCACACCGGTACTTGCTGCAGATCCGTCACTTGACATAACTGCAGATGTACTTGCAAGACTCAATGATGAGTATATCAAGAGCAAAAACCAGAACAACAAGAGCAAATAATTGAAAATAGCAATACTGTCCTGTTTTTACCCCTACAGAGGAGGGATTTCCCAGTTTAACGCATGTCTGTACGGAGAACTGGGTAAACATCATATTGTCAAGGCATTCAACTTCAAAAGACAATATCCTGAATTCCTCTTTCCGGGAAAGACACAATTTGTGACAGCGGATGATGAGGCCGTACCGGTAGAGAGCGTTTCCCTGCTGGATACGGCCAATCCTTTTTCATATCATGCCACACTGAAGAACATCCGCGACTGGAATCCTGACGTACTTATTGTCAGATACTGGATGTCCTATTTTGCGCCTTCCTTAGGATACATTACGCGCAGAATGAAACGGCACTGCAAGGTAATATCCATACTTGACAATGTCGTGCCTCATGAACAGCGTTTCTTTGACACTCCGCTGACCAAATATTTCCTGAAAGGAAGCACAGCACATGTCACGCTGTGTGAAGCTGTAGCGCATGACCTGCTGAGACTTGCACCGGACGCAAAATATAAGGTAATACAGCATCCACTGTACTCACATTTCGGCACAAGAATTCCGAAAGAGGAAGCGGAGAACAGGCTTGGGATGGAGCATGGCAAAAAAAACATACTCTTTTTCGGCCTTATACGCCACTACAAAGGCCTTGACATCCTTCTTGAGGCATTCGGGCAATTGTCTGATGACTATCAGCTCATTGTCGCAGGAGAGCCTTACGGTTCATTTGCCACTTATCAGGAAATAATCGACAGGCTTCCGGGAAAGAGCCGAATATTCATGAATCTGAAGTACATTAAGGATTCTGAAGTTACTGATTATTTTTCTGCAGCTGACTTGGCGGTACTCCCGTACAGAAGCGCCACCCAAAGCGGTATAAGTTCCGTATCCTATCATTTCGAGGTCCCGATGATTGTCACTGATGTAGGAGGCCTTAAGGAAACAATCGGTGACAGGGGTACAGGAATTGTTGCAGAAAGCTGCACGCCTGAAGCTGTAAGGAAAGAAATTGAAAGATACTTCCAAAATCCTGAAATCAGGCAGGCATGCATAATGAATATAAGAAAAGAGAAGAAGCGTCTGTCATGGGAGGCATTTGCCGCTGAATTGACCGGTTTCATTGAACAATTATAATTGGAGAGAATTATGACATTGAGATATATTCGTAATATTGCGGTTGCATCGGCAATTGCCGCATTTGCCTGGACAGGAGCAGATGCCCAGGATTATGTGGCAGGACCAGTGACGATATCCAAAGAGAAAGTCAAGATTGACGGTAAGATATGCTACTCGCATATCGTGGAGGAGCGGCAGACCTTATATTCAATAAGCAAGGCGTATGAAGTGAGCATAGAAGACATCTACAAATTCAATCCTACGCTTCGCGAGACCGGTCTGAAAAAGAATTCAATTATAATCATTCCTTCAAAAGATGCCGTAGGCGAAAGCCATGCTGCAGTACAACGGGAGGAGGAACGGATTACTGAAGACAGGAAGGAAGCACGGAAGGCTGATGATGTGACAAAAGAAGCTCCTGCCTCTTTGACACACGTAGTAAGATGGTATGAGGACATCGAGTCAATTTCGCAGAAATACGGTGTTCCGGCAGATGAGATCATGGCAGCCAACGGAATGACAGGAAAGAAGCTGAAAAACAGACAGCGCATAATTATTCCGGAGAAAGGCAAGTATGCAGGCAAGCAGGAGACACCCGGAGACACCTATACGGATGAAGAGAGCGTTGATCTCGAAAATGCATTTGAAGAGACAGAGGACAATTACCGCGAGATATGTGTCTTTACTCCAAAGTCACATATCAAAGCAACAGTTCTGCTGCCTCTCAAGGCAACCGGAAGCACTGCAAGCCGCAGCAACATGGACTTTTACAGCGGTGTGCTGCTGGCTGCCAAAGACATGGCCGAAGAAGGCATTGACATAGATCTTGACGTACAGGACATATCATCAGGAAATTTAGGAACCAACCGCTTTGCGCTTAGCCAAAGCGACATTACAATAGGTCCTGTATCAAGCGGAGATCTGGCAAAACTTCTGGAAATGTCCCAGGGGACAGGCAATATAATTTCTCCTCTTGACCCGAGAGCCGGCTCATTGGCTTCCAAGTACTCCAATATGGTACAGGCTCCGGCAGGCATGCTTCTCCAATACTCAGACATGGCTGCATGGATTACAGAAGACTTCCGGTCAGGAGACAAAGTCATCGTGATTTCAGAAAAAGAGGCCAGGCAGAATGATGCAGGAAAACTGATGAAGGCGGCAATAGACTCTTCGTCTGTTTCTTACATTCCGTTCTCCTACAGTATTCTTGACGGAAGAACAGTACAGGCACCTTTGGAAAACATAATGACCCAGAACGGCACGAACCGTATAGTGATTGCCTCTGAAAGCGAAGCATTTGTCAATGATGTTGTAAGAAACCTTAATCTTATTGTGCACGACAAGTACGACGTGGTGCTTTATGGGCCGGCCAAGATTCGCTCATTCGAGACGATAGAAGTTGAGAATTTCCACAACACATCGCTTCATGCAAGCCTTGCCTATTTCATAGACTATGAAGACAGCCGTGTAAAAAAATTCCTGCTGCGCTACAGAGCCCTTTTCCGTACAGAACCTACACAATTCGCATTCCAGGGATATGATGTCGCCAAATACTTCTTTGAAATGTGCTCAAAATATGGGGAAAGCTGGCCTCTTATGCTGGAGAATACCAGACAGGAAATGCTGCAAAGCACTTTCAGCTACAGGCAGATACCTGAAGGAGGCTATACCAATGAGGGGATAAGGCGCATCGTATATGGAAAGGACTACTCTGTAGTCAAGGTGAAATGACGGCGCTGATCAGCCTTTGAGGAGCGCCTTGGCATTTGCTATGGCAGCATCAGTAAGTACAGAGCCGCTGAGCATGCGGGCAACTTCAAGAACTCTCTGGTCATCAGAGAGTTTTTTTATTGTTGACACAGCTGTAGAAGTCTCCGGGTCAATCTCTTTTGACACCAGATAATGCGCAGTTCCCTTTGCAGCAACCTGAGGAAGGTGCGTAATTGCAAAAACCTGCATATTCTGCCCCATATCACAAATCACAGACCCCATCTTGTCAGCAACGCTTCCGGATACTCCCGTGTCAATTTCATCAAAAATCATTGTAGGCATATTAGCAAATCTCGCCATCATAGCCTTCAATGCCAACATAATACGGGACATTTCACCTCCTGATGCACATTTTGCAACATCAACAGGATTCTTGCCTGAAGAGGAGAACCTGAATGATATGGCATCATGCCCTGAAGAAGAAACCGGAGCATCCGAGAGCTCAACTTCAAAGACAGAATAAGGCAATTCCATGCTTCTTATCGTAGCTGCGATACCTGAAGCGAACTCTTGTGCGGCTTTGCGCCTTGTCATGGAAAGTTCGTCTGCAATTTTAGAGAGTGTCTGTTCAGAATCCGACACAAGTGCAGAAAGTTCATCCCGTTCTTCTTCAATACGCGTTGTATCCAGCAATAGTCCCGACAGACTGTCACGCAGTGCAACAAGTTCTTCCTCATTGGTGCATGAATGCTTCTGGAGAAGTCCGTACAAAAAAGACATACGTTCCTCAACCTGCTCCAGCCTGTCTCCTGAAGAGTCTAAGGATGCATTCATTGATGAGACCTCGGAAGCGATGTCATCCAATTCCATGCGGCAGGATGCCACTCTTTCTGCAAGTTCAGCAGCAGCCGGAATAAAGCGTCCGACACGCGCAAGCAGTTTGTCAGCCTCCTTAAGTGCCGCATCCACTGACTGATGCTCACCATCTGATGAAGAGGCCGTAAAAATTTCTTCTGCTGCG
Source organism: uncultured Bacteroidales bacterium (assembly GCA_947177525.1). GTDB lineage: Bacteria > Bacteroidota > Bacteroidia > Bacteroidales > UBA932 > Cryptobacteroides. The sequence goes on along the minus strand of CAMWUW010000005.1, from coordinate 44,042 downwards.
CATAAGCCCGATTTGATTTCACCGGCATTGGCAAGCTGCTTCTGTTCTTCTTCAAGCTCAGCAAGCTCCCCTGCCCTAAGCCCCGCTGCATCAAGCTGCCTGAACTGCGCCTCATTATATTCATGCTCATTCTTGAGCGAAGCCAGGCGCTTTTCGAGTTCGGCAAGTTCTGCCCTATATTTTCCGAGTTTCCTCCACGCAGCAGCACATTCCTCGCGCAATCCGGATGTTCCGGCAAAATGATCAAGGATTTCAAGCTGAAACCCATGGTCTGACAACAGCATCGTCTGATGCTGTGAGTGAACATCAACAAGACGCGAAGACAAGGACTGAAGAACCGCAACAGGTACAGGTGAATCATTGACAAAAGCCCTTGAGCGTCCGGAACGGTTCACAACCCTCCTTATTATAAGATGACCGCCTTCCCATTCCGCCTCATTATCCTCAAGAATTTCCTTTACAACTGCATCGCAGGTGTCAAATTCAGCTTCAACCACACAGTTGTCAGCACCGGAAGACACGTGCGAAGCATCAGCCTTTGCCCCAAGTACCAGAGACAAGGCACCGAGGAGTATTGATTTTCCGGCTCCGGTCTGACCGGTTATAATGACCAGACCCTTCGGAAATTCAATTTCCAAAGAGTCTATCAATACATAATTCTTTACATGGAGCCGGTTGAGCATGGCTGATGTCAGTCGTTATCTTCCTGCTTGGCCATCCTGTAGAACACCTCGCCGTCCTTGAATTCCTCAATAGCGACAAGACTTGGCTTAGGCTGCCTCTCGTAATATTTTGAAATCTCTATCTGCTCCCTGTTTTCAAAAACTTCCTCCATTGTGTCACGGTCATTTTTGAAATCCTCAAGCTTTCTTGTAAGTTCCTTTTTTTCTGCAATGGCTATCTGGTTTGCCCTTTTGGAAAGAATGACCACAGTTTCATAGATATTTCCAGTAGGTGAAGCCAGATCACAAAGATTTCTGGTAAGAGTGTTTGTAGGTGTCTTCTGTTTTCCCATTTTTAAATTATTTTTCACTGAGGAAAAAACATATTCCCTCCAATTAATTATACATCCGCATTCAGCCTATGTTTCATTTTTTTTCTGACTTTTTGGCCTCCTTGATGAGTTTTCTCCTTTCTTTGGCAAAATCTCTTTCAGACCTGCCGGCATCATCTGTCTCAACGCCCTGTCTTCCGAGTGCTTTCTGAGCCTTTTGATAAGCAGCGTCCAGTTCTTTCCTATAATGAGACTCCGGCAGTTCCCCTATGAAATTGTAGTAATCATCCATAAACTCCATATATCTCTCCTTCTGTTTGGCAGCAACGCTGAGCTGGGCATACTTATAAGAAGACATGGCCATATAATATAAAATGTCTTCCCTGTATATATTTTCAGAATCCTCCTTAAGGACATTGCCGAATGCGACACGCGAAGCGAGGTAGTCCTCCATCTTATAATAAAGTTTCGCTCCTTCATAAGCCTTACGGTCCAGACGGCCGTTAAGCTCGACTATCATGTCGCGGCATTCACTCATGTGGGTAGATGCCGGATGTTCCATGATGTATTCTGAAATTGCAGATATTGCCTTATAGGTAGGCGTCTGGTCAAGTTCATATCTTAGGGTCTGCCTATAGAGGCAGTCCAGACGCAGAAACCTGGCCTCAGAAGCAAAAGGACTTCTTGGATAGCTTGAGGCGAATTTTTCAAAATTTGTTTCAGCTGTATAGTAATCCTTGAACTTATAATTGCTAAGTCCCCAATAATACCTCACGGTATCGTCACGCTCCGTACCGTTGGTCAATACGGACAGTGATTCAAACAGAGAAGCAGCCTTGGAAAATTTTCCGCGGTTATAATAGTCAAATGCAGCCTCATATTTTGCATCTGCATCATTGCTGTTCAGAATAAGTTCATATTGTGACTTGCAAGATGCAAAAGCCGACAACGCCAAAAGCGCGAAGCTGATGTTCCACAATTTCATATTATTAGTCATCTGGGAATTTATTTTTATTTCTATTGTTATGAGTCTGCCTTATGACCTGTTACATTCAATTGGCTTTCAAAAACTTCTCCGCGTCGATTGCTGCACGGCAGCCTGAAGCCGCAGCTGTTATCGCCTGCCTGTACAACGGATCCTGCACATCACCGGCAGCAAAGACTCCAGGTACATTTGTCGCGGACGTCTTTCCGTCTGTAATTATATAGCCTCCATTGTCGACAGCTACCCACTGGCTGAACAGCTCAGAGTTCGGATGGTGTCCGATGGCAAGGAAAAATCCATCAACAGCAATGTCAAACGTATTGCCGTCATTGCCTTCAAGTCTGACGCCTGTCACTCCTGAGTCATCTCCAAGCACTTCCTTTGTATTGCAGTTCCACAATATCTCAATATTTTCTGTAGACATAACCCTATCCTGCATCGCCTGCGAAGCTCTCAGGGCATCACGCCTTACAATCATATAGACCTTCTTGCAGAGACCGGCAAGGTAAGATGCTTCCTCGCAGGCCGTATCGCCGCCTCCCACAACAGCCACAATCTTCTTTCTGTAGAAGAAGCCGTCGCATGTTGCGCAGGCGGACACTCCGAGTCCCATGTATTTTTTCTCAGAAGGCAGACCGAGATATTTTGCTGTGGCACCGGTGGCAATGACCAAAGTCTCGGCGGCAATCTCCGTGCTGCCGTCAATGACAATGCGGAAAGGCCTTTCTGAAAGATCTGCACCGGTAACTGTTCCTGTGCGTATATCTGCACCAAGACGGGCAGCCTGGGCCTTCATGTTCTCCATAAGGGCCGGGCCGGATATGCCGTTTTCAAAACCGGGGTAATTTTCTATATCAGTGGTGGTGGTAAGCTGCCCTCCCGGCTGCACACCCTCATACAATACCGGAGACAAATCTGCACGTGCAGCATAAACAGCCGCAGTATAACCTGCAGGACCTCCTCCTATAATAAGACATTTTACTGTTTCCATAATTTTGTTTTTTGCTTTCGGCAAACTGCAAATATAATGCTTTTTTCAGACTTTCATCAGATATGGCTTTGCCTTTCTGTAAACTATACCGAGAAGCCAGTCCGGCATTATCACTACAAACGGCCAGAAAAGTTTGTTCAACAATCCCGGCATAGTCCCGCGGCGCCTCCTGAAAGTCGCCTTCAAGGCCCTGTCAACAGCCTTTTCCGGAGAAATCATGACAGTCAGTCCACGTGCAAGTGCCCTCAAATTGTCCCTTAGAGGTATCAGCGGCGTATCCACTGCACCGAAATATGCGTTAGTAACGCTTACGCCTGTCTTCTGGCACTCAATCCTAAGCTCACGGGAGTAATCCCGGACAAAACGCTTTGTAATACCGTACATTCCGATTCCAGGCCATATCATCCATGCAGCAAGCGAAGAGATATTAAGCACATACCCGCATCCGCGCTCCTTCATGAGGGGGACATACTTGCGGCACAGCATCAGAGGCGTATTCATGTGGACCATTGTTATTATCCTGAGCATCCTTTCCGAAGTCTCTGCAATTCCCTGGCAATACATGATTCCGGCATTATTTACAAGAACCTCAACCTCACACCCCTCCTCCTCAGTCCTGGAAAACACGGCATCCGCCGCTTCGGGAAGAGACAGGTCCTGGACTACCGTCAGAATACGGAAAGAATCACTGCATGAATGTCCGGAAGACGCCACTTCCCGGCGCACAACAGATGCAGTTTCCTCAAGCTTCCCGGAGTTGATGTCAACCAGAACAAGATTATACCCTTCCGCTGCAAGCCTGCGTGCATATATCCTGCCCATTCCTGATGCAGCTCCTGTGACCAAGGCAAATGCCTTATAATTCCTGAATTTCTGTTTCATTGTACAATAAAATTTATAAGGGCATGAGATCAGCCCGCGGCAGCCGGCCAATAAGTCAAAACCATTTGGCACCGGCATTGCGGGAAGGCATCAATAATTTTCACGTCCGTATTGTGTGATTAGGATTATCCCGAACGTGCAAAATTACTATTTTTTATGGATTTGCATGGCATTGCATAAGTTTATTCGCAGCAACGCAGCAGCAGATTAGAATTTTTCAAATTTATTTTGTTCATTGTACCAAATGACATAACTTTGCAGACGGCAGAACTTACTGGCTTTCACCAATTCCGGCACCCGGAAGTTCTGCCTGCCGATTTAAACCGTATAGCTATGACAACGCACAGATGTCCTGACATAGAAGAATTCAAAGCCATTCTGCGGAAACATTCCCTTAAGGCAACACCGCAGAGACTTGCTGTCCATGAAGTGATGACAATGCTCGGCCATGCATCTGCAGACATGGTCACAGATGCAATAAAAGCCAAAGGCTCAGTCAAGGTCACGATGGCATCAGTATACAATATCCTGTCACAGCTTGCCCTGCTTGGGATCTATGCCTACAGGCTCAGTGCAAACAACAAGATGTACTTTGATGTAAACACATTCAGGCATATTCATTTATATGATTGTGACAATCATGTGTTCAAAGATATAATTGACGATGACCTGATGAATCTTGTAGAATCCCGCCTCATCAAGAAAAAAATCAAAGGATACAAAATTGAAAGTTTTGACATACAGCTTATAGGAAGGCCTGCAAAGAAAAGGTCGGAACAAGTCTCCAATACAAAATAGACACAGCAGGCCAAACGCCAAGCATCCTAAGGCGGCAATATAATGCAGCCGGAAAGTCTGGAGGCATTGTCACCGGAAATGATTCCGGCAGCAGCCAAAGCTTCCACAGACCAATCGGAAGAGGGATTATTGTCGCGATACAGGACAATTGCCCTGGCAGTCTCATAAGTCCCGATATAAGGATGCAATTTAAGTGAATCTGCCGGCAATGTCCAAAGAGGATAAGGCACGACATATTCCGGAGAGACTGTCACGAGGTCGCTGAGCGCCTCATACTTGTCTGAGTCAAATCCGCGTATATCCATAAGCTGTTCTGCATTGGAATATCCCCGCAATGCCTCGCGATGACGTACCATCTTTGCCGCATACCATCCTCCTATCCCCGGAAGAGAGTCAAAAGCGGCAGAATCAGCCAGATTCAGGTCAATTTTCGGGATAATGATATACGGTTCAAGCCTGCGGTATATTTTGTCCGAAACCACAAAAGACTTGGCAAAGTCAGATTTCCTTCTGAATCTTCCGCCTTTTTGACGGTAGTTTATTATGGAACGGGCCTGCTTTGGCGTAAAGCCAAGGCGGCAAAAATCGTCTTCCGATGCAGTGTTCGGATCAAAGTTGAAGCTTTCTGCTTGTTTCACAGGAACATTTGACCTTACGGCTTCCGCCCTATCGGAATGTACGGAATTCCTGCGTTCCACACGGGAGACGGAAGCGGGCCTGTCCGGCTGAGCGGCAGAGCAGACGACAACGGTATCCGGAGAATCCCTGCCTGCCGCAATCTTCACCACGGCAGCCCTATGGACAAATACAGCTGTCTGATAGCCAATGACAAGAAAAACCATGGCTATCACTCCTTTTGCAAATGAATCGGACAATGGGTGCCACCGTCCTTCTTTCTTTTTTCCCTTTCCCATAAAATCGGCATTTCCAGGGGCCCGTGCCGCCTGACTTTTCCGCAAATCTATGGTGTCCAGGCATTACAAACAAGAAAAAGGTGCTGTGCAAGGCCAGATTTTTCTTTTTTTTTAAAACAATTTCTTTTTCTTTAAGAAATTTCAGTCCAAATCTTCAGCTTCCCTGTCTTTATAAGATTTCTTTGCCGGCTTTTTAGGCTCGGCACCTTCAACAATTATGACAATCTCACCCTTAGGTTCATGTTCCCTGTACCATTCAGCCACTTCAAGCAAAGTTCCCCTGCGGTGTTCCTCGAATTTTTTTGAAATTTCCCGCGCCACAGAGCATCCGCGGCTGCCGCCAAAAGCCTCGGCAAGCTGTTCCAGAGTACGCACCAGCCTGTATGGGGATTCATAGAATATTAGAGTGCGGCTTTCATCTGCAAGAGCGGCAATCCTGGTCTGGCGTCCCTTTTTCTGAGGCAGGAAGCCCTCAAAACAGAATTTGTCGCAAGGAAATCCGGAAGACACTATCGCCGGAACGAATGCCGTAGCCCCTGGCAGCGTCTGAACCTCAATGCCTTCGTTTACACATGTCCTTACCAGAAGGAACCCCGGGTCAGAGATTCCCGGAGTACCGGCATCGCTGACCAAAGCCACATTCAGCCCTGCAAGTATACGCTCCTTAATCATGGAGGCTGTCTTGTGTTCATTGAATTTGTGATGCGACTCAAGACGTCCCTTTATGCCATAATGGTTCAACAGGACTGAACTTGTGCGTGTATCCTCGGCCAGAATCAGATCCGCTTCCTTCAATACGCGCACAGCCCTGAATGTAATATCCTCGAGATTGCCTACCGGCGTAGGCACGATATAAAGAGTTCCGGCCATCAGTTACTTCACTTTTCGGCGCACGGCCATCATAAAACGGTATACCAGATCGGAGTCCAGATCCCAGTCCGGATGTTCGGCTGCAATATATTCGACAGCCTGTCCAAGAGTTTCCATTGAATTTATCTGAGTGAGGGCCTGCTGGAAGGCAACAGGATCTTCACCAAAAAGGAGATTTATAAAGATAATCCTGTCATTCAGAGAAATGGCGCTCCGTATATCTCTTACCGGGGTTCCAGGAATAGCAATACGCCAGGCCTGCTTTTCAGCCATCATGTCAATCACAGCCTTAGGCATGTCCATTTCATTCTGCGCCTTTTCATAAATAGGTTCAGAAGCATGCTCCGTCACGGTTTCCGGCACAACGGGCTCAATCTTGGGCTCAGGCGAAGAAGGCACGTCCGGAAAGCCGGAAGACATCTGTTCCGCCTCATTTTCAGGACTATCGGCAAAAACATCAGGAACCGGCACGACTGCACTGTAATCCGATGGTGAAGCCTCATCTTCCGCAGGCAGTTCATCATCAAGGTCAAGGTCAATCGGAGCGTCAAAAGAAGAGCCGCAGCCATAAATACGATGCAGTTCGCTGATCTTGGAATCCAGTTCCTCAAACTGCATCCTGATTGACGAAACCACAGATCTGATTTCAGATAAAATCTGTTCTTCTCTATTTTCCATAAGGCAAAAAAATCACTATATTTGCGTCCCCGAAAATCAAGGGGAACCAGAAACTGGCCGTTAATAATCTACAAAAGTAAGGAAATGTTTTTAGAAATTGCAAAAAAAGCAGGTTCTATTGAAGTCATCTGCGGATCAATGTTTTCAGGAAAGACTGAAGAACTCATCAGAAGAATGAAAAGGGCACAATTTGCAAAGCAGAAAGTGGAGATATACAAGCCCTGCATCGATGTCAGATATTCAGAAGATGAGGTTGTATCACATGACTCACACAGCATTCCGTCCACACCGATAGATTCACCGGCAAGCATGCTTCTGCTCTCCAGCGATGTCGAAGTCGTAGGGATTGATGAAGCGCAGTTCTTTGATGACACAATTGTCGAAGTGGTCCAGACACTGGCCAACAGGGGCGTACGCGTCATAATTGCCGGACTGGACACTGATTTCATGGGCAAGCCTTTCGGGCCTATGCCGGCACTGATGTCTGTTGCCGAGGACATACAGAAAGTGCATGCAATATGCGTAAGATGCGGAAGCCCTGCAAATCATTCACACAGGCTTTCCGCAAACGAGCAGCTTGTCGTACTTGGCGAGAAAGATGCATACGAGCCTCTCTGCCGCCATTGCTACAATGCAGCCATGGAGGCAGAAAAGCAGACAAGGCATTAACGGGAAACAGCCTTAAGCACTTTTGCAAGCTGATCAGGACATGAAGTCCCACGCTTTCCGCAAGTAATGCCCTCAAGACGCACAATAGCCTCTTCCACAGACATTCCCTTTATAAGGGCACCGATGCCTTTGGCATTGCCTTCGCACCCGCGTGTATAGACAACACTCAGGATTATGCCGTCCTTTATGCTTATGTCTATTTGCTTTGAACATACAAGAGGGCTCGGTATTGCAGTGATATACCTGACCCCGTCTGCAATTTCATCTCTGATGATCCTGATTTCTTCTGTCATGGCTTCGCTTTTGCTGCCCGGCACCGAATCCTTTATTTCACCTGCAGCTATGGACAGAGGCAGAATGAACAGTGCCAATGCAATGATTATCTGTTTCATAATATCTTTAATTTATTAGGTAGGTCGGGCCGGTGCTTTCAATCAGAAAAGCGTCGGGTGATTATCGTCAAGTTCTGACAGGACCTTCTCCATTATTGCCTCACGGAAAAGGACTGCTTTTGTGGACACGCGGAACTTGTCACAATATTGCCGGATAGCGGCCATCTCGCTGTCATTGAGATATATGACCTGCCTGTGCCGGCGTACAAGAGCTTCTTTCTGCCTTTTCAGATACTCCGGATCTATACCAGCAGACGTATTTTTCTTCTTTTTTGCCACTATAGACAACAAATTGAAAATTCAACAAAATTTTGCCAAAGTTAATATAATTTTATTTATCTTTGCGGCCATTATGAGAAAAACAGGCAACATATTCAATTACTTCTCGTGGCACGTTCTGCGCCACGCGGTCGTTGCCTATACATTAGTCCGACTCTAGGAGGGGCTCACGAAGCATTTCCCTCCCAATTGCAATTGACAATCTCGGTTTGTCTTGCCGTTAGGACACCTATCGACTCCCTCACATAGAGGGCAATCCGTAAAATATTTCATAATTATCTTTAGGCAGCATTATGCACATTGATGTAATGGTGGCTGACGAAAGCCACGCAGTGTACGCAGATGAAATCTGCGAGGAAGTTTTCATATCTGCACGTGAAAGAGGAACCGGCATAGCAAGGAGAACTCCCGAATATGTAATAGAAAAAATGGCAGCAGGAAAGGCAGTGATAGCAATTGCCGAGGACGGCAGTTTTGCCGGATTCTCCTATATTGAGTCATGGGGAGGGAAAAAGTATGTTGCCAACTCCGGCCTGATTGTAGCCCACTCTTTTCGTGGCATAGGACTGGCAATGAGAATCAAGAGGCGTATTTTCCGACTGTCACGGGAACTGTTTCCTGAAGCTAAGATATTCAGCATAACCACAGGTGCGGCAGTAATGAAAATGAACTATGAGATCGGATTCCGCCCCGTGCCGTTTTCCGCGCTCACAGACGACCCCGAGTTCTGGAAGGGATGCAGGGGATGCCGAAACTGGCCTATTCTGGAGGCAAACAATTTCAAAATGTGCCTGTGCACAGGACTGCTGTATGATCCGGAGGAGCATATACATGTTGCCGATCCCGCAGTGCCAAGACAGGCGTGACGAAAAATATGAATAATAATCAAAATAAAATAGACATGAACAATAAAGTAGTGCTCGCCTTCAGCGGCGGACTGGACACGTCATTCTGTGTTCCTTATCTAAAGAATGAAAAAGGACTGGAAGTACATACAATAATGGTCAATACCGGTGGCTTCTCCGCAGAAGAAGAGAAGGCAATCGGAGAGAGAGCCATAGCTCTTGGAGCCGCATCCCACAAGACAGTGAACGCAGTCGGAACATATTACGAAAAAGGCATAAAATATCTCATATTCGGCAACATACTTAAAAATGCCACCTATCCCCTTTCCGTAAGTTCCGAAAGAGTGTTCCAGGCCCTGGAAGTACTGGAGCATGTGAAGAGCATAGGAGCAGATTCCGTTGCCCACGGAAGCACAGGAGCAGGCAATGACCAGGTGCGCTTTGACATAGTGTTCGAAATCCTTGCGCCCCAGGTGAAAATCATCGCACCGGTAAGGGAATTCGGATTCACTCGCCAGTATGAAATTGACTACCTGCAGAAACATGGCTTCGACTTTTCATGGGAGAAAGCGAAATACTCTATCAACCAGGGGCTTTGGGGAACCAGCATAGGTGGAGTCGAGACCTTGTCTTCCGACGGATGGCTTCCGGAAGAGGCATATCCGACAAAAGTGACAAAGACTGAACCTGAGCACATCAGGATAGGCTTCACGAAAGGTGAGCCGACGTCATTCAACGGAAAGGCAATGAGTCCGACAGAAGTGATTGAAGCTGTCCGGGACGTGGCCGGGCCATTCGGCATAGGAAGGGACATACACATCGGAGACACCATTATAGGAATAAAGGGACGCGTAGGATTCGAGGCGGCAGCACCGATGATCATCATAAAGGCGCATCATCTCCTTGAGAAACATACACTCACGAAAGGCCAGCTTTACTGGAAGGACCAGATCGCCGGATGGTACGGGCAGCAGATGCATGAGGCCATGTACCTTGACCCGGTCATGAGGGATATGGAGGCCATGATGGAGAGCATGGAAAGAAATGTCACGGGTGAAGTCGAGATTGCACTAATGCCTTATCATTTCTCTGTATTGGGCTGCAGGAGCGCACACGACCTGATGAGCGCAGAATTCGGAGCCTATGGAGAAGTCAACAAATCATACAGCGGACGTGACGTCATAGGCTTCACAAAAGTGACTGCAAATCCTCTCAAGATATATTACAGCGTAAACGGCAAGGAAGAATGCAAATGACTGATGCAAAAAAAATAAAGGTTGCGATAGCAGGAGGCACAGGCTATACCGGAGGTGAACTGTTCCGGCTTCTTCTGAATCATCCCCATGCAGAAATTGTGGCCGCGACAACAACTTCAGCCGGAGGCACTCCGGTAACTGACGTGCACAGGGACCTTTTGGGAGAAACGGACCTCCGCTTCGGTACAGAGCTCGGAAACCCGGACGTTCTTTTTCTGTGCCTCGGACATGGCATATCAAGAGAATTCATTGACAGTCACGAGATAAGTCCGGACTGCAGGATAATAGACTTAGGCAACGACTTCCGCCTCAACGGAGAATATGCAGGCAGAAACTTCGTCTATGGCCTATGCGAAGATGCAAAAAAGGAGATTTCCGGAGCGCATGACATAGCAAACCCGGGATGCTTTGCAACAGCGATACAACTTGCGGCGCTGCCGCTTGCAAAGGCCGGCCTGCTGAATGAGGAATTGCATGTCACTGCAATAACAGGCTCAACAGGTGCAGGGAAAAAGCCTGGAGAGACAACACATTTCAGCTACAGGAGCGGCAACATATCCATATACAAGCTGTTCTCGCACCAGCATTTGGCGGAAATAAGGAAAAACCTCGCAAAAGGTTCCGGGAAAGAGCCTGTCGTCAATTTCGTCCCAATGAGAGGAGATTTTACAAGGGGTATATTTGCAAGTGTCTATACAAAAGCTGACAAAGGCATGTCCCCAGATGACTATGCAAACCTTTACGAGACATTTTACAAAGACTCGCCCTTCGTCTTCCACAGCAGGAGCGGCATTTCATTGAAAGAAGTCGTAAATACAAACAAGGCACTGCTTCACACGGAGGTACATGACGGATATCTGCACATAAGCTCCATAATTGACAATCTCCTGAAGGGAGCTGCAGGACAGGCAGTACAGAACATGAATCTCATGTTTGGATTTGAAGAGACCTGCGGACTGAGGCTGAAGCCGTCGGCATTTTAGAATTGCAGTAAAAACACAGGAAATGAATCTTTTTGAAGTATATAAGCTCTGGGACATTGAGCCCGTCAAGGGGGCAGGCACCGCCATCTGGGACAAAAACGGCATTGAATATACAGATCTGTACGGAGGTCATGCAGTAATCTCCGTGGGCCACTGCCATCCGCACTATATCAGCCGGATAACCGAGCAGCTCGGGAAACTTGGATTTTATTCCAATGCCGTCCAGAATCCGCTGCAGAAAGAACTTGCTGAAAGACTCGGCAAGATTTCAGGATACGGAGACTACTCCCTGTTTCTGTGCAACAGCGGGGCGGAAGCAAATGAAAATGCAATCAAAACGGCATCTTTCCATACGGGAAGAAGCAAAGTAATGGCATTCGGGAAAGCATTCCACGGAAGGACATCAGGAGCAGTGGCGGCAACTGACAATCCAAAGATACAGGCACCGTTCAACAAGACCGGGAATGTCGTATTCGCAGCTCTCGAAGATCTTGAGGGAGTTGAGAAAGAGCTTTCCGGAGGGGACTTTGCCGCCGTAATAATAGAAGGCATACAGGGCGTGGCCGGCATATATGAGCCTTCCGGAGAGTTTATGCGCGGATTGCGCAGTCTATGCGACAAATACGGCAGCATCCTCATCATTGACGAGATACAGTCCGGCTATGGGCGCACAGGAAAATTCTTTGCCCACCAGCATCACGGCGTAAGGGCAGATATCGTGACGACGGCCAAAGGCATGGCCAACGGCTTCCCGATAGGAGGCGTTCTCATCTCGCCTGACATCAAGCCGTCATACGGAATGCTCGGAACCACTTTCGGAGGAAATCATCTTGCATGTACTGCAGCACTTGCCGTACTTGACATAATTGAAGACGAACACCTTATAGAAAACGCGGCCAGGGTGGGAGAATATTTCAAGGAAGCATTCCTTGGCGACAGTGCGATTAAGGAATACAGGGGAAGAGGCCTGATGATAGGTCTTGAACTGAAAGATGAATTCATCGGACTCCGTGACAGGCTGCTGTTTGAAAGGCATTTTTTCACCGGAGCCGCAGGAGCTTCTGTCATAAGGCTTCTTCCTTCGCTTACAGTCACGCAGGAATGTGCAGAATCATTTGTCAAGGCATGGAAAGAACTTACCGGCCAGAGTCTTCCCCGGCCTGCTGAGCCGCCCTGCTTCGGTTGACGAGCAGCACCCCGGCAAAGATCAACAGCACGGCAAGAAGTTTTACCGGACTGAATGAATCCTGTCCCCACATTATGGCAACGGCCGCGGCTGCGACAGGCTGCAGATAATTATACATTGCCACGACGGTAGGACGCAGGTATTTCTGGCCGAGCGGAACAATCAGGTAACTGAGGAACGTACCGCACAGAAGGATGTATCCCAAACCGGCCCACTGCTTTGCCGGAAGCGCCGAAAACTGCATGCCCGTAAAGTCCGGGAATGCAAAAGGGAGCAGCATAAGGGCTGCAAAAGTGTATTTCCACTTCATCAGGGTCACAGGGGAATATTTACGGATTATGTCCTGGAAAAAGACAAGGTAGACACCGTAGAATACCTGGGAAAGCAGGCAAAGGATATCGCCCCAGACATCGGAGGTTCCTGCGGCCCTGTTTCCGGACCCGAAAAGCACGAGGACAATGGCACCGCAAAGGCCGACAAGCACTCCAGCCGCTTTTTTTCCGGTCACCGGTTCATGCAGATATAAGGCGGCCATGAGCATTGTCCATATCGGGAGCGTTGACGTACAGATGGTTGCATTGACAGGAGAAGTCAGGGAGACTCCCTTGACATAACATATCTGGTTAAGCGTGGTTGAGAAGAGGGCTGCACCAAAGAACTTTATATAGTCCTTTCTGTCCACTTTCTCTGCCTTGATGAACATGGAGGCAATCCAGAAAAGTATTGTGCCGGCCAGAATACGCAAGTCTGTGAGAAGTGCCGAAGAAATCAGGCCTCCGGCCAGTACGAATTTAGAGACAGGGGCCATTACGCCCCACATGACATTTGAGCCGAGAAGGGCAAGATGCCCTGTACGCTGTTGTTTTTTAGTAGACATTGCCTGTTCGTTTTTAGGGCGGCAAAAATAGAAATTTAATTTATAATATGAGAAATTTTGTATCTGTAAAGCAGCTTGGCGACCTAAGTGAAGCCTTCGCCAAGGCAAAATATGTAAAGGAGAACCCTTTTGCCGACCAGGAACTCGGACGCAACAGGACTCTTCTGATGATATTCTTCAATTCGAGCCTGCGTACAAGGCTGAGCACACAGAAAGCCGCAATGAATCTCGGCATGAATGTAATCGTGCTGGACGTCAACCAGGGAGCATGGAAGCTGGAGACGGAAAGAGGAGTCATAATGGACGGGGACAAGCCGGAGCACCTGCTTGAGGCGATTCCGGTGATGGGATGCTACTGCGACATTATCGGGGTGCGCTCATTTGCACGCTTCGAGAGCAAGAATGACGACTATGAAGAGCTGATACTCAACCAGTTCATCAAATATTCAGGCAAGCCCGTATTCAGCATGGAAGCAGCCACAAGGCATCCACTGCAGACTTTTGCCGACATGATTACAATAGAGGAATACAAAAAGGTGGAGAAGCCCAAGATTGTCATGACATGGGCTCCCCATCCGAAAGCGCTCCCCCAGGCAGTTCCGAACTCATTCGCCGAAGGAATCAATCTGACGGACTATGAGTTTGTGATAACCCATCCGGAGGGATACGAGCTGGACCCGTCATTTGTGGGCAAGGCCCACGTGGAATATGACCAGAAAAAGGCTTTTGAAGGCGCAGATTTCATCTATGCAAAGAACTGGGCAGCATATACAGGAGACAATTACGGCAAGGTCCTGAGCATGGACCGCAGCTGGACAGTGGACAGTGAAAAGATGGCACTGACCAACAATGCGTATTTCATGCACTGCCTGCCTGTACGCAGAAATATGATTGTGACTGACGATGTAATTGAAAGTCCGCAGTCAATCGTAATACCGGAGGCGGCAAACCGCGTTGTCTCGGCACAGACCGTAATCAAGGAGATCCTGATGTCCCTATAGCGCGCAAACGCAACTGCATAAAAATCGGGAAAAATTAAAATTCAAACATTTACATTTTGCAAAAGATTATCAAAATAGGCGGCAATGTCGTCGACAACCCGGAACTTCTGGAAAAATTCATCATTGACTTTGCAGCCATGGACGGTCCAAAGATACTCGTGCACGGTGGCGGAGTGATGGCAAGCCAGCTTCAGAAAGAACTTGGCCGGCAGCCTGTGATGATAGAAGGACGCAGGGTGACGGACGAAGAGACACTCAAGGTGGTGACAATGGTATATGCGGGATGGTGCAGCAAAAGCATTGTTGCCCTTCTCCAGAAGCACGGGTGCAACGCAATCGGGCTGTGCGGAGCTGACGCCAACCTGATTGAAGCTACCAAAAGGCCTGCAGGGAGAATAGATTACGGTTTTGTCGGAGATGTTGACCCGTCCATGATAAATGCAGGATTTCTCCTCAGCCTCATGGAGCAGGGAATCACCCCTGTCATATCTGCAATCACACATGACAAGGCAGGCAGTCTGCTGAACACCAATGCAGACACCATAGCATCATCAGTAGCTGTCGCAATGTCACATGCAGAGGCCGCGAAGACAGAAGACGGGAAGCCGTATGTTTCCCTGATATACTGCTTCGAAAAAGACGGAGTGCTGTATGACAAAGATGATGACAGCAGTCTTATCAGGGAGATTACCCCCGCAAGCTATGCCGCACTGAAAGCAGAAGGAAGAGTCGCTGCCGGAATGATACCGAAGCTTGACAACTCGTTCAGGGCACTGGATTCCGGAGTCAGCAGGGTAATAGTAAAGCATGCCCGCAACCTCCTCAACGGCATAGGGACGACATTATGCCTTTAAAGCCGGCTTCCGCACGGCAATACGGCCAAATACTATATATATGCAGACACTGACCAACGAAGCCATAGCACTGCTGAAAGAAATGATTGCAATCCCCTCCCCGTCTTTCCATGAAGAGGAGGTGAGCCTGCACATATCATCTTTCCTCGACAGATGCGGCATAGTCCACAAAAGGCTATGCAACAATATAATAGCAATAAACAAAGGCTATTGCAGCGAGAAACGGACACTGATGCTGTGCGCACACATGGACACGGTAGAGCCTTGCAGCGGATATGACTTTGACCCGTACCGTCCGGACATTGAGACCGCTGCCGCTGCAATAAACAGAGACACAGACAGTTGCGCCAGACTCACGAATAATACCATATCGGCAGGGAATCTGATTCCGGGACTCGGCTCAAACGACGACGGGGCATCGGCAGTATCAATGATTGCAGCATTCAGGCATTTCCATGAAGCTGACCTGCCATTCAATCTTATGCTTGTGATCAGCGCGGAAGAAGAGAGGTCCGGGGCAGACGGCATGCGCCTTGTCTGGGAAAAGCTGGAAGAAGGCCTTATGTTCAGCATCGGCACAGCAGGGACTGCACAGGGAACTGCCGTTACAGTCAGGACGCCTGACTATGCGATAGCCGGAGAGCCTACCGGGATGAAGGCCGCAATTGCAGAAAGAGGGCTGCTTGTCATCGACGGATGTGCAGAAGGAGTCAGCGGGCACGCCGCACGCGGAGAGGGAGTCAATGCACTTTACATGGCCATTGACGATATACAGAGGCTAAGGAATTTCAGATTCGGCAAGACCTCGCCCCTCATGGGGGATGTCAGACTGAGCGTGACACAGATAAATGCCGGGACTGCACACAATGTAATTCCGGACAAATGCACTTTTGTGGTGGACATACGTCCAACGGAACAATACTGCAACCGTGAGATACTCGAAATGCTCCGGGAGCAATGCAGAAGCCGGCTGACGGCCCGAAACCTCTCAAACCGGTCATCGGCGACAAAAGAAGGCTCACCTCTTGCAAGATGTGCAGAAGGCACGGGAATCAGCACCTTTGTATCCCCGACCACATCAGACTGGATGCGCATAGGCTGCGATGCAATAAAAATGGGACCCGGGGACTCTTCGCGCTCCCACAGGAAAAACGAATATGTGACAGCAGAGGAGATAGAGCAAGGCATCACCACATATATAAGGTTTATAGAAAATTTCAAAAAATATTAAACAGATATGGCTACACTTTGGAGCAAAGGGACGGCAGCCTCACAGATAGTGGAGGATTTCACTGTAGGTAATGACCGCATTCTTGACATAAGGCTTGCTAAATATGACGTAATGGGTTCGAAGGCCCATATAAAGATGCTTGAAAGCATAGGGCTCCTGAGCGAAGATGAGCTAAAAAGGCTCACTGAAGGGCTTGACGCAATTGCCTCTGAAATTGAGGAGGGCAGATTCGTACTTGAAGACGATGTGGAGGACATACACTCGCAGGTTGAGCTGCTGCTTACGCGCAGGCTCGGCGGGATAGGCAAGAAGATACACTCCGGACGCTCGCGCAATGACCAGGTCCTCGTTGACATAAAGCTTTTCCTCAAGGACGAGACAAGGCAGATCCGTCAGGAAGTCCTGGAGCTTTTCGATACCCTACAGACCCTGAGCAAGAAGTATGCGGACGTGCTGCTTCCGGGATATACCCACGGCCAGATTGCAATGCCGTCATCTTTCGGCCTGTGGTTCGGGGCATACGCCGAGGCACTTGCAGAAGACATGTTCATGCTTGCAGGGGCATACAGGACCGTGGACCAGAACCCTCTTGGCTCTGCGGCAGGCTACGGAAGTTCATTCCCGCTCGACAGGAAGATGACAACGGAACTGCTCGGCTTCGGCGACCTGAACTACAATGCAGTGGCAGCGCAGCTCAGCCGCGGGCGCTCGGAAAGGGCCGTGGCATCTGCAATGGGGGCAATCGCACTCACGCTCAATAAATTCGCCGCCGACTGCTGCATGTACATGTGCCCGAACTACGGCTTCATCTCATTCCCGGATGAACTGACGACCGGTTCAAGCATAATGCCACACAAAAAGAATCCGGATGTATGGGAAATCATACGCGGCAACTGCAACAGGATAATGAGTACGGAAAACAGCATTTCCATGCTCTGCAGCAATATGCCCCACGGCTACCACAGGGACTTCCAGCTTCTGAAGGACATCCTGTTTCCGTCTCTGGAACTGATGCACAGGTGCCTGTCCATGACGAAGTATATGCTTGAAAGCATCAAAATCAATACGGACATCCTCGGCTCAGGTCTGTATGACTATCTGTTCACCGTAGAGGAGGTAAACCGCAGGACTCTTGCCGGGATGCCGTTCCGCGATGCCTACAAGAGCGTCGGGATTGAAGTGAATGAAGGGCGTTTCCGCTATCAGACTACTGCCGCAGGAGAGCAGGAGAGCAGGAACGGGAAATCCAATGGCAGCCTGAAGGCCGCGGACCTGCACCACACACATATCGGGAGCATCGGAAATCTCTGCAATGAGCTCATAGCCGACAAGATGAAGAAGGCTGCGGATTTTTGATTGACAGCTATTTATTATTATTTTTGCACCCGAATAATTGCAAAACAAGACCGCCACAATGAAACTTCTTAAAAAAGAACCCGGACACAAGTGGGAGTTCGAGAATATCGGAGGCTCCACCCGCGTAAAAATCACTTCAGGAAAGGACATCGCACACTTGTATGAACTTGACCGCAAGATGTGGACAGTACTTTCATGCCCTGTAAAGGGACTGGAAATCTGCGAAAAGAGCCTTTCGTACATTGACTGTGACAACGACGGCAAAATACATCTTGACGACATTGTCAGCACTGCAAACTGGATTACAGAAGCCCTGAAAAATCCTGACATGCTGCTGAAAGGAGATTCTGCCATTGACATCAGCGAGATTGACACCGAGACGGAAACAGGCAGGAAACTTTATAATTCTGCAAAACAGATACTGGAAAACCTGGGAAAGGAGACAACGGAAATCTCAATCACGGACATATCGGACAACAGTGCCATCTTTGCAAAGACAAGATTCAACGGTGACGGAATAATAACCGAGGCTTCAGCTGATACTGAAGAAGAAAAGTCTGCCATCGCCGCCGCCATCGCCACTGCAGGCCAGGCGACAGACCGCAGCGGTGCACTGGGAATCACGGCCGAACTTATTGAAACATTCTACAAATCACTGGAAGAGTATGCTGCATGGCAGGATGCGGCGGTAAGCTCACCTTTTGGTGAACAGACCGAAACTGCGCTTTCTGCCTATAATGCCTTGGATGCCAAAGTAAGGGATTTTTTCACAAGATCGCGCCTCGCGGCATTCGCTCCGGACAGCACTTCGGCCCTTGACGTGCAGACATCAAGAATAGAAGCAATCAGCGCAGAAGACCTGAACGGAAAGACGGCAGAAATTGCCTCATACCCTATAGCACGTATTACCGGAAAGCCCGAGATTGACCTCAGCGGTCCGATCAACCCGGCATGGGCGGCAGACTTCCAGACCCTCAGGTCCATAGCCATGGACAGCGGCATGACTGTACTTACAGAGAACGAATGGAATGCGATCGGAGAAAAATTCTCGGCATATACTGCATGGAAAACAGCAAAAGCAGGCTCAATGGTAGAAGTCCTCGGAGACGGAAAGATACGCGAACTGCTAACCCAAAACCGGAAGGAAGCGCTTCTCAATCTTGTCGCAAAAGACTCTGAGCTTAAGGAAGAGGCGGAAAACATAGAACTGGTCGGAAAGTTCATGTATATATACCGCGACTTCTATATGCTGCTCAGGAATTTCGTCACATTCCAGGATTTCTACAATCCGGACAAAAATGTCAGGGCAGTATTCCAGGCAGGTACCCTTATAATTGACCAGAGGGCCTGTCATCTGTGCATAAATGTGGCAGATGCAGCCAAGCACGGCATAATGGCTCCGTCAAGCGGAATGTACCTGCTGTATTGCGACTGCACGACCAAAACAGTTCCGGGAGTGAAACAGATTGTCGCAGCCGTGACCGTAGGTGACATCGGTGATCTTTCGGTCGGCAAAAACGCGATCTTCTATGACACTGACGGACTTGACTGGGATGCCGTAGTGACAAAAATCATTGAAAACCCGATAAGCATTTCACAGGCATTCTGGTCGCCGTACAGAAGAATGGCACAGACAGTGGAGAACTTCATAAACAAGTCGGCGGCTGAAAAGGATGCAAAGATCATGGCGGAGGCCAACAAAAAGATAACAGAAGCACCAGCAGCAGGAGGGGCAGACGCAAAACCGGCGTCCCAGCCTTTCGACATCGCCAAATTTGCAGGAATATTCGCTGCCTTGGGAATGGCCCTTGGCATGATCGGAAGTTTCTTCGTCAGCCTCGCAAAAGGTTTTGTAGCGCTCACCTGGTGGCAGGCAATCTTGGTATTCCTCGGAATAATTCTGCTCATCTCCGGCCCTTCAATGGTCATGGCATGGATGAAGCTGCGCCGCCGCAACCTTGCACCGCTCCTGAATGCAAACGGATGGGCAATAAATGCAGCGGCAAAAATAAGCATACCGTTCGGCGCCACATTGACTGACATTGTTAAATTCCCTAAGCTCAAGCTGAAGGACCCATACGCAAGGAAGGGCATTGCCATGTGGGCGAAATGGTGTATTTCAATAGGATGCATTGCTGTTGTATGCATCATATTGTGGCTATGCAATCTGCTGGCATGGGCATCGCTCCCGTCACCTTTCTTCAAAGAAAAAGAAGTGGTCATCGAATCTGCAGAAGCACAGGCTGCAGAGGCATCGGCAGAAGAGGCAGAAGAGGCATCGGCAGAAGACACAGCAATTGCTGAATAGGCATCACCGGAAAACGCGTGATACATAATCATCTATAGATCAGTCACTTCCTGGTAATCGCTGCCCCAAAAACGGGGCAGCAATTACCAGGAAGTAATTCAGAATCAACAACTTACACATTAGCACACGTACCAGAATCCAGTGAAGCATAAATGAGCGGGAGGGCGGCCACCAGTCATAAAGACTTTTGGGCCGCCCTCCCTGTTTGAATTGATAATCAAAAATATAAAGTGTATGACAAGACTATGCTGCATGAGAGTAGTTATTTGCTCTCGGAGCATCTTCAGCAGCATTGCAGAATATGATTTCCTCGTAAAGCCTGAACTCCGGAGTTGCAAGCTGGCTGTATATCATCTCATCATCAATGCAGTCCATCCAGTCTGTTGAATTTACACGTCCTTGTGCCAAAGCTATCGCATCGGAAGGATTCTGGAGATATTGCTCTATAAATGTACGCATGGTCTTGTAGGTTTTATTCGTTTATAATTACTTCATGCCACACTCTTTTTCAAACCACGGGCCAAACTCTACAAAATCTGTAATATTTTTATACAAAATTTGTAATTTTTGTAATACCAAAAATCAAATCAAGAATCATCCGGCATATTCACTTGGAGAAACACCGAACTGTTTTTTGAAGCTGACTGAAAAATGAGACAATGTACTGAATCCTGTCATATCAGCAATTTCGGAAACATTATATTTCCTTTCCTTCAGGAGCTGGGCTGCCCTGTTCAGTCTGTATCTGCGGAAAAACACACTTGGATTCTCGCCGGTAAGTCCCTTGACTTTATAATAAAACTTTGTACGGGAAATACGAAGCATCTCCGTCATGCGGGCCACATCAAGTTCCGAGTTTGACAATTCATTCTCCATAAGCTGATATAATTCCGTCATGAATGCATTATCCTGCGGAGACAGCACATTTTCCTCCAGCGCGTCCACTTCAGTGGCCTCTCCAAGCATAGCCTTGATTTTCTCTCTGTTACGGAGCAATGAATCAATAAGGGCAAGCAGGTACTTAGGCTCAAAAGGTTTTGTCACATATGAATCCGCACCGCACTCAAGCCCCTCAACCTGATTCTCGACAGTAGCTTTGGCCGTCAGCAGAATCACAGGGATATGGGATAGCTGCATGTCATCCTTTATCTGACGGCACAGTTCGTACCCAGTCTTCCCCGGCATCACGACATCACTCAACACGACATCAGGAGCCTCTTCCTTCATGAAAACATATGCAGAATCGGCATCAAACCGGCAAATAACCCTATAATATGGAGAAAGCAGTTCATTGAGCCAGTGAGCGACATCAGCATCATCATCCACAACAAGAACAGCTTGCATTGGGGCATCCTTCCTGCCATCTGTAAGCCTTGTATACCTGATGTTGTCTTTATAGAGCAAATTTAGCTCTGCCACCCCTTTGCCTGTTTTTTCATGTTCTGCATAAGAAGATTCTGACGCAGGAAGAAGCAGCGTAAATTCCGCCCCGCGGCATGAGGAACGGTTGCCGGCCTTTAAATAGCCATGATGCATGACAGCAAGTGTTCTTGCAAAATAAAGCCCAATCCCAGTCCCCCAGTTGTATGCTCCACGCATCTGATTTTCCAGCTGATAATATCTTTCAAAAATGCGTTCAAGCTGGTTTTCCGGTATTCCTGGCCCGGTGTCCCTGACTACAATCTTGACATATCTCGAATCAGTATCGCAATCTGAAAGGAAGAAATGAGCCATCGCATCATCCCGCGAGAGCATGTCAAGTGACAACTCCACTTTTCCTCCAGAGGCAGTGAACTTCATGGCATTTGACAGCAGATTGAAACATATCTTATCCAATTTGTCATCATCGGCCCACATGACGAGATTGTCCTCCAGGCCGTATGTCTTGAATGAAATCCCCTTCTCCTCCGCAGTAACACGGAATATGTCAGCAAGGCCGCACAACTGAGAAACTATGTCCACCTGGCGCACCTTAAGGTGCAGCGTGTCATTTTCAAGTTTATTAAAGTCCATCAACTGGTTTACAAGGCGGAGCATTCTCCTTATATTTCTCTGCACGATATTGAGAAGGCGTCTGTCCTCTTCGCTGACGCTGTCAGACTGCCTCAGCTGGGCGACAGGGCCTGATATCATGGTCAAAGGAGTCCGGAACTCATGTGAGATGTTGGCAAAAAAGCTCATGTTCATCTCATTGACTTTCTTTTCCTGGATTTTTTCCATCATCTCCCGCTCCTTCGCACGCTTTTCATCAGAAATCTGCCTGCGCATACGGAACAGTCCCCATACGACAAAGCAAAGAAATCCGGCATATAAGACCAATGCCTGCCATGAAAGCCACATAGGAGGCATTACTATGACCGGAATGGAATTTTCCGCAAGCACCACATTACGATCATAGTCTGTTATGCGCACTTTAAAGCGGTATTTGCCAGACGGCAGATTAGCGTAGTATGCCTCACGGTTGTTGCCGGCATCAATCCAATAACCGTCAAAACCGTCCATCTTCCAGAAATATCTTACCCGTTCATATTCTCCATATTCAATGGCGGAAAACGAGATGCTGAAACTGTTCTGGCGATGTTCAAGTTTTATCTCCGGAAGCCATGGCAAAGCCTTTTCAATACAGTTTCCTTCAGAAGGACGCACAAGACGGTTATGCAATCTGATATTTTCAAAACAAACGGCAATATCCCTGTCCGGCATCACATCAACAGGGTCAAAAACAGTAACGCCATGCGTTCCTCCAAACACTATTCTACCGTCCTTCATGATACATGAAGACCTGTCATAGAACTGATTGCCTCCGATTCCGTCTGCAGTATACCAATTGACAAATTCGGACACCGAGCGGTCATATTTCCCAAGGCCGTATTGAGTGCTGACCCAAAGATTCCCGTGCAGGTCTTCTTCAATACTGCATATATCTGTACATGGTGTCCCAGGCACAGGAATGATTTCACCTGTCGATGGTGTATATTTCATAAGGCCGTTAGCCATAGTGCCGACCCAGACATCACCGAAACTGTCACGGAACAGGCACGTCGGCACAAATACCGAACGCCTGATGCACGTCTGCCAGCATGACTGGACAACATCAGCCTTTTCCACCTCCCCATTGCCAGGCGAGATTTCGCACAGGCCTTCCTTGAAAGCTGCTACAAGCAACTTTGAGCCGGACGGCAACAGTGCAGAACTGAATGTATATCCATAGCTCAATGGGCCGAACTCCCGCAGTCCTCCGTCACTCACACAATAAACCATAGGGCCGGCTGTTCCGATCCACATCACACCATCTTCTGCAAGCGCCATAGACATCGGTCCAGGAACATAGTGCTCAGACAGCAGACTGAGCCTGCATCCGTCCCACCTGCAGCGTAAAACAGAATTCAATGTACCGATCCATATTTCATCGTCATGTCCGGCATATACTATCATGTTCCGTCCCTTTGCCACCGGTTCAATCTTCTTCAATTCATTTCTGCCAGGCATATACACATAAAGGTCATTATGGAGTGTCACACACCACAGATTTCCATCACCATCACAGTCCATAGAATAGACTGACACATTTTCAAATGCCGAACGCAGTACAGCGTCCGTATTGAAGCGTTCCTTATAATTGTATATCACGGTATACGACTGGTCATATGACCCTATCCACAGGTTATCCCTTGAATCCCTGAAAATTGTGTTCACAATAAAATCCGGTGCCTTGAAAGGAAAACCGCCATCATTTTGTCCCAAAACCTCACCTGTATTCCTGTTGTACACAAAAAGTCCACCTCCCTGAATATTGAGCAGCAAAGTTTCAGGGCCGTAAGGGAAGATAAGATCAACACAAGAGTTCCTGAACGAGTGATGGTCCTCCAAAGGAGTCCGGACATATCCGGAGAGTTTTGTATCAAAAGCATCCACATGCCCCGAGGTACAGAGCCATATCACACCGTCATCTGACATAAATGAATAAAACGGGTATTCCCGCCTCAGCGGAATCTTCCACTTAGGAGATTCCAGGTCCGTACCGTAACATATTATTTCTGAGCTGCCGACAACAAAAATATCATCAGAAGGGCCGACAAAACATCTGGAAAAATAAGAACGCATAAGATCAAGGCGTTCAATGGCATGCACAAGGCATCCTGATTCTTCATCATAAACAAAAAGAGATTCCGAATTACTGGCAAAAATCCTTCCGGACTTGTCTTCCAGTATCTGCACAATATTCCTGCTTCCTGAATCCATAGGAATTCTCCTGAAATCATCAGTATCCGTATACACGCACAGGCCGTTCACAGTCCCGACCCACAGGCGTCCGGCGGAATCACGGTGAAGGACCTGGACCTGATTGTCCGGTATACTGTGCGATCCTTCAGTACAGAAATACTGATGGTATTCATGCATCGTGCTCTTGTTGAGTCCGCGGAAAGTTCCTATCCATATATGCCCGAAAGAATCCTCCGCAAATGAGGTCACCCTGTTGTTTGACATGTCATTTGAAATTATAGGGCTTTCAATATGTTCATGTACAACATGCTCTGCCCGGCCACAGCCGGCAAATATCAAAAGGACAATGACAAATAAATGATGTTTCATAATGGTCATCAGTTTAGCTGTCCGAAATTTAGCCAAAAAAACGGCATGCAGCAAGACAAATGTCTTTTTTGAACAAACAGAAAAACATTTGAACAATCACGAAAGCGGATTTGTACAAATTCAAAAATAATAAATACGAATCAGAAAGCCTGTCCGACATAAACAAGAGAAATTTGTAACGGAAAACCACATCAAACACATTTTATGAAATTTTCACAACTGATGACCGTTGCAGCCGCCGGGATATTGGCAATGTCCTGCGGAAGCTGCACTACGCCGCATGGCACGGAAAAGGCGTGCTGCGGCGAACTGAGGGCCGGCAATGATGACGCCCTCACTGTTACGGAAAACGGAAAGGTTGCCGGATATGTTGACGGTAATGTCTATGTTTTCAAGGGAATACCTTATGCGAAGGCCGAAAGGTTCATGCCTCCTGTCCCGGCAGACAACTGGGAAGGCATACGCAGCTGCAGGTCATACGGACCGACATGCCCGCAGGCAAAGAGAACGGGATGGCAGAGTGACGAAATGGCGTTCGCATTCGCCTGGAATGACGGCTTCCCAGGCGAGGATTGCCTCAGGGCGAACATCTGGACAAAAGGACTTGAAGACGGCAAGAAGCGCCCGGTAATGGTATGGCTTCACGGAGGCGGATATGCAGCCGGTTCCGGACAGGAGCTTCCGTCATATGACGGCAAGAGCCTCGCGGAAAAAGGAGACGTTGTAGTCGTAACCCTCAACCACAGGCTCAACGTCCTCGGTTTCCTTGACCTCTCGGCATTCGGCGAGAAGTATGCGAAATCAGGCAATGCCGGCCTTCTCGACCTGGTGGCCGCGCTCCAATGGGTGCAGAGGAACATCAGCTCATTCGGAGGAGACCCATCCAATGTAACCATATTCGGACAGTCGGGAGGAGGCGGAAAGGTATCCACACTGCTTGCCACACCGGCCGCCAAGGGACTTTTCCACAAGGCTATAGTACAGAGCGGCTCAATGCTGCGCACAATGGACGCAAAATATTCGCGCAGAATCGGCGCGGCCACCGCCAAAGAACTTGGGATACGTCCGAATGAGATGGAAAAGCTCGCACAGATTCCATACGAACAGCTTCTTGCAGCCGGAGAAAAAGCCGTCGCTGCAGTCAGGGCAGATGCTGAAAAAGACGGGATATCCACATTCATCTTCGGCTGGGCACCTACAGTGGACGGCTCTGTCCTGCCTTCACAGCCATTTGACCCGCAGGCCCCGGAACAGTCAAGGAAGATACCTCTCATGATAGGTACTACTCTCCATGAATTTACCATGAGCACTTATGTACCTGCGTTCCGCGGGATACAGGAAGGAAACGCGAGGAAATTCCTGGCCACCCGTTATGGTGACAGGACCGGAGAATTCATCACGCTTTTCAAAAAGACATATCCGGGCTGCACTCCTCAGGACATGATAGACACCGACTTCACCTTCAGACCGGGGGCAATCGAACAGGCACGCCTCAAATCACGCCAAGGCGGTGCACCAGTATATACGTACCTGTTCACATGGGAGTCTCCTGTAATGGACGGCATCCTGAGAAGCACACACTGCATGGAGATTCCTTTTATATTCAACAATACTTCAAGGCACGCATCCATGACAGGCGGCGGAAAAGATGCAGCCGTCCTCGCGGACAAGATGAGCGGGGCATGGATAAACTTCGCACGCACAGGCAACCCTGACGCAGAAGGCCTCCCGCACTGGGAGCCCTTCAACGACCAAGAAGGGGCCACCATGTTTTTCGGGAATGCCTGCGAGATAAGATATAATCACGACAAAGAGCTTATCGATTTCATCAGGTCCTTCCCGACGAGGGGCTTCTGAAACAGCAAACACCTTATTTATTAACTGATAACCAACACACAAATGAGAAACAATTCCAGATTCTCAGCGATGAGGAGAGCGGCTTTGGCCATGCTCCTTATCTTGGCCGGCCCTCTATGCGCACTCGCACAAGTAAGGATAACCGGAAAAATCACTGATGAGCTTAAGGCACCGATGGCAGGCGTAAGCATCATCGAAAAAGGGACACAGAACGGTGCCATATCTGATGTTGACGGAAACTACAGCATCACGGCAGACGAGGGAGCTGTCCTTGAATTCTATTACATCGGCTATGTCACCATACAAAAAAAGGCGGCATCCGGTACTCTCAACGTAAGCATGGAGCCTGACACCCAGCTCCTTGAAGAGACAGTCGTGGTCGGATACGGTGTACAGAAGAAAAGTTCTCTCACCGGAGCCGTGTCACAGGTAAAATCCGAAGACATGGAATCACGCACAATCACATCGGCATCACAGGCACTCCAGGGCAAGACTTCTGGTGTACAGGTGCTGAGTTCTTCAGCAAAGCCCGGAGCTTCACCGTCAATCAGAATCCGCGGTGTAAGTTCCAACAATTCAAGCGACCCGCTCTATG
Source organism: uncultured Bacteroidales bacterium (assembly GCA_947177525.1). Lineage (GTDB taxonomy): Bacteria > Bacteroidota > Bacteroidia > Bacteroidales > UBA932 > Cryptobacteroides. The sequence continues at coordinate 16,648 of CAMWUW010000005.1, read as the reverse complement.
TCGTTGACGGAAGAATAGCATCAGACATAGCAGGCATCGACCCAAACGACATTGAATCAATGGAAGTGCTGAAAGACGGAGCATCCGCTGCAATCTACGGTTCATCTGCAGGAAACGGAGTCATCCTCATTACCACAAAGAAAGGAAAAGGCAACGGGAAAATCACATATGATTTCCAGCTGTCAAGCCAAAGCGTGGCAAAAGTTCCTCACATGATGAATTCGGAGCAGTTCATAGACTACTACACCGAAGCAAACCTGATTTCCCTTGAAAAATTCTACAATAACTGGGATTTCATGACCAATACAGACTGGGTGAAGGCCGGCTTCGAGAACTCAATCATGCACAGGCATAATCTCACATTCTCCGCGGGCGATGCCGACAAGTCAATCTACATCTCAGGTTCATACCTCAACAACAACGGTATCGTTGCCGGAGACAAGGACATCTATGAGCGCCTCACCGGAATGATAAACGCAAGCTGGAAAATCAAGCCTTGGCTTGAAATCGGCACCAACAACCAGGTGGAATACTACAAGAGCAAATCAGTTTCAGAAGGCTCGGAGTACGGAAGCTACATGCTATCCCTGCTCACACTCGACCCGCTGACCAAGCCGATGTATCCGGAGAATGCTCTCCCGGCACACATGCAGGCCATCTATAATGACAAATCGCATGCACCTCTTCTCGGTGACGGCAAGGGCAACATATACGGAATCTCTGCATTCGTCACAGGAGAGAATGTCAACCCTTACATAATGCGCGACAGCTCTGACGGATACAACCGCGGATACAACATCAACGGAACAACCTACATCAACTTCATGCCTATCAAAGGCCTTACAGTCACCTCACGCTTAGGCTACCGCCTCTCCAGCGGAGAAAGCTACAGCGTTTCACATGACTACTATGCAAACGGCCAGATAAAGAACGACTATCTTTCAGTCAGCGCAGGCTCATCCGCAAGCACATATTGGCAGTGGGAAAACTTCCTTAACTACAGCAGGCGCATAAAGAAACATGAATTCGGCATAATGCTCGGAACAAGCTACAGCGAAAGCCGCAGCTTCGGAGTAAACGGCTCCAGGAGCGGAAATGCTGAGGCCGGGCTCGGATTCAAGAAAGACGATCCTCTGTTCTGGTATTTCGCATATGCTACAGATAATGCAACGAACAGCATCTCAGGCGGCGAGCCGGGGCTCACAAGAAAGAACTCTTACTTCGGGCGTCTCAATTATGAGTTCGACGGAAAATATCTGATACAGGCATCACTCCGTGCAGATGCGGCGGACAGCAGCATCCTTCCTATCGAGAAGCGCTGGGGCTACTTCCCTGCGGTATCAGCCGGCTGGGTCATCTCGAACGAGAAATTCATGATGAACTCAAGAAGATGGCTGTCACACCTCAAGTTCCGTGCAAGCTGGGGCCAAAACGGCTCGACATCAAGCCTCGGAGGCTACAGATATGCCACCGTCATTACATCAGCAGGTTCATACCCTACAGGCAACGGATTGGAATATGTTGACGGCTACGCCCCTTCTGCAACAGGCAACAAAGAGCTCAAATGGGAAACTTCTGAGCAGACCAACATCGGTATCGACTCACGCTTCTTCAACAACAGGCTCAGCTTCTCCGCAGACTGGTTCCTCAAAGAGACAAAAGACCTTATCGTGACGGGCATAACTCCGTCAACCGTCGTAGGAAACACAGCCTCTCCGGTCAATGCCGGCAACATTTCCAACACAGGATTTGAATTTGAAATCGGCTGGCAGGACCATGTTGGTGACTTCAGCTACGGCATACGCGGAAACCTGTCAACCCTAAAGAACAAGGTAACGCACATCCATGAGACCCTCAGCGCGATAGACGGAGCGACTTTCCATTCATACGGTGCAATCACACGCTTTGAAGTAGGCAAACCTGCGTGGTATTTCTACGGCTATCAGTTCGACGGCATCGATCCTGAGACCGGAAACCCTAAGTTCAAAGACCTTGACAACAGCGGAACCATAGACGACAAGGACAAGACCATGATCGGAAAAGGAATGGCTGACATCAACTACGGAATCACCCTGACCGCGGCATGGAAAGGACTTGACCTCATCGTATTCGGGACAGGTTCGGCAGGCAACGACATCTATTGCTGCCTCAACCGTCCTGACTATACGCTCAACAAACTCACATACTTCACCGAAAACAGGTGGAGAACCACCAATACCGCAGGAACTACACCTAAGGCCGGAGCCACTGACATGGACAAGTACATGACTTCAGACGCCTGCGTATTCAGCGGAGCATATTTCAAAATCAAGCAGATTCAGCTCGGATATACCTTCCCGCAGCGCTGGATGAAGAAAATAAAGGTTGAGAACCTTAGGATATATGCCTCACTCGACGACTTCTTCACTTTCACAAAATACCCGGGATTCGACCCTGAAATCACAGGAGCCGGAAACGCACTCGGAGTGGACAAAGGCAACTACCCTACCTCAAAGAAGGTTGTGGCTGGTCTCAGCATCACATTCTAATGAAACTAAACTTTACTGAAATGAAGGCAAAACATATAATCACATCATTTGCGGCGGCAGCCATGCTCCTGAGCTCATGCAACGGACTGCTGGACATTCCGCAGAAAGGAGTACTGAACTACGAGACATATTACCAGACCGATGAGGACGCGGAAAATGCTGTAATCGCATGCTACCTCCAGATGCGCGGTCTCGAATTCAACTATCTGATGGGCAAGAACATGCTCACTGACGACTTTTGGGCAGGCGGAGGCGGACGCAACGACAACGGAGACCTCGAGCAGCTCAACGAGTTCACCTTCGGAACAGACCAGGGTTTCCTCCAGGGAATGTTCCAGAGCTACTATCAGATTATCTACAAGGCCAATGTAGTGCTCGGACATGTAAACGGAGACTCCCAGATTATGCAGCGTGCAAGAGCTGAGGCAAAAGTTTTCCGTGCATGGTCATATTTCGAGCTTATCACCATGTGGGGCAACCCGCCTCTGGTTGACCATGAGCTTGAGCCAAGCGAATACGCACAGCCTAACGGCTCGACTGAAGCGCTCTGGAACCTTGTCGAGACCGACCTCACGGAGGCCATTGCCTCAGGCATGCTCACAGAGAAGAAAAATGCGGACGACAAGACATGGAGAGTCACCAAGCAGTTCGCCCAGGCCATACTCGGAAAGGCATATCTGTGGCAGAACAAATACGAAGAGGCTGCCGACATCTTTGACGAAATAATTGACAGCAAGCTCTACAGGCTTTATGACGATTATGAGAACATCATCTCCTTCAATGCAAAGCAGAACTGCGAAAGCATCTTCGAAAGCGTGAGGGTTGACAATCCTAACAACGGATACGAGAACTACTACACAATCTTCGCAGTGATGGTGCATTACCGCACCGACAAGATGTCCCTGAACAAGGCTGACTGCCTTGCAGACACAGGCTGGGGCTTCCTCAACCCGACAAAGAGCCTCTATGACGATTTCGTGGCCTCCGAGGGAGCAGACGGCTACCGTCTCAACGCCTCCCTGAAAACTTACGACCAGATGAAAGAGAGGGGACACAGCATCAACATCGGCGGAACAATCATCAACGAGGGATATTTCATGTGGAAATGGAGAGTCCTACAGGAGCAGTACGGCCAGTATGCAGGCGGAATGGGCTTCTTCTGCAACATCAACAACCCACGCTGGATGCGTTACGGAGAAGTTCTGCTGTGCGCTTCCGAGGCAAGCTTAATGGCAGGAAGACAGGGCAACGCGGACAAGTATTTCAATGAAATCCGAAGGCGCGCCAAGGCTTCCGAGAAATCAGGAGTGACCCTTGACGACATCAAGAGGGAGAAAAGGGTCGAGCTGTGCGGAGAAAGCACACGCTTCCAGGACCTGCTCCGCTGGGGAGACGCTGAGGCCAAGATGAAAGACAACGGAAAGCACTGCCCTATCCTTGACTCCAACGGACATGTGACATACAACAAGTACAACGGGGATGACGCGTCAAAATATGGTTTCAAGCAAAAGCACAACAGGCTTCCTTATCCCGGTGTAGAAATACGTCTGAACAAGAATATCACACAGAACCCGGGATGGTAAAAATCAGAACTAAAAAAGGAAATACAATGAAACTGAAATATATGTTTTTGGCCGCGGCATCAGTTCTTGCACTCGGCTCATGCGTCAGGGACGCAATTTCACCTCTCACAGGGAAATATCCCGCCCCCGAATCATACGAAATGACAAAAGTGCTGGCTCAGCCGGTCGAAAAATCCGGAAACGTACGGATATTCACCTTAGAGCTCGCAACTGAAGGAATCAGCGGGACAGAAGGGAACTGGCAGGGAACCGGTGCCGTGCTACGCATAAAATTTGTCGGGGACAAATATTTTCTGCATGATGCAGCCTATACGGCAGCACCGTCCGGAAATGCACAGAAAGGCAATTATATCGTTGGCCAGGAAGGCTCTGCATTCTCTATTGTAAACGGAGACCAGTCCCACAGCATAGGACTTGACTACGGAAGTATCACCGTCCTTTCTGACAACGGAAGCTACAAGATAAGCGGAACTCTTTGGCTGGCAGACGAAAGCACCGTCAAGGTCAATGCAAGCATAAACCTCACATATGAACCTGATCCAGAACCGATAAGGCTCACGAAAGTCATCTCGGCGGTGTACAACAATAATCTCATAACTCTGAACCTCGCCACGGAAGGCGTCAATGCAACTGACAACGGCATGGGCGGCTTCAACTGGAGCGGAAACGGCCAGTACCTTGCACTTGACATCTACAGTTCCGATGGAAATCTTGCCCCGGGAATATATAAGCCTTCGTCAAAGGGAGGTGAAGCAGGAGCCGGCCAATGGGGAATCGGATGGGACCCAGGCGATCTTTGGGGAATCGGAATGGTATTCACCAATTGGGGAACATGCTGGTGGTCAGTAGCTGACGGTGCGGTTTCCGCAGAAAAACTGAGTTCCGGTGACATCACAGTGACCAAGACAGGCTCATCATTTACGATAAGCTACAACAGCAACGGTCTGTGGATTGAATTTAATGGAGCGATTGACCAGGTGAACGGTGAGAAAGTCGAATACACGGAACTGGCCCAATGCCTCTCAGCGGTTTACAACGGCGCACAGTCTCCTGACAACAAATCCATCACGCTTAATCTCGGAACAGCAGATGTAACGTCAACCCCCAATGCATGGGGCGGAGTGGATTTCGGCGGAAGCGGCAACTATCTGGCAATCGACATCTACAGTGAAGACGGCAAGCTCAAACCTGGAACATACAGGCCATGCGCTACGGCAGGAACAGTCTCAGAAGGTGAATTCGGAATCGGTTGGGACCCGGGCGACATAGGCTGGGGGTTCCCTCTCTATAACTGGGGGACATGCTGGTGGACAATCGCTTCCGGAGGCAATACTGCCGTGCATATCACAGACGGCCAGATAAGGGTCGAAAGCAATGACGGTACATACACCGTCACTATTGAAAGTTCTGCAGTCAATGCAAAATATACAGGTGCAGTAACATTATAATTTCTGGAAAATGAAAAACGATGCCGGGGTTCCCGGATCTCGGCATCAGATTTAAAACCAACGATATGACAAAGAGAATCATCATTGCAGCCGCAGCACTGCTCATGGGCATCTGCGCATCGGCACAGCAGGCCCTTTGGGGAGGGCCACAGATCAAATCCCCGGAAATCAACCCGGACAACAGCGTAACATTCAGACTGCGCGCTCCCAAAGCAGTCAAGGTACAGGTTACAGGAGACTTCCTCCCTACACAGAAAATAGAGACTCCTTTCGGTACTTTCGACGGTCCGGGATTCGCAGACCTCATTGAAAAGGACGGAGTTTGGGAGTTCACGTCCGCACCTCTCGCACCGGAACTTTACAGCTACTCATTTGTCGTTGACGGACTTATGATGCGTGACCCTTCAAACGTATATATGATACGCGACGTGGCGTCCGTAACCAACGTGTTCATCATCGGCGGAGGACGCGCAGACCTTTACAAGGTGAATGACGTTCCACACGGAAGCGTGACAAGGGTATGGTACGAAAGCCCGTCACTCAAGATGAACCGCAGGCTCACAGTCTATACGCCTGCCGGCTACGAGCAGAACAAGAGCAAGAAATATCCTGTGTTCTACCTGCTCCACGGCGCAGGCGGTGATGAGGAGGCATGGATTGCACTCGGAAGGACCGCACAGATTCTTGACAATCTCATCGCACAGGGAAAGGCCGAGCCGATGATTGTAGTGATGACAAACGGCAATGCAGGAGAGCAGGCTGCCCCTGGAGAAAGCGTGGAAGGCTTTGAGCGCATACCAGGAATGCAGCAGCGCGGCATGATGGACGGAGCGTTCGAGATGTCATTCCCAGACGTGGTGAAATTCGTCGAAAGCAACTGGAGAGTCTATAAGGACAAGAAACACAGGGCAATCGCAGGGCTTTCAATGGGGGGATACCACTCTTTGCACATATCAAAGTACTATCCTGACATGTTCAACTATGTAGGTCTCTTCTCTGCAGCCATAATGCCGGGCAAAGACGCAAAATCACCAGTATATCAGAACATTGAGGAACAGCTTGCAACACAATTTGCAAAAAAGCCCGCACTCTATTGGATTGCCATAGGAGACAAGGACTTCCTCTATCAGGCAAACAATGAGTACCGTGCATTGCTTGACAGCAAAGGCTATGATTATAAATACTACGAGACAGGAGAGGGACACATCTGGAAGAACTGGAGAATTTACCTCACCGAATTCGTACCTATGCTCTTCAAGTAGTATGGACATGATAATGAAAACAGCAATGATGGCATTGTCGGCAGCGGCAATGCTCTCATGCGGGCCAAAAGGAGACCCGCAGCTCGGAAAGGCATCCATCGACAAGGTAATCGGAGCCATGACCCTCGAGGAGAAGGCCCATCTTGTCATCGGAACCGGCATGGCAGGAACAAGCGGAGACGCCCCTGTCATCGGTGAAACCAGGAACCTCGTACCGGGAGCGGCCGGAACCACATATCCGATTCCGCGCCTGGGCATACCAGCGATAGTTCTCGCTGACGGCCCTGCAGGACTGCGCATCAATCCGGTGCGCGAAGGTGACGAAGCCACCTACTATTGCACTCACTTCCCTATCGGGACTCTCCTTGCATCCACATGGAACCAGGAACTGGTGGAGCAGGTCGGCAATGCAATCGGAGAAGAAGTGCTTGAATATGGTGCAGACGTGCTTCTCGCCCCTGCGCTCAACATACACAGGAACCCTCTTTGCGGAAGGAACTTCGAATATTATTCGGAAGACCCTGTAGTAAGCGGAAAGATAGCGGCCGCATACGTTAACGGAGTACAGAAAAACGGGGTCGGCACCTCAATAAAGCATTTCGCGGCAAACAACCAGGAGACCAACCGCATGGGCAATGACGCCCTGATAAGCAAGAGGGCGCTGCGCGAAATCTATCTCAAGGGCTTCGAGATAGCAGTGAAAGAGTCACAGCCATGGACAGTGATGTCATCATACAACTACCTCAACGGAGTCTATACATCAGAGAGCAAGGACCTTCTCACAAGCGTGCTTCGCGGAGACTGGGGCTTCAAGGGCATGGTGATGACTGACTGGTTCGGAGGAAAGGACGCGTGCGCCCAGATGGAAGCAGGCAATGACATGCTCCAGCCCGGACGTGACGGACAGTTCGAAGCCATCGTGAAAGGAGTTCAGGACGGAACTCTCGACGAAGCAGTCCTCGACCGCAATGTCAAGAGGATACTTGAGCTGATAATGCTTTCTCCAAGGTTCAAGGGATACAAATACAGCAACAATCCGGACCTCAAGGCACATGCCAAGGTAACAAGGCAGTCCGCTACAGAGGGAATGGTGCTCCTGAAGAACGACGGCGTGCTTCCGTTCTCATCCGAGATAAAGAACGTGGCCCTCTACGGAACCACATCTTACGATTTCATCGCAGGAGGCACAGGTTCAGGCAATGTCAACCGCGCATACACGGTGTCACTTCAGGAAGGCCTGTCCAATGCGGGCTACAAAGTGGACAAGTCCCTTGAGAAGATGTATCTCAAGTATATAGCGGAAGAAACAGAAAGACTCAATCCGAAGAGCGACAATCCTATGGCCATGTTCATGCCTAAGAACCGCGCCGGAGAAATAGTGCCGTCAAAGGCGGAGCTTGCATCATCCGTTTCCGCGAATGACGCGGCAATCATAACCATAGGACGCACATCAGGAGAATTCCTGGACAGGAAAGTGTCAGACTTCTCACTCACCGCAAAAGAGCAGGAGCTTATCCGTGAGGTATGCAAGGCGTTCCATGCGGCAGGAAAGAAGGCCATTGTCGTGCTCAACATAGGCGGCGTCATCGAGACAGCCTCATGGAAAGGCATTCCTGACGCCATCCTTTGCGCATGGCAGGCAGGACAGGAGGGAGGAAACAGTGTCGCTGACGTGCTCAAAGGCAATGCGTCCCCTTCCGGAAAGCTTACAATGACATTCCCTGTGGCCTACAAGGACCACGCGTCCTCAAAGAACTTCCCTGTGGATCTTGAGTTCGGCATGTTCGGAAAGACGCTTGACGCTGACAAGGGCGAGAAAGTGCGCAATGTGGACTATACGGAATATGAGGAAGGCATCTATGTCGGCTACCGCTGGTTTGACAAGGCCGGAATAGAGGTATCATATCCTTTCGGATACGGCCTGTCCTATACTGAATTCGAGTACGGAAGCCCTGCAATCTCACATTCAGCTGGCGTTACCAAGATGACTGTAACTGTCACCAACACCGGAAAATTCGCCGGCAAGGAAGCAGTCCAGCTCTATGTCTCAGCACCTGCGGGCACAATGGACAAGCCTGTACGCGAACTCAAGGCGTTTGCCAAGACACGCGAGCTGAAGCCGGGAGAGTCGCAGACAATTACCCTCACAGTGGCAGATGCGGACCTCGCGTCATTTGACCAGGAGCAGAACGCATGGACAGTCGAAGGCGGAAATTACATTTTCCAGGCCGGAGCATCCTCACGTGACATAAGGGCTACGCTTGAAACCGAAATCAAGCCCTCTGTCATCAAGGTCAGCCAGGCCCTGTAACATAAGCCCTTCCGACAAAAGGACACAATGACCATAAGAAGCTGTCCAGACGATTCGGTTCCGGACAGCTTCTAAAAGTTTTATGGATATGAACAGAAAAAGCACAACGGCATTGATGGTGTCAGTTCTTGCGCTTCTTGGCGGATGCCAGGGCGAGGAGCCGGCGACAGGACCGGAAAGCATGCATATGGATGCCAACCTTGTTGAAATAACAGACATAAGCTCCAAAGGAGAGAACCTGCATCTCATAAGCTTCAGACTGTCCGACAAATCCGGCAACTCCATCGGAATGACGGCAGGAAGCACGGTCACATACCTCGAAGGCGGAAGATATTCCCTTGTCCAGGACAATATCGGAAACAGGGATTTCACAGCAACCGCCGATGTGGACGGCCAGCTCAGGGAGATAGAGTCCGGCAATCTGACCGTAACAAGGAAAAATGACAGCTACAGCCTGGCTCTCGCATTGCACTGCTCCGGGCTTGAGATAACAGCTTCGACAAAAGACAAGAACATATACTTCGACAGGCAGCAGCTTGACAAGATGCCCAAGGACGAGAATGCAGGCTTCACAAGCGGCCTGAAACTCCAGAGCAAGGTAATCGGACAGGAAATGCTGTACTCGGTCTATCTTCCGGGAAGCTACGACGGAGTCAAGGAGTTTCCGGTACTGTACATCCTGCACGGCATGTGGGGCACGCACAGCGACTGGTTCAACCACAACAGGATTCACGAATATGCTGCCCATAATGAGACTGCATCAGGCAAGGAAATGATAATCGTTTCCCCGAATGCGTTCGACTCTTTCTATTGCGACGGGCACATGGCAGGAATAAATTTCAGGACTTATTTCTTTGACGAATTCATCCCTCACATTGAAAGCACGTACAAAGTGAAGGCAGGCCGCGGGAACAGGGCCATCGCAGGACTTTCCATGGGAGGCTACGGCTCGCTTTACTACGGCATGTCGCACCCTGAGATGTTCTGCTGCGTATATGCATGCTCCGCGGCATGCTACGGCTCCGGAACGGCCACCACTCCTGCGCTCAGTTCATTCTTCAAGTCCCCGAAAGACCTTCCGGAACTTGTGATGGAAATGGGCACGGAAGACCAGCTCTTCCAACAGAACGAGAGTTTCGTGAAAGAACTTGACGCAGCCGGAATCCAATACGAATACATAACACGCAGAGGCGCACATGACTCCAGGTTCTGGGAAGAGTGCGCACCTAAAATTCTCCGCAAACTCAACGGAATATTCTAAAACCAAAATACAATGATCAATAAGAAACTTATGCTGACAGCCGTCACGGCCATCCTGGCCTCAGTGCCGGCATTCACATCCTCCGCACAGGTACGCCTTCATGGGGAGGAGAACATAGACGAAGTGATAGGCGCAATGACTGTGGAAGAGAAAGTCCGCATGGTCCTCGGAACAGGCATGGCAGGACCGGACTCACAGTTCCCCGGAACAGCCGGCAGCACTTATCCGATAGAACGCCTTGGCATACCTGCCGTATATCTTGCGGACGGCCCTCACCAGCTCTGGATGAGCGCAAGAAGAGAATTTGACAGCAAAACTTACTACACCACAGAGTACCCGACCTCATTGACCCTTGCGGCCACATGGAACCGCGACATGGCCGGCCTTATGGGAAGAGGACTGGGTGAAGAAGTGCGCGACTACGGTCTTGACGTGCTCCTTGCGCCCGGACTTAACCTTGTAAGGAACCCGCTGGGAGGACGCGCGCATGAGTATTACTCTGAAGATCCTGTCCTCGGCGGCAAGATGGCGGCATCTTATGTGCTCGGCCTGCAAGGCACGGGTGCAGGTGCCTGTGTAAAGCATTTTGTAGCGAACAACCAGGAGACCAACCGTACCGGAAATGACGCACGTGTGAGCGAAAGGGCTCTCCGCGAGCTTTATCTCAAGAGCTTCGAGCTGGCTATAAAGGAAGGGAAGCCATATACCATAATGACTTCATACGGCATAGTGAACGGCACATACACCCCGGAAAGCCGCGACCTCAACACCGTGATTCTCCGCGACGAATGGGGATATGACGGAGTCGTGATGTCAGACTGGAATGCCGGGAAGGACGCAGTACAATCCATGAAATGCGGAAACAACATGATGCAGCCCGGCCAGGAAAGGCAATACAAGGCAATTCTCGAGGCCGTGCAGAACGGAAACCTGCCGGAGGAGACCCTCAACGCCAATGTGCGCGAAGTTCTCAGGCTCGTATGCAGCTCCCTCACATTCAACGGACGTGAAATCACAAACTCACCTGACCTCAAGGCCCATGCAGCTGCTGCAAGGGAAATAGGAGGTGAAGGCGCAGTGCTCCTGCAGAACAACGGCACCCTGCCGTTCCAGGCAAACGTAAGGAATGTAGCTCTTTACGGAATAGCTTCATACGACATCATCTCTGGAGGAATGGGATTCGGCGGAATGAACATCAGCCCATTCACCGTATCATTGGTCGAGGGACTGAGAAACGGAGGATATGCGGTTGACAAGGCAGTACTGAAATCATACAGCGGACATATCCAGGCGGAGACACGCAGGATATTCCCTCACGGCAAGCCGCCTTTCGCCCTTGTGCCGCTCCAGAGACCTGACGAGATGAAGCTTGACCCGCAGCAGCTGGCCGATGCAGCAGCCAGGAACGAGGTGGCAATCATCACTTTCGGACGTAAAATGGGAGAGGCTTCAGACCTTATGTCAAAGCAGTTCTATCTTACAGAAGGAGAAAAAGAGACTCTCAAGGCCGTCAGCAGGGCATATCATGCGGCAGGAAAGAAAGTCGTGGCAATTCTCAATGTAAGCTGTGCCATAGAGACTGCATCATGGAAAGATGATGTCGATGCAATTCTCTGCTCATTCCAGGGCGGTGAACAGATCGGAAACAGCATTACTGATGTACTCTGCGGCAAGGTAAACCCTTCAGGAAAGCTTCCGGTCACCTTTGCCGTCAATTATGGTGACGCCCCGGCCGACAAAAACTTCCCTCACGACATAGAGCCGATAATGGATTTCTCGGCATTGTTCGGCATGAAAGAAGAAGAGCAGGAGAAAGAACCTGTGCGCAATGTGGACTACACAATCTATGAGGAAGGCATATACGTCGGATACAGGTATTTCGACACATTCGGCAAAGCAGTCTCATTTCCGTTCGGATTCGGACTCTCATATACAGATTTCGCATATTCGATTGTAAGTTCGGAAATGAAAGAAGGCAAATGCTCAATTGAGGTGAAAGTTACCAACACCGGCAAGACGGCCGGCAAGAATGTCGTAGAGCTGTTCGTGTCGGCACCTAAGGGCAAGCTCGAGAAGCCGGCCAAGGAACTTAAGGCATTCTGCAAGACCGGCATAATAGCCCCGGGAGAAAGTGAAACGGTCAAAATGGAATGGGACGCCATGGACATGGCATCATTCAATGAAAAAACCTCTTCATGGGAACTGGACAAGGGAACATATCTGTGGCATGTGTGCTCGTCTTCAGACAAGATAGAATGCACCGCAAGCCATAAGGTAGCCAAGGCGGTCTCACAGAAAGTACACAAGGCAATGGCACCGGCACAGCCGGTTGAAAGCATCGTCAGAAAATAAAGACATAAGTCCTTCATAACGTCAGAATGCCCCGGACACCATCACGGCAGCCGGGGCATTCTCTTTATATGTCAATTGGCAAAAGTCCAAAATAAGAAAGCCGGCTTGAACCAATTCATTCCGACTTCCCATAAACTGTGCTCTTTCAATCCGCCATCCTATGGCTGTGAATTGTACAGTTTATTATTTTTATTCAAAATGTATAGTGTACAATATGTCATATGCAAGACTAAGCGGCATGTGCGTAACGATTTGAGCGGGGAGCAGATTCCAAAGCATTGCAGAAAACGATTTCCTCGTAAAGCCTGAACTCCGGAGTTGCAAGCTGGCTGTATATCATCTCATCATCAATGCAGTCCATCCAGTCTGTTGAATTTACACGTCCTTGTGCCAAAGCTATCGCATCGGAAGGATTCTGGAGATATTGCTCTATAAATGTACGCATGGTCTTGTAGGTTTTATTCGTTTATAATTACTTCATGCCAAACTCTTTTTCAAACCACGGGCCAAACTCTACAGAATCTGTAATATTTTTACACAAATTTTGTAATTTTTGTAATGCCACACATAACCAATTATAACAATTAAAGTATAACACCTTATCTATCACCAAGTTGTGCATTAAACACACAAATACATTATAAAGAAAAATATCTCCGCACAATTTTGCCTTTTTTGTCAATTTCAATCAGGAAAGGCAAAGACGACAAATCAAATGCATCAAAAAGTGTTTCGGCCAGCACAGTATCTGTCTCAAAAATGTCATCCATATTCACAAGCAGCACCCTTGCCTGCCTGTCTGACTTCACCAATCGGGCAGCTGCCTCAATCTCCGCTTCACAATAAGGACAGCCTTCTGTATGGAAAATCACAATGCTGCGTTTTTTTCCGAAGCTGCGCAAAGAATAATGTCCGTCTTTTTCCCCTTTTGAAGACAGCAGCCTGCCCGGCACAGAAACATCCGCAATAAAAGTTCCAGGCTCGGCTTTTGACAGCAAATCATCAAGAATATCTGAAAATCCTATTATTTTGAGCGAATCCGAAGAATTGCCCCAAATGTCCGCACGCTCCTTTATATATGTACGGATAAGGTAGGCAGTTCCATCCTTGAAGCCTTCACCGGTCTTGGAAGACAGATAGTATAGCAGATCGCCCTCCATCTGCCTGAACATTACGGTATCCCCTTTGTCAAGTGTAGCAGAGGCAATACGGTCCGCAACATCCGCCACATCGGAGGATGTCACAGCAACGGCACCGTCAGTGAACATTCCGTCAAACAGTGCAACGGACTCGTCACTGCCATACTCCAGTTCCTTTTCCGAGAAAATCATATCCAGCATTCGCCCGAGGGCCGCAGCATCCAGTCCCCTGCCCACAATAGTCCAGTCCGGAGCCACAAGAAACAGGCGCGGAGTTGCAAGCACTCCATATTTACGCTGAAAATCAGAATCAAGGCCAGGATCCCAAAGATGTACAATCCCAGTACGCCCAGAAACAGTCCCGAACTCCTCAGAAGCATATTCACGCCACTTTTCCTCATTGTCCCCGGAATATATGGCATAGAACTCAACCGGGAAATCTCCTGAAGTAAAGAGATTCCTCAGCATCAGAGTCTCAAGTCTGCATTTGGAACAGCCGGTATCATAAAAGTACAGCACTCTGAAAGTGCCGCAGGCATCCCCTGATGAAAACAGTTCGACAGTACTCCCTTCCAATGATTGCATGGCAATTGAAGGAGCCGTCATGCCGATAAGAGAACTCCTGTTGAAGTCTGCAAAAATCCTTGCACGCAGAAGCTCCCCGTCATCACGCATCCTTACCATGCCGCTGAGAAACCATTTGTCAAATATATGGATCGCAACAGCCTCATCGCCCATGACTGGAGAACCGGCATAATGTTCATAAGCCCTCAGGGCTACAAACTGCCTTACAAGAGAGTCGCTGCAGCTCCCGACAAGAAAATCGCACTCCTGTTTCTTAAACTCAGGATTTTCATAGTCAAGTGCCCGGAAGTATTCGTCAAGTTTGGTTTCCAGGGCCTGCGCGCGCAATGAATCAAGTCCCTGTGCACCAGCATGGAAAGTGCCCGCGCATGCAAGCATGGCAGACACCCATATAGTAAATATCCGTAACAAATGTTTCATGATGCAATACTCATGGAGCACAAAACTACAATTCCACTCCCTCCGGGACAAACAGCGAAGTGTCTCCACCATGACGGAGAATGTCACGCACCGCCGTAGAAGATATGTGCGCGAACTCCTGGGCAGTAGGTATAATGATGGTCTCTATCTCAGGAGCGAGCTTCCGGTTGGCATCGGCTATCGACCTCTCAGTCTCAAAATCTATCATATTCCTCACTCCCCTTACAATATGGCTTATGCCAAGTTCACGGCAAGTGTCTATGGTCAGGTTGTCATACTGCACGATGCGCACTCCTTCAAGCCCTGCAGTAGCCTGCCTTATGATTGAAATTCTTTTGTCGTTCGGAAAGAAGCCCCTCTTGTCAATGTTGATTCCAACTGCCACCACTACTTCATCGAACATAGTGAGTGCACGCTTCAGGATATTAAGATGTCCGGCAGTGAAAGGGTCAAATGAACCCGGGAATAATGCTGTTCTTTTCATATCAGCCCCATGGATTAAAGTTGCCAGTCAACAGGAGTCTTGCCCTGCGACTGCAATATTTGGTTGGTACGGGAGAAATGCCTGCACCCGAAAAAGGCCCCCCTCGCAAGCGGTGACGGATGCGCTGCCTCGAGCACATAATGCCTGGAGGTATCAACCAGTTCCCTCTTGCTTTTGGCGAAACTTCCCCACAGCAGGAAGACCACGCCTTCACAATTGTCGGATATGCACCGTATGACGGCATCAGTGAACTGTTCCCACCCCATCTTGCTGTGGGATGCGGCCTCACCGGAGCGCACAGTCAGGACTGCATTCAGAAGAAGCACACCCTGATGCGCCCATTTCTCCAGATTAGGATAGCCGCTCATCCTTATTCCAAGGTCCGTTTCAATTTCCTTGAAGATATTCTTGAGGGAAGGAGGAGCCGGCACACCGTCAGGCACCGAAAACGAAAGTCCGTGCGCCTGCCCAAGGCCATGATAGGGGTCCTGCCCCAATATGACAACCTTCACATTGTCCAGAGGAGTCAGGTCAAATGCCCTGAATATCTGGCTGCCCGGAGGGAAAATTCTCTTTCCCGCCGCTTTCTCGTCATGAAGAAAACGCACCAGCGAGACGAAATACGGTTTCCCGAATTCATCCGCCAGCGCGTTTTTCCAGCTCTGTTCTATTTTAACATCCATAATATAAGTCTTGCACAAGGCCCCTCGGTTATCCGAAAATAAAGCCGATGACGTCCTTGATGTCCTTCACATAGACAAAGGTAAGACCTTTTATGTAAATTTCCTTTATGTCCTCCACATCTTTCCTGTTTTCTTCAGAAATCACGATGGTATGTATTCCGGCACGCTTGGCAGCGAGAATCTTTTCCTTGATTCCTCCGACAGGAAGGACGCGTCCGCGCAGAGTCATTTCACCGGTCATGGCAATCCCGGCCTTCACCTTCTGCTGCCTGAAGGCAGAAACCATGGAACTGACCATAGTTATGCCAGCGGAAGGGCCGTCTTTCGGAACCGCACCCTCAGGAACATGGACATGTATGTCTTTCTGGGAGAATTCCTCATAGGTCATGCCCGTCAACTCAGGATGCGCCTTTATGTACTGGTATGCGATTGTCGCTGATTCCTTCATCACGTCACCGAGATTTCCTGTCATGGTGAGCACTCCCTTTCCGGTGCTGACCGAGCTTTCTATAAAGAGAATCTCGCCTCCCATGGAAGTCCACGCCAGTCCCGTGACAACTCCTGGAGCCTCATTGCCTTTCTGTATGTCATG
>CAMWUW010000004.1 GCA_947177525.1 uncultured Bacteroidales bacterium | reverse complement strand
TAATTATTTTGTTGTTGGACATGGCGACTGATTTCGATCCCCGCAATATCAATGAGGGCAAAGATAAGGATTTGGACGGAATTATACGTCCGCAGGACCTTGAAGACTTTACCGGTCAGGACAAGATTGTATCAAATCTTAAAATATTCGTGGCGGCGGCCAAGATGAGAGGGGAGTCTCTTGACCACGTGCTTTTTCACGGCCCTCCGGGACTGGGAAAGACTACCCTGGCGCATATTATTGCAAATGAGCTTGGGGTAAATATGAAGGTGACCTCCGGCCCTATACTTGACAAGCCCGGCGACCTTGCCGGCCTGCTTACTTCTCTTGAAGAGGGAGATGTACTTTTTATAGATGAAATCCACAGGCTCTCTCCTGTTGTGGAGGAATATCTTTATTCCGCCATGGAGGACTTCGTCATAGATATAATGATAGACAAAGGACCCGGAGCAAGGTCTGTCCGCATATCGCTCAATCCGTTCACTCTTGTCGGGGCTACCACCAGAAGCGGACTTCTGACCTCTCCTCTCCGTGCCAGGTTCGGAATAAAGTGTGCACTTGAGTACTACGATACCCCCACCCTCGTAAATATAGTAAAGAGGAGCGCCGCCATATTGAATGTGTCAATCGGACAGGATGCGGCCTACGAAATCGCCCTGAGAAGCCGGGGCACTCCACGTATCGCAAATGCGTTGCTGAGGAGGGTCAGGGACTTTGCACAGGTAATGGGCAACGGCTGCATAGACCTGGAAATTGCCCGTTATGCGCTTGATGCCCTTAATATTGACAAGAGGGGACTTGATTCAATTGACAATAAGATATTGAAGACCATAATCGCCAAGTTCAAGGGAGGCCCTGTCGGTGCAAACACCATTGCAACAGCTGTCGGTGAGGACCAGGGAACCCTTGAGGAGGTTTATGAGCCTTTCCTCATCAAGGAAGGATTCATAATAAGGACACCGAGGGGAAGGGAGGCCACTGAACTTGCCTACAGTCACCTTGGAATAGAAAAGGGCAATATAGATTTCAGCGATCCTTCATTGTTCTGACAGCATGAGACGGATTTTGCTTTATGCCATATTGTATGCCAGCATCTGCTGCATGGGAAACGATGCCGCAGCATGTACATCTGCAATAATACCTGGCTGGGCTTCTCCTGACGGGAGGCCTCTGCTCTGGAAACACCGTGATACAGATTTTCTTGAAAACGGCATCAGACACTTCAAGGGAGAGAAATATTCTTTTGTGGGCCTCGTAAATTCCGCATCCGGGGGCGGGGAGGTTTGGATAGGGAGCAATACGGCCGGCTTCGCAATAATGAATACGGCTTCATACTGTCTGAAGAACGATGATGTTCCTGCCTCGGAGATGGACCGCGAAGGAATACTGATGTACCGCGCATTGGAAATTTGTGCTTCTCTTGCCGATTTTGAGCATTATCTCGATACTTTGGCGCGCCCTATGGGAGTTGAGGCCAATTTCGGATGCATTGACGCATCTGGAGGAGCAGCATATTATGAGACAGACAATTACGGATATTTCAAGAGGGATGTCTCTGCAATGGAAGAAGGCTACTGCGTTGTAACTAATTTCTCGCTTTCCGGAAAGAGGGATAGATGGAAAGGCTATGAGAGGTATCTTACAGCGGAGACTATATTCAAAAGGCTGAAAGGGGAGTTACGTGTTTTCCCTGATATGGGGCCTTATATTATAATGGACTCCCTGTCACGTTCATACGGGCATGCATTGCTGGGGCTTGATCTGGCCAGGCAGTCTGTCTTTCGGGGGGCTTGTCCTGCCGGTACGGCTGTCGACCAGGATTTCATACCGCGGAGAAGTACTTCTGCCTCTGTGGTTGTACAGGGGGCAAAAAGCGGAGAATCTCCTTCTGACGTGGTCTTATGGGCCGCCTTGGGGTATCCGGCCTGTTCCGTAATGATACCGGTGCCTGTCTCTGATGAAGACCATGTGCCAGAATGTATGAAAGGGAAGGGAAATCTGGCCTGCGGCCTGTCGCTTCAGATAAAGGACAGGTGGATCTTCCGTTTCGGCGGCATGAGCAATATGGAACACTATATGGATCTCGGATATGTATTTCCGTTCTGCGGGAACGGAAATTCGCTGCTGGAATGCTCGCGAAGGGCGGAGCGCATTATAAAGGATATATTCACGGGTATACGCGGGGATTCCGCCGGAGAAGATGAATATCTGGAAGGTTATGATGATTTGGCGGGAAGGCTTCCCGGAATCTTGCTTGATGCTTTCGGATGGTTTGTTTCCCGGGGCGGAATGGAGCATGGAGAGACCTGCATTTCAAAGTAATTTTGCTGATTTGCGTAAAAATCCGTAAAATTGTGCCGAAATTTCAATAAACACTATAAAATGGCCGAAAAACTTATTTCTAAGATTCCTGAGGGACCTTTATCTGAGAAGTGGACAAAGCACAAGTCTCAGATCAGAGTTGTCAGTCCTGGCAACAAAAGAAAACTCGAGGTTATTGTCATCGGAACCGGTCTCGGAGGAGCGTCTGCAGCTGCTTCTCTCGGTGAGCTCGGTTATAATGTGAAGGTTTTCTGCATCAGCGATTCTCCTCGCCGTGCGCACTCGATTGCCGCGCAGGGAGGTATCAATGCCGCAAAGAACTACCATAATGACAATGACTCAATCTATCGACTTTTCTATGATACCATCAAGGGAGGTGACTACCGTAGCCGTGAAGCCAACGTGTACCGTCTTGCAGAGGTGAGCAACAACATCATTGACCAGTGCGTGGCGCAGGGTGTACCTTTCGCAAGGGAGTACGGCGGACTTCTTGCAAACCGCTCTTTCGGAGGTGCGCAGGTAAGCCGTACCTTCTATGCGCGCGGACAAACCGGACAGCAGCTTCTTCTCGGTGCATACGCTGCTCTCAACCGCCAGATCAAGGCCGGTACAGTCAAGAGCTATCCTCGTCATGAGATGCTTGAGCTTGTGCTCATTAACGGAGAGGCCAAGGGTATCATTGCCAGAAACCTCGTTACCGGAGAGATTGAGAGATTCGGCGCACATGCCGTTGTAATCGCGACCGGAGGATACGGAAATGCATATTTCCTTTCTACAAATGCAATGAACAGCAACGGTTCTGCTGCATGGCAGTGCTATAAGAAGGGTGCGTTCTTTGCCAACCCTTGTTTCGCTCAGATTCACCCTACTTGTATTCCGGTGCACGGTGAGCAGCAGTCAAAGCTGACCCTTATGTCAGAGTCGCTCCGTAACGACGGACGTATCTGGGTGCCGAAGAAGATGGAAGATGTAGCGAAGCTGCGCAAGCATCAGATCAAGCCTTCACAGATAGCTGAGGAAGACCGTGACTACTATCTTGAGCGCCGTTATCCGGCTTTCGGTAACCTTGTGCCTCGTGACGTGGCTTCACGTGCTGCCAAGGAACGCTGCGATGCCGGCTTCGGAGTAAATGAGACAGGACTTGCCGTATTCCTTGATTTCAAGACAGCCATCGAGCGTCTCGGAAAGGATGTCATCAAGGCCCGTTACGGAAACCTCTTCCAGATGTACGAGAAGATTACCGATACCAACCCGTACGAGGAGCCGATGATGATCTATCCGGCTATCCACTACACAATGGGAGGTATCTGGGTTGACTATAACCTTATGACGACCATCCCTGGTCTTTATGCAATCGGAGAGGCCAACTTCTCTGACCACGGCGGAAACCGTCTCGGTGCTTCGGCCCTCATGCAGGGACTTGCTGACGGATATTTCATCCTTCCTTACACTATAGGTGATTATCTTGCCTCTAAATTCAAGGAGCCTAAGACAGACATCAATGCACCTGAGTTTGCAGAGGCCGAGAAGGCTGTCAAGAACAAGATCAGCAAACTTCTGGGCATCAAGGGCAAGGAGTCAGTTGATTCTATCCACAAGAGACTCGGACATATCATGTGGGAGCATGTCGGAATGGCCCGCAACGAGGCTGGTCTGAAAGAAGGAATCAAACTTATCCAGGAGCTGCGCAAGGAGTTCTGGGAGAATGTCTATGTGGCCGGTGAGAACGGTGAGTTCAACCAGGAGCTTGAGAAGGCTCTCAGGCTTGCGGATTTCCTTGAAATAGGTGAGCTTATGGCCCGTGACGCGCTGAACAGAAACGAGTCTTGCGGAGGTCATTTCCGTGAGGAGATGCAGACCGAGGACGGCGAGACCAAGCGTGACGACGAGAACTACATGTACGTTGCAGCTTGGGAGTATAAGGGAGATAACGTTGAGCCTGAGCTTCATAAGGAGCCTCTCAACTATGAGAATATCAAGATTGTCACCAGAAACTATAAAGACTAATTGAAATGGATTTGACATTGAAAGTATGGCGTCAGAAAAACGCCAAGGCAGAAGGAAAGTTTGAGACATATCAGGTAAAAAATATATCTCCTGACAGCTCTTTCCTCGAGATGCTCGATATTCTTAATGAGCAGCTCATCGCCGAGGGTGCTGATCCGGTTGCTGTGGAGAAAGGATGCAAGAGCTCTGGCCCTGTGTCTTTTGACCACGATTGCCGTGAGGGTATTTGCGGAGCATGTTCACTCTATATCAATGGCCGTGCTCACGGACCTGATGATGAGGTTACTACATGCCAGCTCCACATGCGTAAATTCAAGGATGGTGACACTATTACCATTGAGCCTTGGAGAAGCAAAGGCTTCCCTGTAATCAAGGACCTTGTTGTTGACCGTCAGGCATTTGACAAGATTCTTCAGGCAGGAGGATATGTTTCTGTGGGTACCGGCGGAGTTCCGGACGGAAATGCTATTCCTATCCCTTACGAGAAGGCTGAGGAGAGCATGGACGGTGCTGCCTGCATCGGTTGCGGTGCCTGTGTGGCTACTTGCAAGAACGGTTCGGCAATGCTGTTCGTATCTGCACGTGTAAGTTCTCTTGCGCTTCTTCCTCAGGGTAAGGTTGAGGCTGCAAAGCGTGCCAAGGCAATGGTTGCCAAAATGGACGAGCTCGGTTTCGGTGCCTGCACCAATACCCGTGCGTGTGAGATGGAGTGCCCTAAGCACATTACTGTCTCTCATATAGC
Source organism: uncultured Bacteroidales bacterium (assembly GCA_947177525.1). GTDB lineage: Bacteria > Bacteroidota > Bacteroidia > Bacteroidales > UBA932 > Cryptobacteroides. The sequence continues at coordinate 61,510 of CAMWUW010000004.1, read as the reverse complement.
ACGTCTCAACAGAGAGTTCCTTTGCGCTAAATTCCAGGATTAGGACAATTCTGAATATACAATGATGGCGGTCCAGGCGGGCCGCCATCTTTTTTATAGAAAGTGTTATTGGTTCGGAAAGTATTTACCAGCTTTTTACCAGAGAAAATTGTCGAACGGATAGCGTCCTGCGTGTATTTCCGCCACCATTTTGTATAGGTCACCTCTTAGTTTGTCTATTCCTGTCTTGTTTTTCGCAGAAATGAAGATGCAAGGAGTGTTTTCTTTGGCTATCCAGCTGTTCTTGAATTCTTCGAGGGAATAGTTTTCCTGCTTTTTAGGCTCAAGGGAGAACTCATCATACTCCTCATATCTATATGCGTCTATTTTATTGAATATGACGAATATAGGCTTGTCTATGGCTTTTATATCCTTCAGTGTTTCCTCCACAACCTTGATGTGTTCCTCGAAATTAGGATGCGAAATATCCACTACATGCATGAGAATGTCCGCCTCCCTTACTTCGTCAAGAGTACTCTTGAACGCTTCTACGAGCTGTGTAGGGAGTTTCCTTATGAATCCGACAGTGTCGCTGAGCAGAAAAGGTACATTTTCTATTACGACTTTCCGTACAGTGGTGTCAAGAGTAGCAAATAATTTATTCTCTGCAAATACGTCGCTTTTGGCCAAAAGATTCATCAGGGTACTCTTACCTACGTTTGTATATCCAACGAGCGAAATACGCACCAAAGAACCCCTGTTTCCGCGTTGTGAGGCCATCTGCCTGTCCACTTTTTTCAGCTGTTCCTTGAGTTTTGATATTTTGTCCTGGATTATTCGCCTGTCTGTCTCTATCTGACTTTCGCCCGGTCCCCTCATTCCGATTCCTCCTTTCTGTCTTTCAAGGTGTGTCCACATCCTTGTCAGTCTGGGGAGAAGGTATTGATATTGAGCAAGTTCTACCTGCGTCTTTGCGTATGCAGTCTTTGCCCTTTGAGCAAAAATATCAAGAATAAGGTTTGTCCTGTCAAGAATTCTGATATTCAGCTCACGTTCTATATTCCTTAGCTGGGTAGGGGAGAGCTCATCGTCAAAAATTACCGCATCTATCTCGTTCTCGCTTATGAACTCCTTTATTTCCAGAAGTTTTCCGCTGCGTATATATGTTCTGGAGTCCGGTCTGTCCACTTTTTGGACAAATCTTTTTATTCCTGTGGCGCCGGCGGTTTCTGCAAGAAATTCAAGCTCATCAAGATACTCATTGACCTGTCTCTCGTCGTCTCCCTGTTTGATGACTCCGACAAATACTGCCCTTTCTTTGTATTCTGCTTTGATTTCACTCATAAATTAATCTGTATTTTATAACAAAAAGTGTGACTACACTAAAATAGCCACACTTTTATATCTGATGCTGTGCATCAAATTATCTCAACTGGAAGATAACAGGGAAGGTGTATGTTACCGGAACTGCACGGTCCCTCTGCTTTCCTGGTTTCCATTTCGGTGACATAGAAACTACTCTGACGGCCTCCTTGTCAAGTGAAGGGTCAACACCGCGGAGCACTTTCACTTTGGTTACACTTCCGTCTTTCTCAACTGTGAACTGCAGGGTCACACGTCCCTGTACACCGTTTTCCTTTGCGATTTCAGGATACTCAAGCCTTGAGTTCACCCATTTAGAGAACTGGTTTGCATCTCCGCCCTGGAATGAAGGCTTCTCCTCAACGAGCTGGAAAGGAATCGCCTCTTCTTCAACTACTTCCTCTTCAACTTCAACGTAGTCCCTGATTTCTACCTGAAGGCTTCCGTCATCCTCAAGATTCATGAACATGTCGTCATCAACCTGGATATCATCGTCCACGATGTCAATCTGGTCTGAAAGAATCGGAATCTGAGGTGCTGAAGGTGGTGGCGGAGGAGTATCCATCTGTGTGGATATGATTTCCTCTTCCACGAGGATTTCAGTCGTGTCTTCAAGGACAGCGACACTTGTTTCCTTGCTTGTCCACTCAAAGCAAAAGAGGGTTATACCCAAAGCAATTACAAGTCCTATTTCAACGAACAGGAGTTTCTTGTTTTCCAAGCTTGCTTTTTCTGACTTTTTGATTTCCATATTGATCGTTAGTTTTTATATTCCATTTTGCCCGGTAAAGTTAGAAATTATATTTTTTATTTCAAATTTTTTGCCCATCCTTTTATCTATTTGTTTTATTGTGCCTGATAATTGGACTTTCGTCGGATAATAAAACCGCCTTCTTATATATTTTTGTAGATTTGCAGAAAAATTTGCAGCATGATTTCTTATTATTTTGAGGATACTGATTTTATTTTCCGTTCGAAGACACTGACGGGAAAATGGCTTCGTTTGGTTGCCGAAAGCGAAATAAGGAGAATAGGAGATATTTCTGTTATATTTTGTTCAGACAATTATATCCTGGATGTGAATCAGCGTTATCTGCAGCATGATTATTTTACTGACATAATAACTTTTGACTATTGTGAAGGAGACCGTCTTTCCGGTGACCTTTTCATCAGTGTTGACAGTGTGCGGGAAAACGCGATTGAGTATGGTACTGAATTCAATGATGAACTTAATAGGGTAATAGTGCATGGAATTCTTCATCTCATCGGTTATGATGACCATTCGGAAGAAGATATAGCTGTCATGAGAAGCAAGGAGAATTATTATCTTTCTTTGAGGGAGCTGCTCTGATATGATGAACTCTTATGATATTATTGTAGTCGGAGGCGGGCATGCCGGCTGTGAGGCTGCCATGGCTGCTTCGCGTATGGGATCTTCCGTGCTTCTGATTTCTATGGACATGAACAAGTTCGGTCAGATGTCCTGCAATCCTGCAATCGGAGGAATTGCCAAAGGACAGATTGTCCGTGAGATTGATGCGCTCGGAGGTTATACTGGAATTGTTACTGATGCCTCCACTTTGCAGTTCAGGATGCTTAACCGCTCGAAAGGGCCCGCCGTATGGAGTCCGCGTGCCCAATGTGATAAAAATTGTTTCTCTTCATATTGGCGAAAAATCCTCGAAAGTGCCTGTAAATTAGACATTTACCAAGATACAGTTACCAAATTCATCTTTTCTGGTTCTAAAATTTCGGGCGTATGTACGACTACCGGAGCAATATTCAATTCTCAGGCAGTTATCGTGACGGCCGGAACATTCCTCGGGGGCCGCATGTTTATCGGCAGGAATGAATTCATGGGAGGAAGGATAGGGGAGTTGTCTTCTGAAGGACTGACTTCCCAGCTGATTGACATGGGAGTGAAGACGGCTCGCATGAAGACCGGTACTCCTCCGAGGATAGACATTTCCTCAATTGATACATCTTCTCTTATTGTTCAGTATGGAGATGAAAATCCTGAGAAGTTTTCTTATCTTCCTTTTCTGTCTACGGCGCAGAATGGTACCCCGCAGCTTCCGTGTTTTGTAGTGCATACAAATCCTGAGGTGCATGATATTCTTAGGAGTGGCTTTTCGGAATCTCCTTTGTTTTCGGGCATGATAAAAGGAATCGGTCCTCGTTATTGTCCGAGCATTGAGGATAAGCTCAGAACTTTTGCTGACAAGGATGAACATCAGCTTTTCCTTGAGCCTGAGGGAAGGAACAGTAATGAATATTATCTTCAGGGCTTTTCTTCTTCTCTTCCTCTTAAGGTGCAGATGGATGCTCTTCATTCTATAAAGGGATTGGAAAAGGCTAAGATATACAGACCTGCCTATGCTGTGGAGTATGACTTCTTTGATCCTACTCAGCTGACTCCGACTCTGGAGCTGAAGCATCTGGAGAATCTTTTTATGGCTGGTCAGGTCAATGGTACTACAGGATATGAGGAAGCTGCAGCTCAAGGCCTGATGGCCGGTATAAACGCGCATTTGAAAGTTCATGAAAAAGAACCTTTCGTACTTAAGCGTGACCAGGCATATATAGGTGTTCTTATAGATGACCTAATTACCAAAGGAGTGGATGAGCCTTACAGGATGTTTACTTCGAGGGCCGAGTACAGGATTTTGCTCAGACAGGATAATGCTGACCTAAGGTTGACTAAATTGTCCTATGATGCAGGTCTTGCTGATAAATTCAGATATGACTATACTATGCGTAAGTATGAGGCTGCTGATTCTTTAAAAGATTTCTTTGAGTCTGCTTCATTGCGTCCTGAGAATATTAATGATTATCTGCTGTCAGCCGGTACTGCACCTATAGATTCGAGAAGAAGAATTGCGGATCTCCTTTCACGCCCCCAAGTATCATTAAAGGATATTATTAATTTAGTTCCACGTGGAACATTTGATAAATTTGGAGTTAATTCAGATTCGTTCCTCTCTCATCCGACTGACGGTTTGTTTTCTGACGATGTATCTTATCCTGATTTGCTGGATATGGATAAATTTGATTTGGGTGCTCAGAAATCACGTCTTTCGTACCTGGATGCTTTGTTGGTTCTGAGGGGGAATACTGAGTTTCCTGTTGCTAAATTGGACAATGATTTTCTTGTTTCTGCTATAGAATCCAATTATAGGAGAGAGATCCTTGATTCAGTGGAGGTATCCATCAAGTACAAAGGGTATATTGAACGTGAGCAACAGTTGGCTGATAAAATGCTAAGACTGGAGAACCTTATAATTCCTGACGGTTTTGATTTCGACAAGGTCAATAGCCTTTCTATAGAATGCAGGCAGAAACTTAAAAAGTATGCCCCTAAAACTATAGCCCAGGCATCCCGTATCTCCGGGGTTTCTCCGTCGGATATATCTGTCCTTCTTGTGTATTTCGGAAGGTAATCCTAAACATTTCCCGCTGATCTCTGTTTCAAAATCATGGCAGAAATCAGCGGGTATTATTTATAATCGGATACTTTAGTTTCACGGATAGAAATATGATGGCACAACCTTAATTCCGAACTTTTGGACTGGAACTTATTGGTAGGTGGCGGACCAAAATCTTTGATATTGTAATCTGTAGAGGTTGTTCCTGATAATGTCCTTTTCCATAATGAAAGGGGAGAAGGCATCAATTTCCGTACGTAAATTTTAGCTCACCTGTGCATTTGGTGTGATGTATTTACCTAAAATGCAGACCTGGTGTTCCTGGTGTCACACTTAAAACGTTGACCAGAAACAGTTGGAGTCAAAACGACATGGAATTTCCCAATTTCCTGGGTCAACTTATTTCAGATATAGTCGCCGGCTGGAGTGAAACTAAATCAGAAGAAGCATTTTTAGGAGCATATCAATAAAATCTCCACCCAAATATGAAAATCAATTTATTATAGCGATTGCATCACCCCAAATGTCCACCACGAGTTTTACTGAAAAAAAATCTGGATTTATCAGGAAATTCTGCTTCTTCAGGTATTTTGTTCAGTCTATGCGCTAAGTTTATATTTATTATCCGGCTTAGTAGCTTCTGTATATTATAAAAGTGTTCCACGTGGAACACTTTTATAGAATTTTTAATGATAATTTTATAATCTCTTCAAGGCTTGCTGTCGGTTTTTCCTTGATTACTGAAGCTATGGCCTTATTTACATTTGCTTTTGTGAATCCCAACATTATGAGTGCTGTACTTGCTTCTTCGGATGCTGCGTTTGTCTGATATTGCAGAGGAAGCTGGGGTCCTGAAATTTTTGATACCTTGTCCTTCAGCTCAAGAATAAGTCTTTGTGCACTTTTGGTTCCTATTCCTTTTATGCTTTTTATTTTGTTGAGATCTTCTGAAACGATTGCGCTTCTTATTTCGTCTGATGTTAGTGAGGAAAGCATCATCCTTGCTGTTGAGGCTCCTATACCTGAAACTCCTATCAGTAGACGGAAAAGTTCCCTCTCGTCTTTTGAGGCAAATCCATAATATAGTTCTTCGTCTTCTCTCAGGTAGTGATGGATGTATATGACTGCATCTTTGCATCCGTTTAATTTTTCGTATGTCTGTAGCGAAATAAGAATGCTGTATCCTATTCCATTATTCTCCAGAATAAGGTCCGTAGGACTCAATGAATCAATCTTTCCTTTTATGTAATCTATCATTTCGATTTGTTTTTGTATCTTATGCAAAAATATGATAAAATCCTGTAAAAGAAATATAGTTTTTGCTAAATTTGCCGGATATTTTGTTGTTGATAATTGACTGAAGTTTATGGATGTTGGAGAAATAAGAGATATGTTTCCAGCTTTGTCGAGAAAGGTATACGGAAAGAATATAGTTTATTTCGACAATGCGGCTACGACCCAGAGGGTTAAGAGCGTATTGGATAAGTGGAATGAAGTAAGCATACACTCAAATGCCAATATTCATAGGGCTGTTCACCGTCTTTCCGATGAGGCTACAAGAGCATACGAAGAAGCACGTGATGCTGTCCGCAGTTTTATAAATGCAGAAAGCAGGGAAGAAATTGTTTTTACTTCGGGAACTACCGCTGCTGTGAATCTTGTTGCCTTCTGTTTTGGTGAGGCTTTCATTGAAGAAGGGGATGAGGTTGTTGTCACGGAAGCTGAACATCATTCCAATCTTGTTCCGTGGCAGATGATGTGCAAGAGAAAGAAGGCCTTTCTTCGTGTCCTTCCTATAAATGATGACGGCCATCTTGTACTGGACAAACTTGACAGCATATTGTCTCCACGCACAAAAATAATGGCTGTAACGCATGTTTCCAATGTGCTTGGAATCGTAAATCCTGTGAAGGGAATAATTGCCAAATGCCACGATAGAGGGATTCCTGTTTTCGTTGACGGCGCACAGGGGATTGTGCACTGCAAGGTTGATGTGCGGGAAATGGATTGTGACTTTTATGCTTTTTCCGGACATAAGCTATATGCTGCAACCGGTACCGGAGTGCTTTACGGAAAGAAAAAGTGGCTTGACGCCATGCCTCCTTATATGGGGGGAGGAGAAATGGTTGGAAATGTAAGTTTTGCCGAAACCACTTATGCCCCTCTTCCTCTGAAATATGAGGCAGGAACTCAGAATTTTGCTTCCATAGCAACTTTAAAGCCAGCTATAGAGTTTGTTAAATTATTGAATAATAATAAGTTGACGAAGTATACGGACTCTGTAAAGGAGTATATGCTCAACACGTTGGCGTTGCATTCCAAAGTCAGACTTTACGGTGTTCCACAAGGAACATCAAAGGATAAGATTCCTGTTTTTTCATTTTCTGTAGATGGTGTCCATCATGAAGATCTTGCGCTTGTGCTGGATAAGATGGGAATAGCTGTAAGATCGGGGCAGATGTGTGCTGAGCCTCTTATGGAAAGGCTGGGACTGACTGGAGTCTTGCGTGCATCACTTGCTCCATACAACACTTTGGAGGAAGTTGAATATTTCGTAAAATGCCTGAACATTGCGATAGGCATGTTTGCCTGATTTATGACTATGTTCTCAAACAAATATGACAGTATGGAAACATTGAAAGAAGCTGAAAATGCCATTGTCGAGGAATTCTCGATGTATGATGAGTGGCTTGACAAATATGAATACCTGATTGAACTCGGAAAGTCCCTGACTGATTATCCGGAGTCTGAGAAAACTGATGATAAACTTATAAAAGGTTGCCAGTCAAGGGTTTGGCTGGATTATAAATTTGACAACGACAAAATTGTATTCAGCGCAGACAGTGATGCGATAATAACCAAGGGAATCATTTCTCTGCTGATAGGATTGTATTCCGGTAGAACACCTGCTGAGATTCTTTCTTCTGATTTCTCTGTAGTGGAGAAGATTGGACTCAGGGAGAACCTTTCCCCGACACGGGCCAATGGTCTTGTGTCAATGATTGCAAAGATTAAAGAGATTGCAGCAGAAAATGTTTGATATGTATGTGGCTTAGAAATTTGTTTTCAAAGGAAAGTGCAGCGGAAAAGGCAGATGAAGATAAGGAGGCTTTGATGAGACTTGAAAGAGATATAATAATGGCTCTCAGGCAGGTGTATGACCCTGAGATTCCTGTAAATGTTTATGATCTGGGACTCATATATGAAATAAGAGTGGACGATGACCATAATGTCTACATCCAGATGACGCTTACTGCGCCTAATTGTCCTATGGCGGATTATGTTGTCGGGCAGGTCAAGACTGCGGTTGAGGATGTTCCTGGAGTTGTCAGTGCACAGATTGACCTTGTTTTTGAGCCGGTATGGGACAAGAGCAGGATGTCGGAGGAGGCACTTGTTGAACTGGGACTTGATGATTGAAGAGCAGAAGGTCCCTTCTCGGGAAGGGGGCCGGACAAAAGCATGAAAGTGGAGCTTTATCTTTCCCTTGGTTCTGACATGGGGGACCGGGCAAAGAATATAGGGGACGCCATAAGTTGTCTCAATACTGCATTGGGGCGTCATTATAAATCGCTTTCTTCAGTGATTGAGACCGAGCCTTGGGGGTTTGAGTCGGAAACTATGTTTCTGAACGCGGCTGTAATGTATGAATTGGAGTTCAGAGACGGGTATAATCCTGAGGCTGAAGGACTTTTGCTTTTGGAGAAATGTAAGGAAATTGAGTCTTTGTTTGGAAGGAAAGTGCAGGAATGCCATAATGAGGCAGGGGAGAGGGTGTATTCCTCGAGACCGATAGATATAGATATATTGTTTATCGGAGACAGCCGGATTGATTGTCCTGAGCTTACTGTTCCGCACAGGCTGATGAAGGAGAGGGATTTTGTAATGGTGCCTCTCAGGGAGATTGCTTCTGACCATATAAGAAGCGTTTTTAAGGATATATTTTAAAAAACAATATTTTATTATGACACAGGAAGAACTTTTCAAGATTCTGGTTGCCCATTGCAAGGAGTACGGATTTATTTTTCCGTCAAGTGAGATTTATGACGGACTTGCAGCTGTATATGATTATGGTCAGCTCGGTTCTGAACTGAAAAACAACATCAAGAGATACTGGTGGGAGGCCATGACAAGGCTTCATGAAAACATTGTAGGTATCGATTCAGCCATCTTTATGCATCCGAGGATTTGGGAGGCTTCAGGACATGTGGGAGCATTCAACGACCCTCTGATTGACAATAAGGATTCCAAGAAAAGATATAGGGCTGATGTCCTTATTGAGGATTATATCGGAAAACTTGAGGATAAGATCCGCAAAGATGTAGAGAAAGGAAAAAAGAAATTCGGAGATTCGTTTGATGAGGCAAAATTCATTGAAACAAATCCGAACTGCATAAGGAACAATGAGAAAATCGCTGAGGTAAAGAAAAGAATGGCTGACGCCCTCAATGCAAATGATCTTGCGGAACTTAGGCAGATTATCATTGACTGCGAGATAGCTTGTCCTATATCAGGTACCAAGAACTGGACCGATGTCCGTCAGTTCAATCTTATGTTCTCAACCCAGCTCGGAAGCACTTCTGAGGGAGCTAATCTTATCTATCTGCGTCCTGAGACGGCACAGGGTATTTTTGTGAATTATCTTAATGTGCAGAAGACCGGAAGAATGAAGATTCCTTTCGGAATAGCACAGATTGGAAAGGCTTTCAGAAATGAGATTGTTGCCCGTCAGTTCATATTCAGAATGAGGGAATTCGAGCAGATGGAAATGCAGTTCTTCATCAAGCCTGGTACTGAACTTGACTGGTTTGCAAAGTGGAAGGAGAACCGTATGGCATGGCACAAGGCCCTTGGAATGGGAGACGACAATTACCGCTTCCATGACCATGACAAGCTTGCACATTATGCCAATGCTGCAACAGACATCGAATTCAGGTTCCCGTTCGGTTTCAAGGAGCTTGAGGGAATACATTCGCGTACTGATTTCGACCTCGGAAATCATCAGAAGTTCTCAGGAAAGAAAATACAGTATTTTGATCCGGAATGCGGAGAAAATTATACCCCGTACGTTGTGGAGACTTCCATCGGAGTCGACCGTATGGTGCTTGCAGTTTTGTCACATTCTTACAGGGAGGAGCAGCTTGAAAATGGCGAGACCCGCGTAGTCCTCGGAATCCCTGCGCCTTTGGCTCCTGTAAAAGTCGCTGTGCTTCCTCTCATAAAGAAAGACGGTCTTCCGGAGCTTGCACGTGAGATTATGGACGAACTTAAATATGACTATAACTGCCAGTATGACGAAAAAGATTCGATAGGAAAGAGATACCGCCGCCAGGATGCAATCGGAACTCCTTTCTGTGTGACTGTTGACCATGATTCACTCAATGACCATTGCGTTACTGTACGTCACCGTGATTCTATGCAGCAGGAGCGTGTCAAGATTGAGGAACTTCATGCCATCATAGGCAGGGAAGTTAATCTCAGCAATATACTTAAAAAACTCAAGTAAAAATTTAGAATTATGAGACTGATGTCAATCGTAGCAGCTTCAATTATGGCTGCATCACTGCTGTCGCCAAGTGTGGCCATGGCCGAAATTCCTGCACAGGGAATTTTTTCAAAGAAGACCTCAACAGCCACAAGCAACGGCAAGGCTGCCGGAGTGGCATTGAAGTCTCTCTATACCCAGTACAAGGCTGACGGAAAGCTTAATATGAAAAACGTGGGAAATCTTGTCAATCTTGCAACTCTCGCCAATAATCTTCAGGGATTGAAAGGACAGAGCGATAAGTCTGCTTTTTATAAGGATTTTGCCACAGGACTTGTGACCGGTTCCGGAAATCTTGTCACAGAATCCAATTCAAACGCGGTAATGGGAGGTCTTTCAAATCTTGTCAACAACATTGACCTTTCAGGACTTCAGAATGTAGCTTCCAATGAAGAAGGAAAAGGACTTGGTGCCCTCAAGAATGCCGGAGAAATTTCTGAGTCTGTAAGCGGTATCCTCAATATATTCAAAAAATAAGCTGGGGATTTGCGGAAACGATAAAATGGGTTTGACTGAAAATCATCGGTCAAACCCATTTTTATCTATGTATCAATGTGATACTTATTTCAATTCTGCTGTATCTGGAGAATATTCGAGAATGTCTCCGGGCTGGCAGTCCAGTGCCCTGCACAAAGCATCCAGGGTGGAAAAGCGCACGGCTTTGGCTTTGCCGGTCTTCAATATGGAGAGATTGGCTGCTGAAATCCCCACTTTCTCGGCAAGTTCCCCGGATGACATCTTCCTGCGGGCAAGCATCACGTCAACATTTACGATTATAGCCATCAGAATTATTTTTCGGTTTCACTTGATGTCTGTTCTTCAGGTTGCGTGCCCTGTCCTTTGAGATAGCCTGGAAGGCTCATTCCGGCCATATTGAACAGTTCCTCAAGAGGCGGCACTGACTTCATCATGCCTGAGATAAAATTTGAAGTTGCCGTATTGCCGTCTGATTTGGAGTTTCCGTCCCATACGGTCACCTTGTCTATCTTTATGCCTTTCACGGCTTCTACCTGTGTCTTGACAAGTTCAGGAAGCTTGTCTGCAATGAGCATAAGGACAGCCTTCTGAGGGTCTCCCGAAGCTGCATCTACGAGCTTGTTGAATCCTTCGGCCTGTTTCGAAAGAATTTCGAGCATACCCTTTGCCTGTGCATCCATCTTTGCAAAAATTGCATCAGCTTCACCTTTGGCAAGGCGGCGTACCTTTTCTGCCTCAGCTTCTGCATTTATTATGGCCTTTTCCTTCTCTATTTCCGCAGGAACGACAACATTGGCCTGCTGAGTCGCCTTTTCACGTTCTGCACGTGCAATTTCAGCATCACGTTCTGATTTGTATGCTTCTTCAAGTGCCTTGGCAGCCTGAACTTTTTCGGCAGCAATGGCTATTCTTGCAGATTCCGCCTCTTTTTCCCTTCTTTTGGCGTCAGATGCAGCAATGCTTATCTTTGAGTTGTTCTCGCCTTCTACGGCCCTTGCATTCGCATCTGCAGTGCTTATTCGCGTGTCACGCAGAGTTTCCGCAATACGGATGTCCTTGTCCCTGTCAGCCTCAGCCTTTCCGATCTCACCGAAACGGTTCTGTTCCGCAACACTCTTCTTTGCATCATTTATGGCCTTTGCGGCAGCCTCCTTTCCCAATGCCTCTATATATCCGGACTCATCACGGATATCAGTAACGTTGACATTTATAAGCTTAAGACCGATTTTTCTGAGTTCGGCCTCCACATTCATACTCACATTTGCGAGGAATTTGTCCCTGTCGGAGTTGATTTCCTCAATGTCCATAGTTGCTATGACAAGCCTGAGCTGTCCGAAGAGGATATCTGTCGCAATATTCTGTATGTTCTCTATAGTAAGTCCGAGCAGTCGTTCGGCCGCATTGGTCATATTGTCAGGCTCAGTGGATATTCCGACCGTGAACCGGCAAGGCACGTCTACGCGTATATTCTGCTTGCTGAGCGCATTGGTAAGGTTGCACTCGATGGAAATAGGCTTCAGGTCAAGAAATGCATAGCTCTGGAAAACAGGCCAGATGAATGCCGCTCCTCCGTGGATGCACCTTGCCGAGGATACTCCTCCGTTCTTGTTTTTTCCTGTCTTTCCGTAGATTACGAGTATCTTGTCAGAAGGACAGCGCTTGTAGCGCCTCAGGATTGCCGCCAAAGTCACGATAAGAACGAATACGGCAATGACGATAATGTAAATTGATTGCATAAGCCAGTTATATTATTAGTGAATTAATTTCTTCAACCAGAAGTGTCGAGGAATCAAGAACTTCGGTAATCTTTACAGCCGTGCCAGTCCTGAGGTCTGAGTCAGAATCCGTTACTGCATCATATTCTCTGACTGCTCCGTTGATTGTTATCTGCACTTTGCCCGTGCCCTTTCTTTCCGAAGGAATGGTCAGATATACTTTTCCGTTGCATCCTGGAGCACTTTTGAATATGTCTATATTTCCGCTCTGCTGCATTTTACCGAGCCATTTGAACATGTACATGACAGCTGCCACAAGCAAGGTACCGGCCGCAACAGCAAGTATCATGAGAACTGTCTTGGAGGCAATGCTGTCTTTCAGAAAGATTGCAGTCCAGCTCATTCCGAGAAGAAAATTGACGAGATTTCTGAAAGTGTAGAGATTCATTGAAGCATCAGCTTCGAAAGTTCCGTCTGGAATGTCAAAGTCCGTGTCAATATCGCTGTCTATACCGATGAAAGTAAGCACGGTCTCAATGATAAAAGTCAGTGAAGTTCCTATGGCTATTCCCCAGAGAATCTTCATGAACAGGTCAAGTGAGTTCCACCATTCTGTCATAATTGCGGTTGTTTTATATGTTTACACCGCGAAAATAATAAATATTTTATGATAAACAATAAAAATATTGAATAAAACGATAAAATTAAAAAGAAAATCTCAGGCCTGCCCCAAGGCTTAGACCGACAGGATGTGCCTTGTATATGTTGTTTACTCCGCTCTTGTTGTCAATATGCCAGCTGATTCCTGGTTCTGCATATATTCCGACAGTGCCTGTGAAATCATATTGGAACCCAGCGTGTGCCGACAATGACCATTGTATCTGTTTTTCTCTGAATCCGGTTGTTTCAAATGGCCCTGAAGCACCGTTGTATGTATATACGGACACTGATTTTCCTGCGATGCATTTTTCTGCCATGGCCTCTGCTGATGCATACGCCCTCATATTCTTGCCGCTCCAGAAATCACAGTTCAGGCGGACCGGGATTCCTATATAATGCATGTCCTGGGTACTGGTACTGTAATATTCTGTGCTTCCGCTCGTTGTTTTGGAGTGAAGCCATGACCATGCTATTCCGCTTTCTATGCTCCATATCCTTGAAAAATACCACCTGAAGCTGATTCCGACCCTGACAGGCTGTGCATATTTGGTGTCGGTGTTCACTTCACGTGTCCTGTTGAACAGTCTTATTTCTGCTTCCGGATTATTCCCGAATGAAGTTATGGCCGCTGAATTTGCAGGAACAGCGCTTCCGTATCCGGATGTTACGTCTGTGCCGCCTGTGTTGCCGGACACTGATGCACTGATGCTGAACTTGCGTTTTCTGCCGCTGCCGCAGTTCGAAGGCATGTAATCAGGAACTAATGAAAGGTCACATTCCGTGTATTCAGGGACACTGACAATGTCTTGCCTTTCTTTTTCCTCATCTTTTTTTTCTTCTGACGTTTCCGGATATGTGATGATGTCCTCTGGATATAATGATTCCGCTTCCTCATGGACAGGGGTGTGGATTCGTATTTTCGGCATGTTTATGGGGACAGGAGAGGCCGGTGTCTTTTCCCATGCTGTCAGGCCTGTAATGTCTTTTATTCCTGTCATACAGGTTATGCTGCCATTTGGGGACTCCACGTGCTTGTGATGGAAGTCACTTATAAGCATTGTGGCGCCGAATATGGCTGCTGAAACGGCTGCTGCAATTCCTGCAATCCTGAAATAAAGCATTCCGCCCTTCTTTTTCGGTGACTTTTTTGTCATGGAATTGCTTACATCTGTCCACAGGCCTTCCGGGACCGGTTCCTTGAAGAGGTCCATTTTGTCCTTGAATTCTATTTTCCAGCTGTCTTTCATTCTGTCATTTTTTCTGAACATGGTTGCCTGTAACATATTCTCTTATCCAATTTGCGAGAAGTGATTTTGCCCGGTGCAGCTGAGAGGCTGAGGAATTTTCCTTTATGCCGAGGATTTCAGCTATTTCTTTGTGGCTCAGGTCCTCAAATACAAACATGTTGAAGACAGTCCTGTATCCGGGAGGCAGTTTCCTTATCATGTTATGTATCACTTCAGGAGGTATGCCGCTGATTTCCGGCATCTCGGCCTCTTCTTCTTTGATGTCGGGAAGATTGTCCTGAAGACTTATGGTACCCCGTGAAGCTGCTTCCTTAAGATGTTTGAGCGATACGTTGGCAACAATTCTGCCCATCCATGCCTTCAGTGACCCTTTGCCGCGAAATTCAAAAGACCCCATGCCTGAGAATATCTTGACGAAACTCTCCTGCATAAGGTCTTTGATATCTTCTCTGGAATCTATATAGCGTGAACAGACAGCAGTAAGGTACCCGGCATATTCGTCATACAGGGTTTTCATTGCTTCGGAATCACCTTCGCTTATTCTTTTTGCAAGTTTCTGTTCAGCTTTGGCTGTCATTACCAGTCTGTGCGTGTACAATAGTCGAATTCAGCTTTCTTGATACCGCTGAACGACATCCATTTGAGTGTCAGCTTGACGGTTTCTCCATTGGTATCCGGAAGATCTTTGAGACTGAATGCAACTATTCCGTCTCCTTTTATTCCGTTTACATCACCGAAAGCATTGTGGCGGAACTCAACTTCATAAGGATTGTCAGGGTTTCCTCCGGTCAGGAGATTGACCTCATGCTTTGTGTTCCGGTTGCCCCAGAATGTACTGAAATTCAATGTTATATACCCGTCTTCGACAACTGTCATCCAATTGTTCATGATTTCGACGGGGTCATTTCCGTAAAGATTGTCGTTTTCTTCAGCCATGCTTGGCTTGGACTGCTTGGTGAGGAGACTGTCAAGCCAGTTGATTTTGACAGCATCTGCATATTTTTCCTTGTCCGCACCTTCCGGCATTACAGCAGGCGTATAATTCACGAAAGCACGCACTTCCTTGTTGCCGTATGGGAGCTTTGTCACGCCCACCGGGAGCAGGGCTGTCTCATCGTTGAGCTGGAGGAAGAACGATTTGTCGTCCAAAGGCTTGACTGTGACTATCGCATTGGGATAATAGATGCTGTAGTCCGGTTTTTCTTTGTCGCACGAAATGACGGTCGGCAATGAAAGTACCGCTGCCATTGCAATAATGAATAATCTTGATTTTCTCATATCGGTATATATAAATATGTTTTCGTTTGAGATGGTTATGCTGTTCATCTCCTTTCCGACATATTAAATCCTGAAAATTGATAATCTTGCATGAAAAAATCAAAAAAAATCATTTTTTCCAGCCTTGTGCCCTCATTGGCAGCTCTACACCGTCTGGAGTCACTATGACTGCACCGACATCAGGCTTGGCCAAATGGCCGATGATGTCGAAAGTCTGGAAATCATGGCGGAATTTGTCGTGTTTTCCGATAGGTATGGTGAACAGAAGCCTGTAGTCTTCTCCTCCGTTGAGGGCAGCTGACATTGGATCTATATTGAGCTGCTTTCCGAGGTCGAATGTCTTTCCGGCAAAAGGAAGCTTGTCCACATATATCTTGGCTCCGAGACCGCTGTCGCGGACGAGCCGTTTCACAGTGTCTGCAAGTCCGCGGCTTACGAGGTAGCCGTATGAAGGCATGATTTCATCCTCTTCCATTTGGCTGATTATGCGCGGGCTTATCTCCGGCTTGAGGTATGCTCCTACAAGGTGCCTGTATTCCTCCAGATCAGGCTGCTTGTGCATGTCACCGCTTTGGGCGAATGATTCCTTTTCTTTTTCAAGAACACGGAATCCCATGAAAGCAGCTCCGAGGTTGCCTGAAACGCAAATAAGGTCCATGCTTTTTGCTGCCGGACGACGTTTGGACATGAGCAGGGAAGTCTCTCCTGTTGAGGACACGCTGACGGAAAGTCCGTTTGGAGACGGAATAAGATCAAGCGTCACTTGTCTGTATCCATGTTCCCTGGCAGCGGCCACAATGCCTTCCCAAAGTTCTTTTATCTGCCTGAAGTCAAGTTTTGCCGATATGCCGAGCCTGATGTCCATTGTACGCGGATGGGAAAATTCCGCATACAGTTCGCCAGTTGCCGCCGTGACGCATTTGTATCCCAGGTGCTTGAGCGGGAAGTATGTCAAGTCGAAATCTATTCCTTCTAAGAAGGTGCGTGATTGTGATGTTATGTAACATTTCCCTTCAGTCTCGAAATTAGAACTGCTGAAAGGGCTGTAAGGTGTTCCTTCGTAAAGTTTTGCTATTGCCTCGACTCTTCCGAGGTCTGAGAATGTTTCTTCCGCCATATTTTATTGGTTTATATTGTGTGCAAAAATACGAAATAGCATCAACAAATGCCAATATTGTCACAGAATGGGAGTGTTAGGGCCCGGCAGATTCCGGATGCAGTCAGAATATATGAAGAAATATGTTGTGTATGCAGCCGGTGGCATCTATGTTGCACTTGGCCGTTTCCGTAAAACAAGCTACTTGAAATGCTTATTGTGGCTCCCGCCATTTCATCCGGACAAGGAATACAGGCCTGATATATCATGATATTCCAGAATGTTGTCCGGTGCTATGACAAGAACCTTGCAGCCGTCTTGTGGTTGTCGCGAATCCTCATGAAGACTGCCTAAACAGGTCAAGCAGGCAATTAAAAGTGCCATGAAAACAAAACTCCAAGCGGTCCTGATGGCCATTGCCTTATCAGCCGCATGCAGCTTCGGCTGCTTCGGGCAGATGAATGTGACATCTCCCTCTGCGACAGATTTCGTGAAATACGAGCGAATCCCTGTCAGCTACTTCAACGGATTGCCTTCCATAGACATTCCCCTCTACACATTGGACTACAAGGATCTCCATCTTCCCATCCATCTTTCTTATTATGCTTCCGGCATCAAGCTGAACCAGTATCCTGGCTATGTGGGTCTTGGCTGGAATCTTAACGCCGGCGGGTGCATCACCCGGGTCGTCAACGGGATTCCGGATGAGACGTGTCTGAAGGATGTCCGTGATCAGACAGGTTATGGATATAAAGGAGTGAATCCAGGATACTATTTCTGTTCTGGTTACTTGGATCGTGATGACTGGGCTTCTGAAAGCAGGCTCATAGATTATGCCAATGCATCATTGCGGCTTAAGTTTAAATATGATCTTCAGCCTGATGAATTTGTCATCAATGCGTACGGTGTGAGCGGAAGTGTGTATTTTTACCGTGACAAGGACAATAATCTAAAGACCAAGGTCAGAAGTAATAACGGTGAATCATTTCGTGTTGAACCACCTAAAGTCATAGAGAATCCCGAAACGTTTAAATTCCCTGGAGGCGGGGATAGACCTCTGGACTCATATAGAATATATGAACTTTTCTACGAATTTACTGTAATCAAGAGCGATGGGACGAAACTTATCTTCGGAGGGAGTGATGACAGTATTGAATTCTATACGGAGAAATTTACCGAAGGATTTGCTGTGCCGGTACAAGTCGTGACCTATCTGTTGAAAACCTGGCCTACTGCATGGATGCTTAGGGAGGTTATATCGCCTGACGGTAATAAAATGCACTTTGAATATCAGCGTAATGGCAGTCCTGTTATACTTAGCGATGTCAGAACTGACTGTGCTGTATATGGAGTTAATGGAACTGCTGCATTGCTGCCGTCACAGAATATAGACAGAGGCTTGTCATTTATAGTTCAGCATCCTGTTTATCCAAAGTCAATTTCTACTGATGATGGATTAAAGATTGAGTTTTTCCCATCTAAGGATAATGATTTAAGTACAGTAGGAAAACAGTATGAAGAATGGCTGCAATATTATGGTTTTTCGCGCATTAATGATAATGTGTGCTATAATGCCGAGGGAAGTTCATTGCGTATAGCATATGCTCCTCACAATTATTCACAGCAATTGAACATGATAAAGGTGACATACAATGGTGAATCTCAGCACTCTTTTAGATTTGGATATACAGAGAATGCAAAT
This sequence comes from uncultured Bacteroidales bacterium, assembly GCA_947177525.1. Taxonomy (GTDB): domain Bacteria; phylum Bacteroidota; class Bacteroidia; order Bacteroidales; family UBA932; genus Cryptobacteroides. Next base: position 43,024 of record CAMWUW010000004.1, on the reverse strand, counting down.
GAAAGACTGAAACTCAATAATGTGTCCGTCCTAGGTCGCAGTGGTATAACTGAGCAGAAATACACATTAAAATATAATAGCCTTAAACTTCCAGCTTATAATGCCACTGTAACTGACAACTGGGGATATTGGAACAACAAGGATTACCGCAAGACAAATATCGAGAATGATTTTTTTGGATTCCGTTCGGCAAATGAATATTATACAAAAGCGGAAGTCTTGACTGAGATACAATATCCAACAGGTGGCTGTGCCAAATTTGATTATGAACTTAATGACTATTCAAAGATAGCAACCCAGGCTCCTGATTTCGAGATTCTGGAGCAGAGCGGTAAGGCTGGAGGTCTCAGAATAAAGAGAATAACGTATTCTACAGATACAGCCTCATATATTCATTCATTTGAATATAAGAATGAAGACGGGGCATCATCTGGAATACTTTCCGGAATCCCGGTATATGTGGCCAAAGGAGGAAACTATAATAAATGCGAATATTCGTCATGGGACGGACTTGTTTATTTTCGCTATGAAGCCGTAATTGAACAAAAATATAACATGTGCTCGGAAACATATATAAACGCCCTTGGATTGACAACCGGCAATTATGTTACCTACAGCAGAGTAGTCGAGTATGTAGGAGACGAAAAACCGCTTGTCAAAGAGTATCGGTATACCAATCACAATAATTGGCCTGACACCGCAGATTTCAAGATGTTCACCAACATAGACAACGTATCTCTTGACAACAAATTCACTTCACGCGAACTGATGCGAGGTCTTCTTACGGATGAAATCTGGTACAGTGACGGCAAAAAGGTCAAGGAAATAAAGCAGAACTACAACAGCAATCCCGCAAGATTTGAAGATTATGCAAGGGCAGTCGAGCAGTTCAGCATACCAGGTGTACCTGGATATCTTGTCAATATTCCTTTTGTACGATATACCCCTTTCAAACTCCTGACTTTCTACCCGTATCTCGAAAGCCGTACTGAGACTCTATATGACCCGTCGGGCCAGACAGTGATGTCATCTGTGACGGAGAATTTCACATACAACGGAAACCTGATGCCTACGCGGATGACAAAAAATATGTCTGACGGAAGCATCGAGACAAAGACCATTACATATCCGGATGATTACAATACCGACATATTGAATCAGATGACAGACAAAGGTATGGTTTCAAGCCCGGTAGAGTCACTGACATATATTGACGGCGATGTGGCGGAGGGCAAGCTTGTGGAATATGAACTTGACAATTCCATATTCATCCCCCGCAGGACATGGACACTGGGCTTGACAGAAGGTCTTGACAGCACGTCGTTCCAGAAATACACCGGAAGTATGTATGACAGTCGATATGAGATTGAGGCAGAAGTCATAGATGTTGATGATTCCGGCAATCCTATCCTTGTAAAATCAGCAGACGGGATTCCGGTGTCTTATCAGTGGGGATATTCTTCCGCCTATCCCGTGGCCATTGTCTCTGATGCGGCAAATACCTATAAAAATAATGTAATATGGGAACCTGCAACACAGGTTGTTAATGTTTGGCTTGATCCTGAAGACATTCCCCAAAACAAGAATTATACATTTACTTCATATTCAGCCGGTGATGTGAAGATGCATCTTAACGGAGCTTTGGGATTTGACTGGTTTGTATACGGCAGTCTTGACGGCAGAGAATATGGCCTTGTCCAAAGGCGTAGCCAGCTGCCTCTTGAAGCTCCGTGGGATAAATATCTGAAGGCTTATACAGATGACTTTATATTTACAGATGTTTCCAAAGGGACGCATACACTGACTGTAAACACGGATATGCGGGACGGGACCGGTTCAAAGGACAAGGGGCTTATGACATTTTCATATCCCGGCAGGATTTCCCATACAATATCTTCCGGACAGGACGAGTTCCTGTATGAGAACTTTGAGTCTCATATCGGCTTGGATATATATCCTTTCGGATATTTCAGCGACAAATGCCTTGTCGGAGAATATAGGATAGATCTTAAAGGTGATTCTTCCAGGAAATATCTGCTTGACTACAGGGTGTACAGGAATGGCAAGTGGGATTATGTAAGGATGTCTTTGCCCGGGAGGTCATATACTATAAATGAGGGCCTTAATCCTATTGATGATGTGCGTGTATGGCCGGAAGATGCCTGTATAGAGACATATTCATGGTATCCTTTCATCGGGTTGCGCAGCCGCACTGACGCGGGAGGAGTCACGGAATCATATATCTACGATGTTTGTGGCAGGCTTCAGGCGGTCAAAAACAGTTCTGATGACATAACGAATCAGTATGTTTATAATTATGCAGGAAACTCACCTCAAGTATATGCTCCATATTATGGCAATGAAAGTATGAGTATGTATTTCCTCAGCAACAGGTGCAACCAGTCGGAGGGCAGTTTTCCTCTTCCTGTGAAATATACCGTCCCTGCGTACAAATGTATTTCGACGGTTTCGCAGTCTGATGCAAACAGAATGGCATTTGACGACCTTTTGGCGAACGGCCAGGAATATGCCGATGAGAACGGCAAATGTGAATCCTATATAATAGTTTCGGTCTATAACGCCACTTCTGAGGCATATACTCTTGAGTATTCATGGGGTCCCCAAGGCGACATACGGTATTTGAAATTTGGTATACCTGCCGGCGAGAGGACAGATAATACAGGTGATGTCACTAAAGATATTGTCCCTAAAATAATATATGTTCCGCGGCATGTTTACAGAAGCGTATTCCTTAGGAATGATAAAGACGAAGTGATTCCTTTTACGGCTGCTTCCGGATATACAATGTGGGATTTTAATTATAGTGCAGCTGATTATCATGACTATAAGGATACATATATAATCCAATAAAGAGATAAATCCATGAAAACGATATATAAATCCATGTCAGTCCTGGCAATATTAGTATGCCATCTGACAAATATATATGCCCAATCCGGCCCTGACTATAGTCACAATTTTGTAGTCGGCACTGTGGTGCGCGTTTCCGGAGCGAAGGACACCGCTGCGGTGAACGCCCTGCCGTCCGAGGGTGCGATGAGGACGGTAAGCTATTACGACGGCCTTGGCTTTCCTTCCCAGACGGTCTCTGTCGGTGCCGTGGGAGGCGGAGCGCACGACCTTGTGCTGCACAAGGAATACGACCGTTATATGCGTGAGAGCAAGATCTTCCTGCCTTATGCAGACCTGGCTGGCGGATCAGGTCAGGGCTTTCGTGACGGTGCCGGTGCGGCCACGGCTGAGTTCTACCGTGACGGTTCCCTGACCGGGATGTCTCCCGATTCGGCCCCATGGTCTGTTACTGTCTATGGTAACAGCACGCTTGACCGTGTCCTGGAGCAGGGCTTTCCAGGTGAGGTGTGGCAGCCTTCCTCTCAGCGCACTGACACTTCAGGCCGCACGCAGGCCTACGGGTACGGCACCTGCTCATCTTCCGGCGATGACGTGGTGAGGCTGTGGAAGGTGACTTCCGGCGGAATCTCCTCTTCCGGAGACTATCTTCCCGGACGTCTCGTGCGCCAGACTCTCATGGGGGAGAACTGGGTATCCGGCCGTGACGGCACCGTTGACGTGTATACCGACTATTCCGGCAACACTGTCCTTGAACGCCGCTGGTTGTCCGAGGACGGAGTGGAGAGGGCTCTTGACACGTACTATGTGTATGATGTGCTCGGCCGCCTGCGCTATGTCCTTCCTCCTCTGCTGTCTGACGCTCTTGCGGACGTGTCCGCCGCATCGGATGATGATTCTGCTATGAAGTCCTACGCTTATGTCTATCGTTACGATGGCTTAGGCGAGTGTATCTGGAAGCGTCTCCCCGGGTGTTCTCCCGTAACGATGCAGTATGATGTCCACCGGCGTCCGGTCCTCAGCCAGGACGGTAACCAGGCCATGTCGGGTGAGTGGACGTCCATCTGGTATGACGGCCTCGGGCGCCCCTGCGTGAGTGCTTGCGGTCCTCTGCCTTATTCCGGCGATGTGTCTGGAACTGAGTTCACGGCTTCTTATGCAGGAGAGGACGGATCTGCCTGCGGCTATGTCCTGAGCCCTTCGCTTCCTTCTGGCTCCGAGCTTGTTGATGTCACGTATTATGACAATTATGACTTCATCTCCCTCGCGCCTGAGTCCTGCCGTGACAGCCTTCGCGCGTATGTGCTGAAGCCTGTGATTGTGAACCCTCCTGTGGCTCCCTTTCCTCCGGTGAAGGACAGCACGCTCCTTCCTCCTATAAAGGACAGTACACTCGTTCCTCTTATAAAGGATAGCGTTACCCTCACTCCGGTTCCCCTTCCGGTACTGAAGCGGCCTGTCGTTACGACGGAGTATGACCGTTACGGCAGTTCCCGTGTGACGGGCCGTGTGGCGTGGACCGTTGGTGATATGCGCGACGCCCTGTATTCTTCCTGCTATTATGACGACCGCGGCCTGGTGATCCAGTCGCATTCTATGAACCACTTGGGAGGCTGGGATAGTGAGAAGACGTGGTATTCTTTCACCGGTCAGCCGTTGAAGCGTACCCTGTCGCATACCGTGGGCTCCGTGTCTTCCGCATCAGGTGACTCCCGTCCTGACCCGGCTGTCCTTGGCAAGCCATTGGTTGAGCGTTATACCTATACTTATGACAACATGGAGCGCCCTCTGAAGATTACCCACCGGCTTGGCAGCGGCCCGGAGACGGTCCTTGCGGACAACAGCTATGACAATCTGGGCCGCCTGTCCTCTGACGGCCGCAACGGTGCGGAGCCTATGCGTACGGATTATGCCTACAACATCCGTTCGTGGCAGACAGGCGTGTCAAGCGGTGTTTTCAGCGAGAAACTGTACTATGATGATCCCGTCGTCTCCGGCTCGTCTTCGTCTCCGCAGTTCAACGGCAGCATTTCTTCCGCCGTGTGGTCTTTCTCCGGCGGTGCTGGCAAGGGCTACGGCTACTCCTATGACGGCCTTGGTCGTGTTACCGGCGCTGAATGGCTTCTTGACGGCCGTCCGGCTTCCGGTTACGGTACGTCGTATTCTTATGACGGCCATGGGAATGTGCTTTCCGTGGCGCGTGAGAGGGGAGCGTTCCCTGAAGATAGTGACGATCTGATGATGGCTTATGGCGGCAACCGGCTCCAGGCGATGTCTGACCACGGCGGCAGTATGATACCCGACTTTCTTGCCGGGAGTGTCCCTTCCGGCATGACGCAGTACGCCTACGATGCGAACGGTAACATGACGCGCGACCTCAACAGCGGTCTGACTGTGATGTCCTACAACCGCATGAACCTTCCCGAGGATCTGATTTGTGTCTCTTCTGGCGGCGTTCATAACATCCGTTACCTGTACAGTCCGGAGGGTGTGAAGCTCCGCGTGAGCGTCTCCGGCCCCGGTGGTTCATCCTCTGTCACGGACTATGCTTCGAGCGTGGTGTACTGCGACGGTTCTGTGGAGCGGGTTCTGGTTCCCGGTGGCTATATAAAGGACGGCAGCTATTGTTTCTTCATGAGTGACCACCTTGGCAGTGTCCGTGCTGTTGCCGACTCCGATGGCAATGTGCTGGAGACTTATGACTACTATCCTTATGGTGTGGAGTTTCCGGATGGCGCGACTGCCGATGCTGATGTCGTGGCTTCTGTACAGTCAGGCGTTTCTGATGGCGCAACCGGTTCGGGGACTGTTCCTGACGGTCTTGGTGTGACGTCCCAGCCCTACCGTTTCAACGGCAAGGAATCCCAGAAGTTCGCCGGCCTTCCATATCTTGACTACGGCGCAAGGTTCTACCACCCTCTGTCCTCCCGCTGGACCACAATGGACCCGCTGTCAGAAAAATATTATTCTGTCAGTCCGTATGCGTTCTGTTCGGGAAATCCTGTTAACTTTGTGGATGTTGATGGTATGGATATTTGGAATGTTTATGAAGATGGAAGCATATCATGGGTTAAGCAAAGCAAAAGAGATGTTGTAAGGACAATGGATGTTAATGGTGATATAATAAGCCGCAAATCCTTTAAAAAAACAGATCTTTCTAAAGAAACACTCAATCTTGGCGAGAAAGGATATGATTATTTTACAGTTTCAGACCCAAGTGTTGCTAAAAAGTTGTTTGAGTTTATAGCGACTCCTTCAAGTTGGGGTAAGGATAATAATACAAATGATAGGCAAGCTATTGTGGAAAGTTCTGTAATATATACAGATATAGGTAATGCTGTTCTGATAGGTGAAAAAGAGGCAACACCTACAGCAGCACTATCTATGGAATATGTTAATCAGGGAGCAGTATTTACGCGCATTGATCACGTACATCCTAATAGCGATCCTTCTCCTTCTGGAACAGGTCAAAAGAATGGAGATATAGGTACTATATCTTATCTGGAGAAAAATGGTATAAAATTTTCTACTCCAGAATGGGAACAGTATCATATATTTACTCCAAATGACAAACGATATCATGCGTATGATTACTATACGACAGACACAATATCACCGGTGATATTTTCTGTGAAAAGAAACAAAAAGAGATAAGTATGTTACGAATTCTGTATTCTTTCATTTTCATGCAGCTGTTTTTTGTCTCGGCGATTCAATCAAACTTGATTCCTCTTGGCTTAACAGAAAGGTACATCTGTGCGCTACAATTGGATGGGACTGTCAAATGTCATGATGATCATATAATTGTAATTGAAACTATCCCTTGTGCGGAATGCGTCAATGACCTTCTTGATAAGGAGATCAGATATTTCCTGTCTCAACAGAAGGACACCTCTCATGAGCGCTATTGGAATCTTGATATAGAAGTCGGGCACGATATGTATGATGTCCCGCTTCTGTATAAATGCAGTATGATTGGTATGCCGTATTATGTTCCAGATGAAGGAGTCGCGTATTTGCAATATGGATATGATATAATAGTAATCAAGAACAGTCTTGATGAGTTGTTGTTCCGGAAAGTGGAGTGGTGCGACCGTGAGGTAAAGATGTTGAGGAACCGTATTCCGATGCAGTCTCCTGTCGCTTACTTAGAACTCTGGTTTTCAGAAGACAAGATTTTTCAAATGCAAGCTGAATATTATTGATTATTAAGTGTATAAAAATATGGATAAAGTATTGATGGTATTCGTGTTTGCTCTCATTGGGATGCAGTCAATGACCTGTGAGGCAAAAAAAGATGGAGCATTTGTAATAAAGACCATCCCGAAGGCGGAATGTGTCAATAAAATAATCGATGATGAGATTCGGCATTATTTGGCACAACAGGATACTGCAAAGCAGGAGTGTCATTGGAATGTCAGGATAGAAAAAGATAATGATGTCTTTGTGTTCCGTATGTTTCGCGGGCCGGATTTTGTTCCTGCTGCGGGAACTGCCTATCTACAGTATGGAAACGATATTATTGTCGTTGAAGGGAAACTTGATAGAGCGGTGTTCCGTAGAGTCAAAGGATATGACCGGTCCATGAAGATGTCCAGGATACAACGTGTTCATATTGATGATTCTCTTGCATATTTGGGGCTTGTGCTTTTTAATGGCAGGCTTTCAAGAAAGTATTGCAGATATGACTCTCATAGGTAAGTATAATGCTGATTCAATGCATGAGGATTGTGTTTTAATCTGCGTATATTGAGGTGGCATTTATACTTATGATTTTTGAAAATAGTTTGAGGCCGACTATAAATTCTTTTTTTAGTCGGTCTTGTTTTTTATAACAGGCTGATTAAAACTATTATTGCGATGTCGAAAATTCTGTCAGTCCGTATGCGTTCTGTTCGGGAAATCCTGTTAACTTTGCGATTAAGCGAGAGCAGAATGAACTTGCGCATTTTGCCGAGCGTGAGCAAAGAAAAGACCCATAGGGGCTTAACTTTGTGGATGTTGATGGGGAGGATTTTACAAGAAAGATTCGAAAAAATACGATTTATATATCTGCGACGTATTATACAGATGAGAAATCAATGAAGTCTGCCAAACAAGCTGTTTCTTTTTGGAACAGCAGAACTGGAGATACATACACGGATGAATCGGGAAAAGTTTATAATATAAAATATGAATTGTCAGTTTTAGAACTTGGAACAACCAGGCTTAAAGAAAAATCAGAAAATAAAACCTCAAATACATATATTGTAAATGATGAAGGTTTAGTATCTAAGAATACTGCTGGGCAAACTGATGAAAAATTTAATATAACAATAAGAAAATCATATTCTGTCACCAAGCCCGGAACAAAAGAGCGCAGCACGACAGGTGCACACGAAATAGGCCATAGTCTCGGAATGAAGCATAAGGAAACGGGAATTATGACCAAAGCGCAAGATGAAAACCGCACATCAGATGTTCCTCAGGAGAACATCAACGAAATGGTCAAATCCAACCGTGGAACGGATGATTGGCTGTCAAAGCTTTTATTGTTATTGAATAATTTATTTTAGAAAATATTATGAGACGATCTTTAATTTGCTTCGTTCTGCTTGTCACTGTAATTTCATGCAGTCCCCCTCCAGAGCCTGAGTACTTGGAGTGCCCATCTGGTGGCATTGACAGGAATTTCAGATTTACAAATCCTATGTTTTGCCTTGATTTTCAAGACGACGGTTATTCTGCTTATATTTTCGAGGACGGCAATGACAGAAAATACATTTCCGCTTATTATTATCCGCCTGAAATTTTGTACAATGTGGTTTACAGTGATTCCAATAAGGTGTATTGTCGCTTGAAGCCGGAGTATCAAGATACGGATTTCCATTTGAGTTATAGGAATAAGCGTACGGATACGGGTGAATGGGGTAATGAAACTGACAACAAAGACTATATTTCCGGCTATTGTCGTTTATATTTTTACCCTGCTCATACCGACCGTGAGTACATCAGGATAAATGAGCGGCCGCAATACAGCAGTTTAGACTCGGCTTGGCAGGCATTGTATTCCGGTCCGTTGTCAGAATATTACTCTTCCCGTGTAACATATAAGCGTGATCGGGATAAACCTCTGAAACTTCGTCTTATGGAACTGTACTGGGATTTTGGTACATTGTTGAAAAGGAGTCATAAATCCTATTGTGGTATACCAGATGTCATCCGTGCCAATAATTTTCGAATAGTCGAGCCTCTTTTGTATCTTCCTTTTCCTTTGGGCAGCTCTGCGTACATTTTTGAGAAGAGAAACTTGGAAAAGTTCTCCGAGGACTCGTTCTATTGCGGCAAGCAGAATTTTTATGCCTTATATTATGAACTGCCGTCCGAACCAGAGTGGCTTTGCCGCATCATCTCTTATGATTCCAACGGTGTCCTGGCGGAGATTCTTCCAGGATCCAATGAGACCGACTATCTTTTGACATTGATTCCCGAAAGCGGTAGTGTGGCCCGTGCCCATCTTTCAAATTCGGAATCTTTTGTCTGCCGTCTTCATGGGTGCTCTTTGCCTGCTGACTCCGTATGGTCGGAAGTCCGTGCTTCGGATCAAGGTCATGTCCCTTTGCCTGATTATGACCCGCAGGTATTCATCAATGCCTATCCTCTTGTTGAAGCGTATGCGAAGACAATGGAAAGATGATTCGGCTAAAATAAATTCATGTCTCCAGGTGATTCTTGCGATTGCCTGGAGATTTTTTTTGAAAAATTCCGCTCTTCCGTATCTCGATTACGGCGCAAGGTTCTACCACCCTCTGTCCTCCCGCTGGACGACCATGGACCTGCTGGCGGAAAAGTATTATTCTGTCAGTCCTTATGCGTTCTGTTCAAATAATCCTGTTAACTTTGCGATTAAGCGAGAGCAGAATGAGCTTGCTCATTTTGCCGAGTGTGAGCAAAGAAAAGCCCGCAGGGGCTTAACTTTGTGGATTGGGATGGGGAGTTCCCGTTGTTGGCTAATTTGGTCGGCGGCATAGCTTCTGCGGCTGTTGATTATACCGGTCAGGTGATTGCTAATATTGTGCATGATAAAGAGGTAAGCACATCTGCATTCTCAAACATTGATATAGGGGACATTGCTATATCTTTTGGAGAAGGCTTTATAACGAGCGGCGGCAATATCGTTAAGAAAGTCGCCACCAAGGTAGCAGTCACCGTAGTGAGTGAGGTGGTCCGTAATGCTGTTGATGTTGAAATCGGCAATGGCAGCGGCGTGACTTTGGATGTGAATTCAGTATCAGAGACGGCAGTAAATACGGCTGTCGGACTGACAATAGGAAGCATATCTACAGGTGTAGAAGTGAAACCGCTAAAGACAAAAAGTGCAAATTCAGCTGTATCGTCAGCCCGCTCTAAGGCTCATGCAGATGGTAAGAGCCTTTCAGCAAAGGAGGCTAAATCCATAGCCCAAAAGACTCGTGCTGATAATGAATTGAAGCAGATTGTCAATAATATAGTTGATTACAACGTCAACACGGTTATTGGAAGTACTTCCAGTTCTGTATCCAAGAAGGTATTAGAAAAAGATTAAAATGCTATGGATAATGAATTGAATCAGGCTAAGATCCGCAAGCAGACCCGTCGTGAAAAGAACCGACGGAAACGCGAACGTGAAAAAGCCGCAAAGGCTTCCCAAAAGAAGTGGGATATTCCGTTGAGATTGGACTATGTTTTAATTTTAGCTTTGATAAGTTTGATAGTATATAAAGTCACAGTCAATACTATTAATAGTTATAAACTTGCTGCTTATGGTGAGAATCAAATCGCTTATGTCTATGCGGCAAAGAATGCCAGAGGAACTCCTTATCGTTACTATAGGTTCGAAGTTAACAAATTGGTTTATAAGGGCTTTTCTGTTTCGGATCCCAGCTTTACGGTAGGTGAAAACATAATGATAGTGTATCTGCCTTCAGACCCTTCAATCAACTACAGTTCTACTTATGTAGATAAGTATAGGGCAAAGTTGCGTAAGAGACAAGAACGTAGGCAGAGGCATGCAGACAAGTGGCGTCGGTGATATTTTAAGAGTTATAATTTAGTTGCAGTGCTGATAGTGATTCTAAATGATTGTCCGCACTGCTTTTTAATGATAGATTAGCATCCTTTTCAAATCATACATGTCTTTGCGTAAATTGGAGGCCTACCGTTTCAACGGCAAGGAATCACAGAAGTTCGCCGGCCTTCCGTATCTCTACTACGGCTCAAGGTTCTACCACCCTCTGTCCTCCCGCTGGACGACCATGGACCCGCTTGCTGAAAAATACTATTCCATCAGCCCATATGCATATTGTTCGGGAAATCCTGTTAACTTTGCGATTGAGCGAGAGCAGAAGGAGCTTGCTCATTTTGCCGAGCGTGAGCAAAGAAAAGACCCGCAGGGGCTTAACTTTGTGGATTGGGATGGGAATGCATGGTATTTTAGCCGTACTTCTGGTAGATTCATGACAAACATAGATGATGATGGCGATAAAATCTACATTATAACACAACGGAAGGAGGAAATGGTGCATGCAGGTAAGACTGACTGGAACAAATTAATATAACACTGACAGCTGGCCCAGAATCTCAAGCTGAGACCATAAATTAAATGTGAATCCTAAAGGCGGTTTTTATAATGGAACATTGGTCATATAAAAAAGCAGGCAGTTATAGGAAGGATATGATTTCTCAACATATAAAGCAGGAACAAAGCAAAATAAGAAAACAATAACATAACATGAAAGTATTATACCGTCTGATATTATCTGGCATTTTTATCCTGGCGTCCGTTTCATACGCCAATGCCCAGACATTCAGGAAAACTTCCGGAAGCGGCGGGCTTTATGGGATTGAGGTAATTGATGACAATACAGGCAAGGTCACGGCCGCCTTGCCTGCATTGTTCCGGTGCGTCATCCTTCCGCAAAGTCCCGGCGAGCTGGTTGTCGCCAAGATATCTGACAGGACATTTGTAGCCCTTGATGCGGAGCTTGATGTCATATTGGATTTTCCCAACGGGATAGATGAGGCGTATGGATTCAATGGCGGTACATGTATTGTCAAAGGACCGGGACATGAAACGGGCTATGGCGCGATAGATGACCATGGCAACATTGTCCTGAAACCGGAATATGATTATGTAGGACGTGATGTGAGCAATAGCCTTGTAGGATTCAAGAGGGCCGTCTGTTATTCCGATAAAAAATTGTCGCGATGTAAATATTTTGAAGTGCATCGTATAGGCTCTGGCGAAAGTGAAAATGAGGCATTTATATTGAATGTACCTTATTACCGGTTCGGGATTGCTCGTCGCGACATGGAAATTTTGCCTGTCCTATTTTCGGCAGATTCGATATCACGCTATATACAATCTCCTTTATATCATACTGTTGCATCGGGAATCAACAAGATGGTCAATGGTGATTACACGCAAGCCAAGGCATATTTCAGAAAAGCATTGCGTTCAGAAGAGGCCGACGAGGAATTATCAGCATCTGTGAATTATAATCTGAATGCATGTAAAGTCATGGCCACGGGCCGTGTCCGTCGTCTTCCTAAAAGGGACAAGCTTCATGAATATGAGATTGATGCAGCTATTTTCGGATTGTATGGACAAAAAGCAGCCGATTTTTTCAAGTCACATTACGAACTGCCTCTTCTGTGCATTGGAGGCTTTTATCTTGATGGGAAATTGCCTTATTCCGATTATTCCGGAAAGTTATATTATGACAGGGATATGATGAATCCTTTAAAAATGCACGACAAAGGTCTGTATGGCCTTTTGCTTGAGCGCAGGGATGCTTTTGTCCAGTCGCTGTCATTGTTTGGGATTCCTTATGATGAACTCGACACAATGGTTGTAAGTGTTGACACCAGCGGTTCATGCAAGTTCTGCACAAGCGGGGACAAGAAATATCCGGACAGCAGATTCCGCCAGTCATATTATCTTGACATCAGGCTTTTCATGCAGTCCCTGATTGACGGGTATCATCTCTCGGAATTGGTAATGACATTTCCATATTAGTGATTATATAACGTAAACTCCAATGAAAACCAGATATAAATTGATATTCGTCATCATGCTGCTGTCTATATTCCTGTCAGACAGTAATGCACAGCGTTTCTATTATTTCCTGGATGGCAAAGGAGGCTATTTCAATCTGAAAGTTATTGATAGCAGCACAAATAATGTCAGAGACAGCCTGCCTGCCATCTTCAGTTCCGTTGATTGGGACAGAAAGTCTGGTGATGACTTTGTCGTTGCCGGCCTTGGTTTCAGTGCGTCATTTGTGTTGGATACATCTTTGACTACCAGGGCTGTCTTTCCATACAATTCAAGACATCGGGGCTTTGTCAACGGGATATGCCTGTTTGAGTACCAATGGGGTATCGGTGCATTGGATGTGAACGGAAATATTGTCATAGAACCGGAATATGACTATATCTTTTATTCAGATGACGGACTGGTAGCCTTGAAACGCCTTGCTCGGCTGTCCGATAACTGTTTTGAGGTGCTGAAAGTGTCATACGATGGAGATACAAGACAATCGTTCAGCATCTTCATGCTTGATGATGAAAAGATTACGACAGAGTATGCTATCGGTGATGGTGGTGCATTCTATCGTTCCTTTACATCTGAGGAATTGATTGAGGAGGAATATGCCGGCGACAGTCTCATTGTTGACAGGACATTGGCATGCGGCCTGCATCACATGTATGAATGTAATTTTAAAGATGCCCGTGACTGCTTTTATGAATGTATCGCATCCGGGGCTTCAGATGAGGTGCTGATTGAAGCAGCAAAATATAACATTCTTGTCTGTGACATGATGATGTCCGGTGAGCCTGTACCTTTCCTGACGGAAGATTCTCTTGACCGTTATCAGATCTATGCTGCCCTAAACGGAATATACGGCAGTTATATGCAGGATATGTTTGCCTCATTTTATGAACTGCCGATGATTGTGCGCTCTGCCCGGAGTGAAGGGCGGAAAGTTTTGCCATATAAAGAATATGCAGACAAGGTCTTTTGTTGTAAAGCTGGACTGGATCCGCTCTCTGACGGAATTGACGGACTGAAGGTAGAACTGCAGACATTAAAGGAGAATTTCCTGCTGCCTGAATTCAATGAATCTGTACGGTGTGATGTGTATGACGGTGCTTTTGATACAATGATAGTATCCTTTAGTGCGGATTATGGTGTAAGTTTCATATATAAGACAGATAAATCTGTTCCAGATGATGTCTTCCGTAAGTCATATTATATTGATGTCTGCCGTTTTGTTCTGTCTGTTGCGGAAAAATACGGATTCGACACTCTTATGATGACTTTTCCTTATTAGGCTTCAGGATTTATATACCTTTGAAATTGAACTATGGCAGGATGAACTTGCTCATTTGCCCCCAAACCGGTTGCAGCATTGGTGATAAAAGCATATCTTTGTGGGCTTTTATTAACCAATTTAATAAATTATGTTAAAAATATTCAAATCATCGATGTTCAGGTACTCTCTGGCAGCATTTGTTGTCTGTGCAGTGCTTGGCGTCTTGTCCCCTGAGGTAAGTGCCCAGAGCTCGGCAAATCCTATGGGGGGGGGTACAATCAGTGGTATAGTTACTGATAGCCAGGGCCCTGTAATTGGTGCCGCTGTCATGATCAAAGGCGGTGCCGGTGGTGTAACAACAGGCATTGACGGAAGCTACACCATTTCAGGTGTAAAGCCTGGTGATGTTATTGTCATATCTCTTCTTGGTTATGACGAACAAGAAATCACTTACAATGGACAGGCTGTAATAGATGCCGTCCTGAGTGAGTCTACGGAGTTTCTTGATGAGGTCGTTGTCACGGCCCTCGGTATCAAGCGTTCAGAAAAAGCCCTCAGCTACAATGTTCAGCAGGTTAAATCTGATGAACTGCTGCGTGCTCAGGATGTCAATTTCGTGAATTCACTGAACGGTAAGATTGCCGGTGTCCAGATGAGCAAGAGCGGAAGCGGCGTCGGCGGAGCCACACGTGTAATCATGCGTGGTGCGAAGTCTCTTGAGGGAGACAACGGCGTGCTTTATGTGATCGACGGTATTCCTGTCATGAATACAACAATCGGACAGGGTAATGATGTGCTCGGTGAATCAAGGGCTTCTACAGAAGGCATTGCAGACTTTAACCCTGAGGACATTGAGAGCATTTCCGTGCTCAGCGGTCCTTCTGCAGCAGCGCTTTATGGTAGTAGCGCGGCAAACGGAGTGATTCTCATCACGACCAAGAAAGGACAGGAAGGAAAGGTTTCCCTTTCATTCTCTTCTACTTCGGAGTTCAGCACTCCTTATATGACTCCTGAGTTCCAGAACACATACGGCAACAGGAAAGGTGAATTCGAGAGCTGGGGCAACAAGCTTGCTACCCCTACTTCATACGATCCGAAGAATGATTTCTTTGAGACCGGCATGACATTCATCAATTCCCTGACCCTCACAATGGGTAACAAGTACAACCAGACATTTGCCTCAATCTCTTCTGCAAACTCACAGGGCATCGTTCCTAACAATACGTATGACCGTCTGAATGTAACTGTACGCAACACTTCAAAGATTCTCAATGACAAAGTACAGATTGATTTCGGTGCATCATACGTGAATCAGAAGGATATGAACATGGTTTCACAGGGTCTCTATAACAACCCTACCATGGTTGCCTACCTTTTCCCGAGAGGCGAAAGCTGGGATGCGGTAAAGTCTTTCGAGCGTTACAACCAGAGCCGTAATCTCTATACTCAGTACTGGCCTATCCTGAATACCACATACGGTACGGACAACCCATACTGGATGGCATACCGTAACCTCAATCCAAGCAAGAAAGACCGCTACATGTTCAATGTAGGTATTACCTATAATATTCTTGACTGGCTGAACATCACTGCACGCTACCGTATGGATGACAGCAATATCGAGATGGAGAGAAAGTATTATGCATCTACTAATACAATTTTTACTGAAGGTTCGGACAAGGGACTCTATGAGTTCAGCAATTTCAAGGACCGCCAGCAGTATGCGGATGTTATGCTCAACATCAACAAACAGCTCGGAGACTTCCATCTTGCTGCAAATATCGGATACAGTTTCTCTGACTACTGGTCAAGGACAAGGGGATACCGCGGACCTCTCAAACTCGTTCCGAACAAATTCTCTTATAGCAACATAGATGCAGCCAATGCTGCTTCCATCGAGAAAGGCGGAGATACTGCAGTCCGTAACAACGCGATTTTCGCCAACTTTGAGCTGGGCTGGAAAAACATGCTCTTCCTGACGCTTACCGGACGTAACGACTGGAACTCACGCATGTTTGGTACGAGCGCAGGCGAAAAAGGTATTCCTTATCCTTCTGTAGGTCTTTCTGCTGTTATATCTGAAATGGTGGAGATGCCTAAATGGTTCTCTTACCTGAAGGTACGCGGCTCATACGCTGAGGTCGGCTCTCCTATTACCCGTTCCGGTCTAACCCCGGGAACAGTCACAACTCCTATCAAGGGCGGTCTGCTTCAGGAAAACGGTATCTTCCCGTTCACGGACTTCAGGCCGGAGAGGACCAAGTCATACGAGTTCGGTCTTGAGTTCCGTCTGTGGAACAGCCTGAGCGCCCAGTTGACATACTATCATTCAAATACATTCAACCAGACTTTCCTTGGAGAACTTCCTGAATATTCAGGATACAAGCAGATTTATCTCCAGGCCGGAAATGTGGCGAACAGCGGTTGGGAGGCATCCCTCGGATATAACAACACCATCAAAGGGGTGAGAATCTCCTCAATGATGACGTTCTCACGCAACGTGAACGTAATCAAGGAAATGGTCTCTGACTACCATACTGATATGAGCCTTGAGCCTATCAATATTCCTGAAGTTCTTAAAGACGGCGGACGCACAATCCTTAAGGTCGGCGGAAGCCTCAATGACATCTATGCGGATACTTTCCTCAAGAAAGACAGTCAGGGATATGTTGAGGTGAAGGACGGTAATTACTCTATGGAAAAGACCGATCCTGTATATCTTGGCAAGACAACTCCTGATTTCACCCTCGGATGGAACAACTCCCTTTCTTATAAAGGTGTGACATTCAGTTTCCTTCTCAACGGTCGCTTTGGAGGTGTCGTAACATCTTCAACTGAGGCTATTCTTGACAGGTTCGGCGTTTCCAAAGCCTCTGCAGAGGCACGTGAAAACGGAGGATATATGCTTCCGAACCAGGGACTTGTTGAAGCAGAAGGCTATTTCAAGAAGGTCGGCGCAGGTGACTACCATACTTCAGGATACTATCTGTACAGCGCTACGAACATCCGTCTTCAGGAGGTTACGCTCGGATATACATTCCCGAACAAGTGGTTCAATGATGTGCTTAAGGATCTTACCATTTCATTCATAGCCAACAATCCTTGGATGATTTATTGCAAGGCGCCGTTTGATCCGGAGCTTACTCCGTCCGTAGGAACTTACGGGCAGGGCAACGATTATTTCATGCAGCCAAGCGTGAGAAGTTATGCTTTCAGCCTCAAATTTAAATTCTAATATGACAATGAAAAATTTATATAAAATACTGTCGGGTGTCAGCGTGCTTGTGCTGTTGGCCTCATGCGATTACGAGAGGATTAATACGAATCCGTATGAGATGACAGAGGAAGAGGGTAAAATGGACGGTATCGCCTTGGGCGCATCCATTACCTTGATGGAAAGGTGTGTCTTCCCGGTCGGTACACAGGCGGACCAGACAGACTATATCAATGCCTACCAGACTGCATACATGTTGTCAGTCGACGGGTGGGGAGGTTATTTCGGACAGGACAACAACTGGTACAGCGGTCAGAACCAGCTGACATATTACCTGCAGGATGATTGGTGTACTTCGACTTACAAAGAGTCATATACACAGATTCTCCCGTCATGGAAAAAGGTGAAGGAACAATCTGAGAAGAACGGGCAGCATGAAGTCTTCGCCCTTGCGCAGATTCTGAAGATTTCTGCATGGCATAAGACACTCGAATCTTTCGGACCTATTCCTTACAGTCATGCCGGAGAAATGGCACTTGTCATTCCTTTTGACAGTGAGAAGGAAGTGTATCAGGCAATGTTTGAAGACCTTGATGGTGCTATTCAGACTTTGACTCCTTTGGCAGAGACCGGTGCGACAATCATGGCCAACTATGATATAGTATATGCCGGAAGCGCCGCAAAATGGGTCAAATATGCCAATTCCCTTATGCTCCGTCTTGCCATGCGCCTGAAATATTGTGCTCCTGATATGGCTAAGGAATGGGCATTGAAAGCATACGGAAACAATGGTTCAATGCTTATGAGCCTTAAGGATGACGAGGCACAGGTAAGCTATGGTGCCGGATATGTATTTGTCAACAATATCAACCACTGCGCAAGGAGTTATGACGAGTGCCGCATGAGCACATCCATGTATGCATATCTTAACGGATACAAGGATCCTCGTATGGCTAAATACTTTACAGAGGCTCAGGTTATTGAGACGACAGGTGCAATACCTGCGTGGGCTGTTGACGGTTATGACGGCAAGAAATATGCACCGGTTCCTCCTGGAACAGCAGCGGGTGCAAAGACATTTGCCGGAGGTTCTATCCCTAACTTCAACACAAATACACCGACATACTGGATGCGTACATCCGAGGTCTTCTTCCTCTTGGCAGAGGCTGCTTTGGAGTGGTCTGAGTTCGGAGAGGCATCGGATTGGTACAGGAAGGGTATAGAGATGTCATTTGAAGAAAACGGCTTGTCAGCTTCAGAAGTCAATGCATATCTGAATAATGTCAACAAACCGGTTGAGGTTGCCGTGAAAGTCGGTTCAGTAAACTACAGTGCACCGGCTCCTACACAGACAACCACGCAGTTTGCTTCTACTAAGGAGACAAGGCTGGAGCAGATCATGATCCAGAAGTGGATTGCCCTTTATCCGAACGGAATGGAGGCTTGGACAGAGTGGAGAAAGACAGGATATCCTAAGCTTAACCCTGTGGCTGTCAACAACAGCCCTGTCGGCGTCACCAAGGAAGCGGGTATCCGCCGTATGGTTTATCCGAACAGCTTCTCACAGTCTGCGGCTGACGCTGAAAACTACCAGGAGGCATTGAAGATGCTTGGCGGTTCAGACCAGCCTACGACAAAGCTCTGGTGGGATTGCAAATAATTAATGATAATTGATTACTGACATGAAAATATTCAAGAAACTATTATATTCCCTTCCGTTGGCGGGTCTGGCAATGTCGTCTGTCTCATGTACTGACATAGAGAAGATTGACGTGGACCACATCGGTGGATACAATACAATGTTCAATGAGGAGAGCGAGGCATATTATGCCAGCCTCCGTGAGTTCAAGGATGAAATCTGGAACTATGGCCGTCCTGTATCTTTCGGATGGTTCTCTGACTGGGCTCCGCAGGGAACTGCAAGAAAAGGATACCTGTCTGCCGTTCCTGACAGCATGGACATCATCTCAATGTGGAGCGGTGCCCCGAGCAGATATGAAATCACTCCTGAGCAGAAAAGGGACAAGGAATTCGTACAGAAGGTCAAGGGCATAAAGCTGCTCGAAGTAAGCCTTCTTTCGCATCTTGGAAAAGGCAGGACTCCTGAATCTGTCTATACACCTATCTATGAGCAGGCTGCCGCAGAAGGCTGGACTCAGAGCCAGATAGATGAGGCCAAGAAGCTTGCCCGCTGGGACTTCTGGGGCTTTAATTCCCATGATTTGAATAATTTTGAGGAACTTAAGGAAGCTCATTCAAGGTTTGCAAAAGCTCTTTGCGATTCTCTTTTCACAAGTGAGTGGGACGGTTTCGACATCGACTGGGAGCCGGGTTCCGGCTTTAATGATTCCGACAGGACGCTGGCCGGCAATTCGCGTCAGAATGATCTGATTGTACATCTTGTAAAAGAGATGGGGAAATACATCGGCCCTATGAGCGATCCTGAAGGCAAGGGACATAAGCTGCTCTGCATTGACGGTATCATGGGTGTTTTCCAGAGCCAGTGCCCTGAGTACGTTGACTATTTCATTGAGCAGTCTTACGGCTACACAAGGCAGATCACCAGCAATACTCCTGAGAAGTTCATTCTCTGCGAGAACTTCGAGCAGTATGCCGTGAGCGGAGGAGCCATCCTTGGACATGCGCGTTATATGCCGAAAACAGGCTACAAGGGCGGATTCGGAGCATACCGCTTCACGAAGGATTATGACAACACCCCTGACTACAAGTGGATGCGCAAGGGCATTCAGGAGAACCTCAGGGTATTTTATGAGTGGAAAGCTGCCCAGGAGGGTGCAGAGAATCCTGAACAGTAAAATAGAATCGTATTATGAATAAAATATCAAAATCAATAATAAGCCTTGGCCTGGGTGCGCTTGTGTTTGCAGGATGCGACCGGGAGGCTAAGCTTCTTGTGTCTAAGCTTTATTTTGAAAGTGTTGAAAACATTATAGAGATAGATAAAGAGGCCACTTACTCTATAGAACTTAAGTCACGTCTTACGTCTGCTGCCGAATCTGATGTGAATGTAACTTTTTCTATTGAGGGTGAGGAAGTTGTCAATGCGTATAATGAGAAATACGGCAAAGGTTACAAGGTTCTTGACAATGCAGTGCTCGTGGATGACGCTTCTGTAATCAAGGCAGGTGACGTATATTCCAATGCCGTTGAGCTGCAGCTTAATGAACTTCAGAATCTTGTCGAGGGAGAAGTCTATCTTCTTCCGGTGCGTCTCAATACCGGGGATGTCCCTGTGATTGACGGTACTGACATCGTTTATTATGAGGTCAAGAAGCCTGTCAAGATTCAGAAGGCGGCTGTATTCAGCAACAGTTTCATAAAGCTGGGCCTTACTCCTCTTGATGTATTTACGGATGTCACATACGAGGCTGTCGTGAATATCTCAAGTTTCGGAAACAACAATACTGTCATGGGATGTGAAGGTGTCATGATCATGCGTATCGGAGATGCCGGCGGCGGAACAGTTCCGAAAGACATTCTGCAGGTGGCGGGTAGAAGTGAGATTACCTGGACGGATAATCCTTTGTCTACAGGTGTATGGTATCATCTCGCATTTACATGTGCTGCTGACGGTACTGCCAATCTTTATGTGAACGGTGAGAACGTCATCGCAAACGGTAGCTTCACAATGTCATCTGACCTGACTGCAGGCGGTGCTGACTTCGGATTCTCTATCGGAATGGTGCCGAGGTTCATGTGGGGTACGCGTCCTTTCTATGGCCTTATGAGTGAGGTCAGGGTTTGGAATGTTGTGCGTTCAGCAAGCCAGATCAAGGAGAATATGCTTTCAGTTGACCCTAAGAGCGATGGTCTGGTTGCATACTACAAATTGAACGGTGCTGTAGAAAATGCTACCGGCGGTATAGCTGCGGCTGAGGTTTCAGGCATCTCTTTCAGGGATCTGAATACTCCTGTAGCCATTGGCGGAGGTCTTTAGGATTACGGGATTTTTTTAGAATCTGCTCCTGCAGTACATGGGGAATCGTGTATTGCAGGAGCAGATATAGAAGCTACATTTTTAATAACATTATATTATGAAGAAGATTTTATTTTTGGCCGCTGCGCTTTTTGCGTTTGTCGGCTGCAATGACAAGCCTCTTGACGAGAATAAGCCGGGTGAAGGGGTTAAAGATGAAATTTCAGTCAATCCTCAGAGCAAGTCCTTCGGAAAGGAAGGCGGTGATGTTGACGTGACTGTGACAAGTTCCGGAAAGTGGACTTTGTCTTCTGACAAGGAATACAGCTGGATTACACCGTCTGCAAAATCCGGAAATGGTGGGTCAGTTGTTAAATTTACAGTTGCTGCAAACGAGACAACAGAAGAGCAGAGTGCTGCCTTTACCTTCAAGACAGGTGAGGCGACTGCTGCTTTTACAATAACAATTGGTGCAGGTGATGCTGTTGAGCCTGGACCTTCAGTGGAGTTTGAGCTCAAGGATCCAAGCCAGAAGAACCTGAATTTCGAGGCAGCCGGCGGTAACGCAATGGTGGAATTCAATACCTCTTTGACTTCTGGTGACGTAACATTGAAGAAGAGTGCCGGAGCTGACTGGCTTACAGCTGAGCTGGCAAAGGTATCTGCTCCAGTCCTTGGAATTATCGCACCAGCCAATACCGGTGCAGAGAGAACTGCAACCGTGACTCTTTCAGCAGAAGGTGTAAATGATATCGTCATCACCGTTACCCAGAAAGCCGGCAGTGAGCCGGAGCCTTCAGACATGATGAATGTCGTGAATTTCGACGGTGCATGTCTCTATTCAAATTGGCCTACTCCAGCTCCGTTCAACAATTTGACCGCATTTACCGCCGAGATGCTTGTGAATGCCGAGACTTTCTATAAGGGTGGCAATGCAGACCAGAATATCAACACTCTGATCGGAATCGAAGGCACATTCCTTATCCGAATAATAGGAACATCAGGCAGCAGCCAGGGAGATGTTGAGGTAGTTCATAATAATAGTAATGGTGAGTTTAAATTGAACAATGTAGCAAGCATCAGTACTGACAAATGGTATCATATTGCGACTACTTTTGACAATGGAAAAGTTGCCCTGTATGTAAACGGAGAGAAAAAAGGTGAGACGGAAGTCAATAACGGCATCACCTCAGTAACTCTCCAGACAGGAGATTGGGTGTCAGAGTCCAATTGGAGTTCTAAGAGGAATTTCTACCTCGGCTTCTCATGCGACAACCGCCGTTGCCTGAAAGGCAATATGTCAGAGGTGCGTATCTGGAACAAGGCTCTTACAGAGTCTGACCTGAAGGCAGCCGGACATTTCTATTCAGTTGATGCAGCTTCGTCCGGTCTTATTGCATACTGGAAGTTGAATGAAGGCTCAGGCAATGTGGCAAAGGATGCTACAAGCAACGGTAACCATCTTTATGGCCACACAGGCATTGGAAATAACAATCAGGGTGGCTCTACTCAGGACACTGATGGTATCCAGTGGGCAGAAGTTGCTGAAATCAATGTTGAGTAGCATTTCCGGCAACGGTTTCTGGACCGTAGTCAGGACAATATAATAAAATGAGGAGGGCGACTGAAATTTCAGCCGCCCTCCTTTTTCTATTCCTTGACTTCCTCGAAGTCTTCTTTTCCTACTCCGCAGAGCGGACATACCCAGTCTGAAGGAATGTCTTCAAATGCTGTCCCGGGAGCGATGCCGCTGTCTGGGTCTCCTGTTGCCGGATCATATACATATCCGCATACCAAACAAATATACTTTTTCATAATTTCAAAAATAATGAGTTATAAAAGATGAAAATCAACAGTTCTTCTGATAGCAATCATCGTGCTACTCCGCATTGGACATTTGTTTTTCATCATCTGCAAATGATTCCTTGTGCCGGAATGTAAAAAACAGTATTTTTGCATTGATAACCAAATCCAAGAATAATGAAACGCTTTACACTTCTGCTGATGGCATTGATTACGGTTATGCCGCAGATTTCACATGCCGGAAAGAAGAATGACGGACCGGCAGAACTTAAGGTCATGTCTTATAACATAAGGATGGGAGCCGGAAAAGACGGCACAAATTCGTGGATGTACAGGTATCCTGCCACTGCGTTTATGATAGATGACCAGAAACCGGATGTTTTCGGAGTACAGGAGGCTTTTGATTATCAGGTGCTTTTCATCAAGGAAAATTGCCGCGACTATGACTGTGCAGGAGTAGGCCGGGAAGACGGAAAGAAGAAAGGTGAGCACATGGCCATCTTCTGGAACAAGAAGACTGTCAAGATGATTAAATGGGGCACTTTCTGGCTTTCGGAGACTCCTGAGAAACCTTCAATGGGATGGGATGCCGCATGCATACGTACAGCGACGTGGGCACTGATGAAATGCAAAAAAACAGGCCGGAAATTCTATTATGTCAACACTCATCTTGACCATGTAGGGCCTTTGGCCCAGAAAAACGGACTTAAGCTGATTGTAGACCGTATTGCTTCCATAAATCCGCAAGGCTATCCGATGGTCCTTACAGGTGATTTCAACATCACGCCGGACAATCCGGCTCTCGCTGACCTTGACTCCATGATGCAGAGCACCAGGAAAATTGCAGCGAAAACCGACAACCTCGGAACATTCAATGACTGGGGAAAAGCAAGCGATATGATAGACTACATCTATTGCTCAGGCTTTTCGGAGTGCGTTGAGTACCAGACCGTGACAAAAAAATATGCCGACCGCTCCTTTATCTCGGACCACTATCCGATATTTGCGAGACTTATTTTTTGATTACACTATACTTTATTCCCATTGACTTAAGCTCTTCGATCAGCTGAAGTGATACGCCGATGCGGAATTTATGCGAGAGGAATTCAATATTCCATTTCTTGCCGGGATCATGGAGGAACATTGTGAGCGGAACGCTTCCTTTGTTCCTCTTTATAAGTTTTACAAGGTTCTCGCGGAATTCCGGAGACAGCATAGGTGTTGAGATGCTTATCGAAAATCCTTTTACAAAGGTGTCAGTGACATTGCCGAGGAGCATCATATTCTTGGGCTTGAATGCGTAGTCCACTTCTTTGCCCTTTGCCCTTTCCTCGGGCTTTATAAAGAATTTTTCCTCTATTGAACCTTCTATGAACAGTGCCGTATTGGTCTTCTCATATTGCATGAATGCCTCATGGTCTTTCCCGAAGAAGGCGAACTCATAGCTTCCTCCATAGTCTTCCACAGTCATTCTTGACATTGGCCTTCCGGTCTTTGTAAGGCCCTCTGACGCCATTGTCACGAACCCGGCAACAGAAATCTTCCTTTTCTCTTTCTTTGCCTGGCATTCAGCCACAATTGCCGGTATTTCACTGACCGGGCAGGTTGTGAAATTGTTGAGCTCGAATGCGAATGTGTCCAAAGGATGCGATGACAGGTACATTCCCACCAGTTCCTTTTCATATTTCAGCTTTTCGAGAATGTCTTCGTCTCCCTGCATCGGGGGTATTTCGGGCCTTTCCGGTTTCAGTTCCTCTGCCTCTCCGAAAAGCGACACAGTGCTGTCCATGCTGTCTTTCCTGTACAGGTCACCGTACTTTATCAGAGTTTCCATGAAAATGTCCCCGGACTTGCACGGAAGCTGGAACTGCTTGCGGCATATCCCGAAACTGTCAAATGCCCCGGAATGCAGCAGTGACTCAAATGCCTTCCTGTTGACGGTGCCGGCCATCCTTTCCACAAAGTCAAAGATGTCCGTATACAGTCCGTTTTCTTCCCTGTCTGCAAGTATTGCCTTGACTATATTGTCTCCGAAGCCCTTGATTCCTCCCAGGCCGAACCTGATTTCTCCGTTTTTGTTGACCGTGAAGTGGGCATCAGACTCGTTGATGTCAGGATTGAGCACCTTTATGCCGTTCTTCTTGCAGTCATCCATGATTTTCTTGATCTCATCCATATTGGAGAGATTCTTCGAAAGGTTGGCAGCCTGGAATTCGGCAGGGTAGTGAGCCTTCAGCCATCCGGTCTGGTAGCTGACCCAGGCATAGCATGTCGCATGGGATTTGTTGAAGGCATATTGGGCGAATTTCTCCCAGTCCGCCCATATTTTCATCAGCACCTCCTTAGGATGCCCGTTTTTCATTCCTCCTTCAATGAAGAGGCCTTTGAGCGAATCCAGAAGCGCCTTTATTTTCTTTCCCATAGCCTTTCGGAGCGTGTCGGCCTGTCCCTTGGTGAAACCCGCCAGTTTCTGAGACAGAAGCATGACCTGCTCCTGGTATACTGTCACTCCGTACGTGTCCTGGAGAAACTCCTCCATTTCCGGAAGGTCATATTCAACCTTTTCCGTGCCTTGCTTTCTGGCAACGAACGAAGGAATATAGTCCATAGGGCCCGGACGGTAGAGGGCATTCATGGCAATAAGATCCTCGAATCTTGTCGGCTGCAGCTTAATGAGCCATTCCTTCATGCCGGGAGACTCGAACTGGAACACGCTCGTGGTGTCTCCGCGTCCGTACAATTCGTATGTCAGCTTGTCATCGATAGGTATCTTTTCAATGTCGAATTCGATTCCGAACCTCTTCTTTATATTTGCCTGGCATTCTTTTATGATTGACAGTGTCCTCAGTCCAAGGAAGTCCATCTTAAGCATGCCGACTTCTTCAATATAGTGTCCGTCATATTGTGATACCCACACGTCTTCTCCCGTGGCCTTGTCTGCGGCCATGCTTATCGGGATGAAATTGGTGAGGTCTCCGCGCCCGATAATCATTGCACATGCATGCACACCTGTCTGGCGTATGCATCCTTCAAGTTTGAGGGCATAGTTAAGCACTTCTTTTACTTCAGGAGTTCCATTCTCAAGCTCTTCCTTCAGCTCAGGAATGAATTTATAGCAGTTCTTGAGGTTCGGCTTGTATGAAACTTCCTTTTTGTATTTCTTGAAGGTCTTCTTGACTTTTATCTTCTGCCCTTCATTGTCAGGGTCATCTATTTCAACTTCCTTCTCAATCAGTTTCTGCCCCTCCTGCAGCATGTCATTCTCACCGAAAGGCTCTTCCGTATCCTCCATCTGAGTGATAGGCTTGTCTGGAATCATCTTGGTGAGCCTGTTGGACTCTTCTATGGAAAGCCGGCTGACACGTGCCACATCCTTGATGGCACTTTTGGCTGCCATGGTTCCGAATGTTATGACGTGTGATATGTGGTCCTTTCCGTATGTTTCCTCCACATATTTGAATGCCCTGTAACGTCCGTCATCATCGAAGTCGATATCTATATCGGGCATGTTGATACGGTCCGGATTAAGGAAACGCTCGAACAGGAGCTGGTATCTGATAGGGTCGAGATTGGTTATCTTAAGGCAGTAGGCCACGGCCGAACCTGCGGCTGAACCACGGCCCGGGCCTACGGATATGCCTTCCGCGCGGGCAGCGGCAATGAAGTCCTGCACAATAAGGAAGTAGTCCGGGAATCCCATTTTGCATATAGTCTTCAGCTCGAACTCGATTCTTTCGGCCTGTTCCTGGGTAAACTCATCCCCGTACCTCCAGTGCGCTCCTTTGTAGGTAAGGTGGCAAAGATAGGCCACTGACTGGCAGAATTCTTCTCCACGTTCAGAACCGTCTTTGTTGCACCTGCCCACATCAATGATGTCTTTGTATTTTTCAAGATATTTGTCAATGTCTCCGAGGAATTCATCCGGTATCTTGAATTTCGGCAGGATAGGGTCCTTGTCTATCTTATATCCTTCGATTTTGGCGGCTACCTCAAGAGTATTGCTGATGACTTCAGGATGGTCAGGGAAGAGCGAGAGCATTTCCTCTGTGCTCTTCATGTATTCCTGCTGGGTATAGCGCATCCTGTCCGGGTCATCCACATACACATTCGTAGTGAGGCAGATAAGCCTGTCGTGTGCAGGTCCGTCCTCTTTTCTCACGAAGTGTATGTCATTGGTGGCCACGACTTTTGTCCCGGTCTTTTCCGCAAGTTCGAAAATGCCGCGGTTGGCATTTACCTGATGTTCGTAGACTTCAAGTGACTGGCCCGGAATCTCGGTCTTGTGGAGCTGAACCTCAAGATAATAGTCATCTCCGAATACTTTCTTGTGCCATTCTATGGCTTTTTCGGCTCCCTGCATGTCTCCGGCCAATATGCATCTCGGAACCTCACCTGCAATACATGCAGAGCAACAGATCAGGTCCTGCGAATATTTCTCCACGACCTCGTGCGATACCCTCGGCTTGCCGTAGTACATTCCCTCAATGTGTCCGGTTGAGACAATTTTCATGAGGTTCCTGTAGCCGTTGTAGTTCTTGGCAAGGAGTATCATGTGATAATATGACCTGTGGTCCTTGTCCTTGAGCGTATGGTCGTAGTGCCTTGTCACATAAATCTCACATCCGAGTATCGGCTTCACGTCCGGATATTTGCCGGCTGCCTTCATGAATTCCTTCACTCCGTACATGTTGCCGTGGTCTGTGATTGCAAGTGCCGGCATTCCCAGCTCGGAAGCACGTGCAAAGAGGTTGCCGATTGACGACTGGCCGTCAAGTATGGAATACTGTGTATGTACGTGAAGATGGACGAAAGACATTACTGTTGTTTTTTTCTGGGTTTATGTGCTGTTTTCGCACGTTTGGCTCCGGCTTTTTCGCAGGCGGTCGGCAAAGTTATGCAAAAAGCCTTTACATGTCAATCAAAAAAGAATCCCTCTGACTCTACTTGCTGAGAATCAGAGGGATAATTTATTAACAGAGGATAAGATTATTTTTCCTCTTTCTTGTCAGCAATCTTCTTTGTAACATCATACATGATAGGAGTTGCAATGAAGATTGATGCGTATGTACCGATGATGATACCGAGTATCAGGGCAACTGCAAGACCTCTGATGACTTCGCCTCCGAAGATGGCGATTGCAAGCATTGTCACGAGGGTCGTCAGTGAGGTATTCATAGTACGTGAGAGAGTGCTGTTGAGGGCCTCATTCACATTCTTCTTGAATTCTGCCTTAGGATGCAGCTCCTTGTACTCGCGGATGCGGTCAAAAATCACCACTGTATCGTTGATTGCATAACCGATGATGGTAAGTATCGCGGCGATGAAAGTCTGGTCGATATCAAGGCTGAACGGAAGTATTCCTGAGAAGAGCGAGAAGAAGCCGATCACTATGACCGCAGTGTGGGCAAGACCCAAGACTCCTCCAAGTCCCCATGTCCATCCCCTGAATCGGAAGGCTATGTACGCGAAGATTACGAAGAGGGCGATGATCACGGCGATGATTGCGTCTCTTGTGATGTCGTTCGCGATTGTAGGGCCTACCTTGTCAGAACTGATGATTCCGTTAGGGTTGTCCTGTGTAGAGGTGAACTCGTCAAGAGTTATTCCGTTTACGAAGAAGCCTTTGAGGGCATTGTAGAGAATTCCTTCGACCTCTACGTCCACGTCAGTGGATTCCTGTTCTACCTTATAAGTGGTAGTGATCTTCATCTGGCTCTCTCCGCCGAACTGTTTTACCTCGGCAGCAGCATTGTCAACGCTTTCGTCATTTGCGGCAGCATTGTCGAATGCTTCATTAACGGCAGCGCGTATTGTCTCTGCATCAACAGACTGGTCGAATCTGACAACATAAGTACGTCCTCCTGTGAAATCCACACCGTATGAGAAGCCTTTTGTGAAAATTGAAGCCAGGGAGATAACGATAATCGTTCCGGAAACAATATAGGCTATCTTCTTCTTGCTGATGAAATCGAAGCTTGTATTCTGGAGGAAGTTTCTTGTCGCCTTGTTGTCGAAGCTGATCTTCTTTCCTTTTGAAATCCTGTCGTCAAAAACAAGTCTTGTAATGAAGATTGAAGTAAGGACAGAAGTTATGATACCGATGATCAATGTTGTAGCGAAGCCCTGTACAGGACCTGAACCGAACAAGAAGAGTACGAAACCGGTAAGGAGGGTAGTGATCTGGCCGTCGATGATGGCTGAGTATGCATTTGAATATCCGTCTGCAATTGCCTTGCTGAGGCCTTTGCCTGCGCGGAGCTCTTCCTTGATGCGCTCATAGATGATGACGTTTGCATCGACCGCCATACCGAGGGTCAGGACGAGACCTGCGATACCAGGAAGAGTGAGGACTGCTCCGAAGGATACGAGGGTTCCGAAAAGAAGCAGTACGTTGCAAAGGAGAGCCACGTCAGCCACGAGACCTGCACCCTGGTAGAACAGTATCATGTAGATGAGCACGAGAACGAATGCGATGATGAATGAAATCATACCTGCATTGATTGACTCTGCTCCGAGTGAAGGTCCAACTACCTGCTCCTGGATGATTGTGGCAGGTGCCGGAAGCTTACCTGACTTGAGGACGTTGGCAAGGTCTTCTGCCTCTTCAAGTGTGAATTTACCGGAGATCTCCGAGCTTCCTCCGTCAATCTTGCCGTTTACGGTAGGGTAAGAATATACCATTCCGTCGAGCACTACGGCAATCTGCTTGCCGATGTTGTCACCGGTCATCCTTGACCAGGTTGATGCTCCTTCTCCGTTCATAGTCATGGAAACATGAGGGCTTCCGCCTGAGTTTCCGTACTGTACGCGTGCATCGGTCACTGCACCTCCGTCAAGAGGGGCTTTGCCGTCTGCCGAAGTCACTTTGATTGCGACAAGTTCGAAGATGTTCTCGCCTGCAGCCGAAGACTTGACAGTCCACATCGGCCTGAATTCAGGAGGGAAGCATTCCTTTACCTGAGGCATTGCAAAGAACTTGTTGATTGCCGCAGTGTCTGTATAGTGTGCATAGCCTATGCATGCGCTCTTATACTGTGCCGGCTCAAGAACTGCAAAGAGCGGATTGTTCTTCTTCCACTCGGACTCGAGTTTTGCATCGTTTGCCTTGTTGCGGAGCTCTTCTGCGAGAAGCTCGTCTCCTTCTTCCGGAGCAATCTCTTCAGCAGCCTCCTGAGGCTCAGCTTCATTTTCGAGGAGGGTTGCAAGACGTGCATTTGCCTCCATGAGGTAGCTCTGAAGCTCAGTGTTGTCGTATGTCGGCCAGAATTCGAGTGAAGCCGTTCCCTGAAGGAGCTTCCTTACGCGCTCTGGCTCCTTTACTCCCGGAAGTTCCACAAGGATACGTCCGCTGTTGCCGAGCTTCTGGATATTAGGCTGTGTCACACCGAAACGGTCAATACGGTTTCTCAGGACGTTGAATGAGTTTGCAATTGCGCTCTCCGCTTCGCTTCTGATGACTTCGATTACCTGTGCGTCAGTTGACTCAGGTCCGATTTTGCCGACCATGTCGAATGTTCCGAAGATCTGTGCAAGAGGCATCCCGTTTGAGGTCTCCTTCCATGCCTCTGCAAAAAGGCTGATGAAATCCTCTCTTGAGTTTATGCTGCGCTGCTTTGCGAGTGCGATTGCATCTTTGAATTCCGGAGCCGGATTGTTGTTGGCAAGTGCCTTGACAAGATCTTCAAGCTGTACCTGAAGCATCACGTTCATACCTCCTTTGAGGTCAAGGCCGAGGTTGATTGATTTTGCCTTGATGTCCTTGTAAGTGTATCCGAAGTACACTTTCTCAGATGAGATGGAATCGATGTACCTTCTGTTCTCTACCTTTCTGATTGAGTCAAGATAGAAGGCATGGTCCGCTTCCTTTACTTTCGCGAAAGCGGCAGAGTGGATTGCGGCCTCTGCTTTTGCTTCTGCATACTTTACCGCCCTCTTCTCCTGGATGTTGGTCACCAGTGTAAATGAGAGCTGCCATATAGACGCAAGAGCGAGCAGTACAGCCACGAATCTGATAGCACCTTTACTTTGCATAATGTTTATTGAATTAATGATATTTGTTTTTCAAATTGTGCGGCATAGTACGGAAGTTGTTTTGTATACTGACCGCAAAATAGGGCACAAATTTACGATTTTTTTCTTATAAACGAAGTTTCTGTAAATATTTCTTATTTTTGTAGGCTGAAATAAAGAGTTGACATCAAGATGAAGAGGTTTTTCTGCTTCTTTTTTAACATATTGCTGCAGCTGGCCGTGTTTTGCATGGCCGGCAGTCTGTGTGCCCGTGCCGATGTGGCGGACAGTCTTATGCGTGCGGGGGATTCACTGCATTGCGCATACAGATTTGATCATGCCATTGATGCGTATGGACAGGCACTTTTGCAGGTCGGACAGGGAGAATTGCAGGATTCGTCTGTACTTTTTGCCCTGAATGACCGCATCCTGATGTCGGAGAACGGAAAAAACATGGCACGTTTTGCCCAGAAGCCGAAGGTGCTTGCAAAGCGCAGGTTCTCTCTTGATGACTTCTTTCTGTATTATCCTCTTGAAGACCGCGGCTGGAGGGGAGTGCCGAATCAGCTTGACTCATCGTCGCTTGACATGTTTTCACGTGCTCTCTATGCTCCGGACTGGAATGACTCTATTTTTTATTCTGCCCGTGGTGAAGATGGCGTCCGTAATATTTATTTTACTGAATATCAGGATACTGTGTGGACTGTTCCTGTGTTGGCCGGAGCTGAAGTGACCTCCGGCTCGGATGAAATATATCCTATGCTTTCCCCGGGAGGGAAGACTCTTTATTTTGCCTCAAAGGGATTTTATGGGATAGGGGGCTACGACTTGTATATGTCTGAATGGGATGCGGAAAAAGGCGGATGGTCTGCTCCGAGGAACATGGGATTTCCTTATTCTTCCCCGGCCGATGATTTTCTTTTTGTGGAGTCGGAGGACGGACGGTATAGCCTGTTTGCGTCAAACCGTGAGTGCCCCAAGGATAGCGTCTGTGTCTATGTTCTTGAATATGAGGCTTATCCTGTGCATGTCCCTGTGGAAAATCCGGAGGAACTGCAGGAATTGTCGCGTCTTGAGCCGGAGCGTAAGGCTGAGATACGGCGCAAGGCTGATTCGGACTTTCCTGATAATGACCTCACTAGGCAGTATATGGATAAAATGGCAGAGGTGCGTGCTCTGAGGGATTCTATTTCGGACCGTTCGTCTGCGCTGGAAGAGCTCCGTACTGAATTTGCCTTTGGCAATGACCCGGAGATCAGGAGTGCACTGACGGAAAAGATTCTGAGGCTGGAGTCTGATATTCCCCGTCTGCAGGATGTCCTTGATAAGGCTAATGCCGGGTTGCGTGATGTCGAGATGGAGTTTCTTAAGAAGGGTGTTTTCATAAACCATGATATTGTGAATGAAGGGGATGAGGCTGATGCCGGCAATGGCGGCTATGAATTCCGGAAAAGGTCAATGGGCGGGCCGCTTGACATAAAGGTGGCTGTTCCTGAGGAAAAGTTTGATTATTCATTTATGGTTCTTGACGAGGGGCGCTTTGCCCTTGACCAGGAACTGCCTTCCGGTATTGTGTATCAGATACAGATGTACGGTAGTGCAAAGAAGGCTGAGGCCAGGGATTTGCGCGGGCTGAGTCCTGTATATGAAAGCAGGTCCGGTTCCGGGATGTATATCTATCGCGTAGGAAGGTTTTCTTCTTTCAAGGATGCGTCTTCGTGTATGGAGCGTGTGAGACGCCAGGGCTTCAGGAGTGCGTACATCACTGCCTGTGTAGACGGGAAGGATGTCCCTGTTGCCAAGGCAAGGGCTATGGAGGCAGACAGGAACAATGTGCCTCTTTTCTATCAGGTCAGGATTGTTCCTGAGTCCGGTGAGCTTGACCAGTCTTTTGCTTCAGAGGTGTCCGGAAAGGCTGCCGGAAAGGACCTGGCCCGTACTGAGAGGGAGGACGGTACCGTGATATTTGTCGTCGGACCTTTTGAGGACAGGACCGAGGCTGATGCTGTTGCTGAGTTTGCGGCTTCGTCCTATGATTGTGAAGTTTCTGTGGAATTGTTTGGAAGTGAGTTGACAAATAAGTAAATTCGTCCATTATGGAAATAATAATATTGCTTGTTTTGGTAGGTCTTGTGCTTATTCTTGCAGAGATTCTTGTGATTCCCGGTGTTGGAATTGCAGGAGTCCTTGGGCTGATTTCCATGGGGGCCTCATGTTTTTATGCGTTTTATGAATACGGAAGCACGGTCGGTGCCGTTGTTTCTGCGGCAGAGGCTCTGATTCTCATCATGATGACTGTATATGTGCTGAGGGCAAAGACGTGGAAGCGTTTTACCCTGCATACCAATATTGACTCTAAGGCAGTGTCTCCCGGTCCGGTGCTTTCAGTCGGAGACAGGGGAGTTACTGCCACCAGGCTTGCACCTGTGGGTATGGTGCGCTTCAGTGCCGAGGCTGTGGAGGTTACTGCGCTTGAGGGGATGACGGATCCGGGAGTTGAGGTTGAGGTGGTGCTGATAGATGAGAACAAGATATTTGTAAAGCCTGTGGGAGAGGAGTTCTGAGCAGGTCGGTTTTCCGGAATGTCGTCCGGGCGGTGCATTTGGGGCTGAGCATGGATACGGAAAACTGTGCGGTAGCGAACAACTAAATTAAATTATATGGATGCAATGATTTTTGTGTGGGCCGCAGTTGCTGTTGTCGGCCTTGTGATTTTCCTCTGGTTTTTTCCTGTGACCCTTTGGTTTCAGGCGTTGATTTCCGGAGTAAGGATTTCGTTGATACAGCTGGTGCTGATGCGCTGGAGAGGTGTATCGCCGAATACTATCGTGATGGCCATGGTGACTGGAACGAAGGCTGGTCTGAAATTGTATGCCAATGAGCTGGAGGCCCACTATCTTGCGAAGGGTAATGTTCCGAAGGTTGTGAATGCGCTGATTTCAGCTGACAAGGCAAATATTTTTCTGGATTTCAAGATGGCGGCTGCCATAGATCTTGCCGGCCGTGATGTTTTTGAGGCCGTGCAGATGTCAGTCAATCCAAAGGTCATCAATACGCCTCCCGTTACGGCTGTTGCCAAAGACGGTATCCAGTTGATTGCAAAGGCCCGCGTGACAGTGCGTGCCAATATCAAGCAGCTTGTCGGAGGTGCAGGTGAGGAAACAGTGCTTGCCCGCGTGGGAGAAGGAATTGTGTCGTCAATAGGTTCTGCTGAAAGCCATAAGATGGTGCTGGAGAATCCTGACAGCATTTCAAAAGTGGTTCTGAACAAAGGCCTTGACGCCGGAACTGCTTTCGAGATTCTGTCCATTGATATCGCGGACATTGACATAGGAAAAAATATCGGTGCTTTTCTGCAGATTGACCAGGCTGAGGCAGACAAGAATATTGCACAGGCACGTGCAGAGGAAAGACGTGCTATGGCTGTGGCCCTGGAGCAGGAAATGAAAGCCAAGGCCCAGGAGGCACGTGCGAGGGTAATCGAAGCGGAGGCAGAGGTTCCGATGGCAATGGCGGAGGCTTTCAGAAACGGCAATCTCGGCATAATGGATTATTACAAGATGAAAAATATCCAGGCCGATACTGAAATGCGAGAAAATATTGCAAAACAATAAATAATTCGTATCTTTGCAGTCCCGATTGACTGAATTGGCCAGTTTTCGCCAGAAAACAGGTGCTTCCGCAAGCCACGCGGCTGTTGCCGGCCTCTTCAAGGGATATTGGTGAGATGGGTGAGTGGCTGAAACCAGCAGTTTGCTAAACTGCCGTACGTAATTACGCGTACCGGGGGTTCGAATCCCCCTCTCACCGCTATAAACGGAAATAACCGGAATCGAAAATTCATTTTCGGATCCGGTTATTTCCGTTTATGGCAAAGCCCGCCCCAGGCGTGCGGGGATGTCGGAGCAAAGCGACGAAAGGTTCACTCCGTCTTGCGATTACCTCTGAAAGAAGTTGACCCTGGCAATTGTGAAATTTCAGGTAGTTTTGGCCTCCAGGCGTTCCAGGTCTGTATTTTAAGTGTGACACCTGGAACGTCTCAAAATTATAATGCTTTGATTAATAATATCTTACAAAATCATACCGTTCCAGGTCCTCCACAAAGGTTGCAGACCTGGAACGCCTGCACACATAAATCCGTACCGGAAAGTGCCAGCTGCTTTGCCTCAACAAAAGGACCCGACGTAGAATTCCGGTTGATTTTCATTTTGTGTGGTGTCCGGTACCAATTATGACGTGGTGCGCAATCGACTGTAAATCAATCAATTCCTATAATTCGCTACCCGCAAAAACGGGGCAGCGATTATCAGGATAAGGCTGAGGGCCAAAGACTTACGCACTGCGCGGAACCGGAGTGCCCGGCATCTGACCGCTGTAGCTTTACCGGATGAAATTGGTTTTTATCGGAGTTTCCTGTGCGGGAGAGACAAGCCCTGACTCTTTGCCTGCATTGATGCATTTCAGCAGCCATGCCATGTTGCGCCCAAGCTCGCGCATTGTCTGCATGCCTTCTCCGTCTTTCATTACTTCTTCCGGCGTGTTGCCATGAATCATGTTCCAATATTTGGAAGAGACGACTGGCATTGATGATATTGTGAAATACTTATTGAGCTGGTCGAATGTAGCCGTGGCTCCTCCACGTCTGCAGCTCACGATTGCCGCGGCAGGTTTCAGTCGGAATATTTTCCCTTTGCCATAGAAGGCGCGGTCCATGAATGAAGTTATGGCGCCTCCTGCGCTGGCGAAATGAACAGGTGAGCCGAAAATGAAGCCGTCTGCCGCTTCGGCCTTGCCAAGAAATTCGTTTACGGAATCGTTGAAGACACATCTTCCCGTGGCGAGGCATTTCGAGCATCCGTGACAGCCCGGAAGCGGTGCCGGACCAATCCAGAAGATTTCGCTGTCAATGCCTTCGGCCCGGAGCACTTTCTCAATTTCCTTCAGTCCCGTATATGTGCATCCTTCCTTGTGGGGACTGCCGTTTACCAATATTACTTTCATAATCTATAATGGATAAAAACATCGGGAGACTTTTATTGTCATCCGGCTCCCGAAAATCATTCAATTGCAAATTTGCAGGAAATATACATCTCATGCACGGCAAAGATAACAAGATTCCTTATTTTCTTTAACTTTACAAGATTTTAAAAACATTGGACATGATAGAAGATTTGCTTGTGCCGCTTGTGCCTGAGCGGTTCCTGACGGATGAAAGATATCGGAATGGACATATAAGAATCATCAATGCCTTGCCTGGCAGGAGAATAATAGGAGTGCACACTCCGGAGATGAGAGCTTTGGCAAAAGAACTTGCCGCCGGAGAGGATTGCAGGGACATTCTGTGCGGATTTGCACGTGAGGCCTCCGCCGAGTGCCGGACGAATGAAAGGACATTGGCACATGAGGAAATGGTTATATGGGGCATGATGATAAACTATATGAAATGTACTCTTGACGAGCGTCTGGAATATGTCATGGAGTATGTTCCGTATATTGACAACTGGGCAGTGTGCGACATGTTTGACGGTTCTGCAAAATGGGTTCTGCGCAAATTGTCTGTAAATCCTTATTCGGAACTCGCCGGGAAGCTCATTGATATTGCCGGAAAATGCGGAAAGGATGCGGACAGGCTTACTGTAAGGGATGTGCTGTGGGGATATCTGTGTGAATGCTTTGCTTCCGCACGTGAGTTTGAGGTGCGTTTTGCGGTGGTGATGGCCATGTCATACTATCTTGACAGGGAATGGATTGGACGCGTGTTCTCATGTATTGATGAAATTGATTTCAGCAAAATACATTCTGAATATATTTCAGCACGTTCTTTCCGCCAGGCCGTGAAGTCAGGCGGTATTCCGGGAAATGGCGTTGCACTTGGTGAACCGCCTTATTATGTACGGATGGGAGTTGCATGGCTTCTTGCCACGGCACTTGCAAAATTCCCGGATGACACCCGTGCATATCTGTGGCATTGCCGTCTGCCGGATGATGTGCTGAAG
Organism: uncultured Bacteroidales bacterium; assembly: GCA_947177525.1. Classification (GTDB taxonomy): domain Bacteria; phylum Bacteroidota; class Bacteroidia; order Bacteroidales; family UBA932; genus Cryptobacteroides. The sequence continues at coordinate 5,857 of CAMWUW010000004.1, read as the reverse complement.
CTGTATGCCAGAAAGGCACGCGAGTCTTTCCGTACACGTGACGTCAACCCTTTCTGATTTCTGCATCTTGTCCGCATATACTGCGTCTGGCATGGATTCGGTTTGCCAAGAATGGCTCAGAACAGAAATTGCAGAAAAATTGCAACATTTGACGCTATTATGCAGTCTAATTGGTGAAACGTTCCGGAACGGACTCACGGCCGGATGTTTCTTGAAGCCGTTTGTGCGGAAAAGGTTTAATTATAAATTTAAAATTGTTTTTAGTTGTGGATCCAATCATTGTCCCTATTGTAGTAGGCGGAATTATGCCTGTCGTCATTGTGTTCATCACCTTTTTCTATGGAAACAAGACCGCTGCAAACAAGATGAACTTGCTTGCAAAGGCTATTGAAAGCGGTGTGGACATTGACCCTACGGTGCTTATGGAATCGCTGGAGTCAAAAAAGAAAAAAAACACGACCATAAAGGAAAGGCTTATCAACAAGCTTGTGTCGGGAATCATCTTGTTTCTGTTGGGGCTTGCTTCCTTTATATGCCTTGCAGTCAGAATTTTAAGTGCCAAATGGTGCATATATGTCGGAATTGCCGGAGTTGCTGTCGGGGCGGCGTTTATTGTTGCTTATTTTGTCGGAAGGAAGTTTCTTGCATCCGAAATTGAGGCAGAAACCAGGAAGCTTACCGAAAATTCTGTAAACAAGTTTAATCCCTGATAGCATGCTGCCAGATGACAAGGGAGCGGTTCATAGAGCATGTTTCACAGTCACAGGAATCGTTGCGGCGGTTCCTGTGTGTGCTTTGCGGCGGCGATGTATCGCGTGCCGATGATATTGCACAGGAGGCTCTGCTGAAGGCATATATGTCATTTGAGCGTTTTGAGGGCAAGGCCAAATTTTCCACATGGCTGTTCAGGATTGGGTATAATTGTTTTTATGATTATCGCCATAAGTCCCGCAAGTGTGAAGCAGAACCCTTGGCTGAGGGACATTGCGCAGATGGCGGAATGGTGCCGTCCGGGCCTGTATATGCAGATGAGAGCGAGGAGGCTGACAGGCGTTTTAGGCATCAGCAGCTTTATATGGCCATTGAAGCATTGTCCGAACATGAAAGGACGGTTGTTGTACTGTTTTATATGGAGGACAAGTCTATAAAGGAGATTGCCCTTATTACAGGAATGCCGTCCGGAACAGTGCGGTCGTATTTGTCGCGTGCCAGGGTGCATTTGCGTGAATATTTGTCGCGGATGCAATAAATGGCTGATGTTGCTTCGTGTTTTGTTGATAAATAATTATTTTTGCAAGGATAAGGGACAATATGAAGAAAGATAAGGATATACGGGCATTTATGCATGAGAACAGGGAGGTCTTTGCTGACAATGACGCTTTTATGGCTGACTTTATCAGGAAGATGGACAAATTGCCTGTGCCCGCTTCTTTTGAGAAGATTGATGAGGGTCGGCGCAGGATGGAGCTTGATGTTGTTTCCGTAGCTTTTTCTTCAATGAGGAGGCGCAATTTGAGACGGGTATTTGCAGCTGTTTCTGTTGTTGTGCTGGCATGTATTTCTGTAACAGTGCTGTTGTCTTTGAATCAGGATGCTCTGGATATGTTGTCGGGAACTCTTTACAGGGACGCAATGGAAAGGATTTCTTCTCTTGCACCGGTTTCCCGGTTCTCCGATTCTGTATATAAATATAATATATATCTTCTGGTCGGGCTTGCTGCAATAGCTCCGTCTGTTGTGGCCTCCAGAAAAATTTTTTCACTGAAGTAATTGTTTGCAATGAGAGGTTTTCTGTTTCTTTTGGGAGCAAGTGCGCTTGCCTTTGTGGCATATTCCGGATGCGGGAGTGCTGATTACAGTATGGATGACAGTGATCATGTCATTTGTTTTACTGAACCTGCGTCAATATGGGAGGAGACGCTTCCTCTGGGAAACGGAAGACTGGGGATGATGCCGGACGGAGGTCCGGGGCATGAGCATATTGTACTGAATGAAATATCATTGTGGAGCGGTTCGGAGGCTGATTATGCCAATCCGGATGCCGCGAAAAGTCTTTCCGGGATACGCAGTTTGCTTTTTGAGGGCAAAAATGTTGAGGCTCAGGAGCTGATGTACAGCAGTTTTGTGCCCAAGAAGCCGGAGACAGGCGGAACTTACGGATGTTATCAGATATTGGCTGACCTTGAATTGGATTATATGATGCCGGGGGACCATGCCGAGGGCTACAGAAGGTGGCTTGACATGAGGACTGGAATTGCATATACTGAGTTTGAGTCCGGAGGGGTGAGATTCCGCAGGGAGTATTTTGTCTCACGCGATCGGGATGTAATCGTAGTGAAGGCGGCGGCGGACAAGGCGGGAGCCTTGTCCTGCTCGGCACGCCTGAGGCGTGCCGAGAGCGCCCTCTCCGAGGCCGCTCCCGCCGCCGTGCTGCATGCAGATTCATCCTCCGGCCTGACTGTCTCCCCGACACTTCTTCTTTACGGTTCGCTCGACAGCGGAGTTCCGGGGGTATCCGGGATGAAATACCGTGCCGCAATGAGCATAGTCTCTGATGCCGGCTCAGTCACACTGTCCGGGACTTCGGAGAACTCCGTAAACGGAAACAGCGCAGACCGGAATTCCGCTTCCCTGCAGATACAGAATGCAACTGAAGCGTGGATTGTAATATCAGCAGCAACAGACTATTATGCAGAGGGAACATCTTTCCATGGTGAAAACTATACAGCATTCTGCGATTCCCTGCTTGCTTCCGCTGTTGCAGACATTATCTCGTCTGATTCAAACCCAAATGCAGCTGGTGAAAGTACTCTTTTCTCTTCTGCGGCCGGGTATTCTGCTGAAGAGCCGGGCCTGAGTCCTGTCGTGGGCAGTCATATTGCCGCACATTCTGAATTGTATTCAAGAGTCTCGCTTACACTTCCTCATGTAAAGTCAGACCTTGCTCCGACACCTCAGCGCATCATTGACTTTATTGACAATCCTTCTCCGTCAATGGCTTCCCTCTATTATAATTACGGCCGCTATCTGCTTATTTCAAGCACACGGCCAGGCACCTTGCCCCCTAATCTGCAGGGCCTATGGGCAGACGGGGTGCAGACGCCATGGAACGGAGACTATCACACCAACATCAACATCCAGATGAACTACTGGCCTATGGAGCAGGCCGGACTCGGAGAACTTGCCGGGCCGCTCACATCCTTTGTAAAAAGGCTTGTTCCATCCGGAGAGAAAACAGCCAGGGCCTTCTATGGCCATGATGCCAAAGGCTGGGTATTGCACATGATGACCAACGTGTGGGACTACACGGCTCCCGGCGAGCATCCGTCATGGGGAGCAACAAATACTGGAGGCGCATGGCTGTGTGCCCATCTTTGGAATCATTTTGAATATACACGTGACACTTCATATCTCCGTGAAATCTATCCGGTTCTAAAAGGAGCCTCGGAGTTTTTCCGTTCAGCTACAGTGCGTGAACCTTCCCACGGCTGGCTTGTCACAGCACCTTCTTCTTCTCCTGAAAACGCTTTTTATGTTCCCGGAGACCGGTCGCATACTCCTGTGAGCATCTGCATGGGGCCGACAATGGATGTGCAGCTGTTGACCGAACTGTACGGAAACACTGCCAGGGCTGCTGAAATCCTGGCTTGTGATGCCGGTTTTGCCAAGGAGCTCAGACGTGACATTGAGTCTTTCCCTCCAATGCAGATAAGTTCAGAAGGATACCTGCAGGAGTGGATGGAGGATTATGAGGAAGAAGATGTCCATCACCGTCATGTATCTCATCTGTATGGTCTGCATCCCGGTTATCAGATTTCTCCTGATGACACTCCGGAACTGGCGCAGGCATGCCGTAAGTCCCTGGAGCGCAGAGGAGATGACGGGACAGGATGGAGCCGGGCATGGAAAATCAACTTCTGGGCAAGGCTTGGGGACGGCAACCGTGCCTGGACACTTTTCCGCAATCTCATGACTCCTGCAATAGATCCGGCAAATCCTTCCTCAGGACACCGGAGCGGCACTTTCCCGAATCTGTTCTGTTCTCATCCTCCGTTCCAGATTGACGGTAATTTCGGAGGTGCAGCCGGAATCGCTGAAATGCTTCTGCAAAGTCACTCAGGTGTAATCGAATTGCTTCCGGCCCTTCCGGATTCATGGCATAGCGGATCTTTCCGTGGTTTCCGTGCCGCCGGAGGCGTTTCAGTTGATCTCGAATGGAAAAATTGCAGGCCGGTGCAGGCTGTCATACATGCATCTGTTCCGGGCACATTTACTATAAAAGCCCGCGGAGCTGATGCTCCGGTTGACATAACTCTTGAAGCCGGACAGTCTGTTTCGCTTTCGTTCTGAGACGGATATTTCTGTGTAGTCCGTGGTATGTAAATCGTTGATTGTTAGCTATTTCCTATAAATCGCTGCCCGCTGTTTTTGGGGCAGCGATTTATAGGAAATGATTGATTTACAGCAGATTGCGTTTTGCGTATTTCTGGTGTATGGTGTATGGTGTTCCGGGCCTCCGGGAAATGTCCGGCCTGAAATGCTTGATCTACGCCCCGCCATATACGGGGAAAGGCCATGTCCGGCCTGAAACCAGATTTATGCTATGCGAGCATTTCGGTGAGGGCTACGAAGTCTTCTACGGAAAGCCGTTCAGGACGCAAGTCGAAAACCGGGTCGGAGACAAAACGCATGCGCTCCTCGTCTGTCCATCCTTCTCTCTGGGCCTTTTCCGAAATAAGCGATTTCAGGGAATTTCTCAGTGTCTTGCGTCTCTGGTTGAAGCCGGTCTTTACGACTGTCTTGAACATTTTTTCGTCACATCCGAGTGATGTGCGCTTGTTTCTGTGCAGGCGTATTACGGCGGACTTCACCTTCGGAGGAGGGTTGAATGCACCTTCGCCCACGGTGAACAGATATTCGATGTCATACCATGCCTGCAGAAGAACTGACAGGATTCCGTAGGTCTTTGTTCCTGGCTTTTCAGCAATCCTTTCCGCCACTTCTTTCTGTATCATGCAGACAACCTGAGGTACCTGCTCCCTGTATTCTAAGATTTTGAAGAAAATCTGTGAGGATATGTTATATGGGAAGTTGCCGATTACGCAGAACTCGCCGGGAAAGAATTTCTCCAGCTTAAGCTTCAGGAAATCCGCTTCAAGAAGACGTCCGTTTGTCTGAGGAAAATGAGTGAGCAGATAATTGACTGATTCGGTGTCGATTTCCACCATTTTAAGTGAAATGTCCTGTCTTTGAAGGAGATACTGTGTCAGAACTCCCATGCCCGGGCCAATTTCCAGGACGTCCATGGGCTTCTGCCTCTCCTCTGCGGACTCTGCTTTGCCGGATATGCCCTGCGTGATGTTGTTTCCCTGTGGTGCTGCCTCGGTCTCCAATGCCTCTGCAATCCTTTGCGCTATAGACAAATCAGTCAAGAAATGCTGGCCAAGCGCCTTTTTTGCTCTTACTTCCATCCTTTGAATAATAAACTGACGGCAAATATAATGGTTAAATGCCAATATTTGTTGTCCCAGATGCCAAATCTTCATGCATATTCCCAAAACGATGTCAGAAAATAACTGTGTTTTTCCTTGACATATACATATTATATTTTTACTTTTGCGCAAAATCCTTACAGGAGTGTCCAATCTGAATAAATATTATCGCATAAACAGTTCAACTCTGGCCAAATATGACCGGGGGGGGGAATGCAGTAATTTCTTAGAAATAAACAGTATACAGGCCGAAATGCCCGTTGCCAGTTCTGGCGGCGGGCATTTTTGTGCTGTTCCAGCATATCCGGACAAAAACCTTTTAACAACTAATAAAATGAAAAAACAATTTTTGGACAATGGCAACA